>CAZYBG010000249.1:0-1518 GCA_964645155.1 uncultured Rhodobacterales bacterium | reverse complement strand
CCCGCTCCGCCTTGGCCCGCGCCAGCGTCCCGGAATCGGTGTGCAGGCTGATCCAGACCGTCCCGCGCGGCTCAACGCTACGGTACCGCCGCGGTACGCGACGGCGAAGATGGAAGGTGCTGCCCCGGCGGACGATGCTCATGGGAAGGCCGTGTCAGACCGCTTGTGCAGCAAAGTGTGCAGCAAAAAGTGCTGCAGAACAAGCGAACCGGCAGCTGCCGGATGCGCATCTTAAGTTTTCTCGTTTGTTTCAGGCGGCTTAAGCGAGACCGCTCAAGTTTAGCTGGCGGAGAGGGTGGGATTCGAACCCACGGTGGGCTTGCACCCACAACGGTTTTCGAGACCGCCCCGATCGACCACTCCGGCACCTCTCCGCGTCAGGGGTCGTGGAGCGGCGATGTAGCGGCTCGCGTTGCGCTACGCAACCGGTTTTCGGCGCGCCGCCCGGCGGGCCGGACGGGGTGCGACGGTGGTTGGGGGCGGGGGTCGGGTCGGGAACTGGCGCGCGAGGCGGGGCGGCCCCGGGGGCTGGCCGGGAACGACGGGCCGGGCAACTCAGGCGGAGAACGAGGGCCCGCGACGACCGGCCCGCGACGACCGGCCCGCGACGACCGGCCCGCGACGACCGGCCCCGCTACGGCCGGCCCGAAACCCGCGGCGTTCGCCTGCAGCAGCCTTGGAATTCCGCCGGCCACACCGTAAATATCGGCGATGCAGACGACAGGATCGCCGATGCCCTTCGCCGCCGCCCGGCTTGCCGCCGCCCGCCTCGCTGTCGCCCTCGCGCTCGGGCTTGCCGCCGCCGCGGCCGCCGCGCCCGCCGCGGCGCAGGAGCGCACCGACGCCCTGTGGGAGGTGCTGGGGATGGGCGAGCTCCTCGCCATCATGCGTGACGAGGGGCTGTCCTACGGCGCGGACCTGGGCGCCGACCTGCTCGGCGACCGCGGCGGCGCGGCCTGGACTGCCACCGTCGAGGCGGTCTACGACGTGGCGCGGATGGAGGAGACGCTGCGCGGCGATCTGGGCGCGGCGCTGAGCGACGCCGAGATCGGCGAGGTCGTCGCCTTCTTCACCACGCCCGAGGGCGAGCGCATCGTCGGGCTGGAGCTGTCCGCCCGGCGCGCGATGCTCGACGACGATGTCGAGGACACCGCGAGCCTCGGCTGGCGCGAACTGCGCGCCGAGGGCGGCCCGCGATGGGACCTGCTGACCCGTTTTGCCGAGGTCAACGACCTGATCGAATCGAACGTCGCCGGCGCGCTGACCGCGAACTACGCCTTCTACATGGGCCTGGTCGACGGCAACGCCTTCGACGCGCCGTTGCCCGAGCAGGAGCTTCTGGCCGATGTCTGGGGCCAGGAGCCCGATGTGCGCGAGGATACCGTCGACTGGGTCTATTCCTTCACCTCGCTGGCCTACCGGCCGCTCTCGGACGACGAGTTCGCGGCCTATGTCGAGTTCGCCGACAGCCCGGGCGGCCAGGCGCTGAACGCCGCGCTCTTCACCGCGTTCAACGAG
>CAZYBG010000248.1:0-1537 GCA_964645155.1 uncultured Rhodobacterales bacterium | reverse complement strand
GCTGGGCCAGCCGGTGTCGATGCTGATCCCCGAGGTGGTGGGCTTCAGGCTGACCGGGCAGATGAAGGAGGGCACGACCGCCACCGACCTCGTCCTCAAGGTCGTGCAGATGCTGCGCAAGAAGGGCGTGGTGAACAAGTTCGTCGAGTTCTACGGGCCGGGCCTCGACCACCTGCCGCTGGCCGACCGCGCGACGATCGGCAACATGGCGCCCGAATACGGCGCCACCTGCGGCTTCTTCCCGATCGACGGCGAGACGCTGAAATACCTCCGCCTGACCGGCCGCGACGAGGCGCGCATCGCGCTGGTCGAGGCCTATGCCAAGGCCAACGGGATGTGGCGCGGCCCGGACTACGACCCGGTCTATACCGACACGCTCCACCTCGACATGGGCGACGTGGTGCCGGCGATCTCGGGGCCGAAGCGGCCGCAGGACCACCTGCCGCTCGACACCGCGGCCGCGGCCTTCCGCGCCTATGTGAAGGGCCAGCGCCCGGCGCCCGACGTGAACGCCAAGCAGGAGATCCGCTGGGAGGGCGAGGGCGGACCGCCGGAGCCCGCGGCGATCCCCGGCGACGAGGGCCACCACAAGCGCGGCCATGTCGCCGGTGCGGGGGGCGGCGCGGACGGCGGCTACCAGCTTCATGACGGCTCGATCGTGATCGCGGCGATCACCTCGTGCACCAACACCTCGAACCCCTACGTGATGATCGGCGCCGGCCTTGTGGCGCGGAAGGCGCGCGAGAAGGGGCTGATGCGCAAGCCGTGGGTCAAGACGTCGCTGGCGCCGGGAAGCCAGGTGGTGAGCGAGTATCTCGAGGCGGCCGGCCTGCAGGACGACCTCGACGCGATGGGCTTCAACCTCGTCGGCTACGGCTGCACCACCTGCATCGGGAATTCGGGGCCGCTGGCGCCCGAGATCTCGCGCTGCATCGCCGAGAGCGACCTGATCGCGGTCAGCGTGCTGTCGGGCAACCGCAACTTCGAGGGACGGATCAGCCCCGACGTGCGCGCCAACTACCTCGCCTCGCCGCCGCTGGTCGTGGCCTATTCGCTGGTCGGCGACATGAACATCGACATCACGACCGCGCCGCTCGGCCAGGACCGCGAGGGCCGCGACGTGTTCCTCAGGGACATCTGGCCGAGCCAGCAGGAGATCGCCGCGCTGGTCGAGAAGACCGTCACGCGCGAGGCGTTCCGGCGCAAGTACGCCGACGTCTTCAAGGGCGACGAGAAGTGGCAGGCGGTCAGGGTGACCGACAGCCTCACCTACGACTGGCCGCCCTCGTCGACCTATGTGCAGAACCCGCCCTATTTCCGCGGCATGGACCGCCAGCCGGGCAAGATCGAGGACATCGTCGGCGCGAGGCCCCTCGCCATCCTCGGCGACATGGTGACGACCGACCACATCAGCCCCGCCGGCTCGTTCAAGGAGACGACGCCGGCCGGCCGCTACCTGGTCGAACGGCAGGTGCCGGTGCGCGACTTCAACTCCTACGGCGCGCGCCGCGGCAACCACGAGGTGATGATGCGCGGC
>CAZYBG010000247.1:0-1575 GCA_964645155.1 uncultured Rhodobacterales bacterium | reverse complement strand
GCGGGCGGCCGCGGCCCCCGGCCCGAGGCAGAGGAGCGGCAGGCGGGGGTGGAACGACAGCCGGTTCATCTCGCCGGTCGGGCCGGGCAGGTCGCGCGGCGCGGGCGCCGTGCCTGGATAGGCCGTGCCCGGGTGGGCCGCGGCGAGGGCGGCCGCAGCCGCTGCCGCGGTCATCGCGCCGTCCCAGGCCGCGCCCGGGGACGGCGCCGGGGCGCGGGTGAAGCGCGGCAGGTAGTGCGGCCCGCCCGCCTTCGGCCCGGTGCCGGACAGCCCCTCGCCGCCGAACGGCTGCGAGCCGACCACGGCGCCGATCTGGTTGCGGTTGACATAGGCGTTGCCGGCGCGGAGCGCGTCGGTCACCTGCTGCACCCGGTCGTCGATCCGGGTGTGCAGGCCGAAGGTCAGGCCGTAGCCGGTGGCGTTGATCGCGGCGACGACGCGCGGCAGGTCGTCGGCCCGGAACGTGGCGACGTGGAGGACGGGGCCGAAGGTCTCGCGCCCGCCGAGGTCCCCGATCCCGCCGACCCGGACCAGCGCCGGCCCGAGGAAGTGGCCCGACCCGGGGACCGGCAGCGCCTTGACCAGGCGGCCCTGCGATCGGGCCTGCGCCAGATGGCGGCCGATCGCCTGCTGCGCGCCGGCGTCGATCAGCGGGCCGATATCGGTGGCGAGGTCCCACGGGTCGCCGGAGCGGAGCGTATCCATCGCGCCCTCCAGCATCGTCATCAGGTCGGCCGCGATGTCCTCCTGCAGGTAGAGGCAGCGCAGCGCCGAGCAGCGCTGGCCGGCGGACTGGAAGGCCGAGGCGAGGATGTCGCGCACCGCCTGCTCGGGCAGCGCGGTCGAATCGACGATCATCGCGTTGAGGCCGCCGGTCTCGGCGATGAAGGGCGCGCCGGGGGCGAGGTGGGCTGCCATGCTGCGCTGGATCGCGCGCGCGGTGTCGGTGCCGCCGGTGAAGGCGACGCCGTCGACCCGCGGGTCGGCGGCGAGCGCGGCGCCGACGCCGGCGCCGTCGCCCGGCAGCAGCTGGAGCGCGGTGCGGGGCACGCCGGCCGCGTGCAGCAGGCCGACCGCCTCGAAGGCGGTGAGCGGGGTCTGCTCGGCAGGCTTGGCCAGCACCGCGTTGCCGGCGGCGAGCGCGGCCGCGACCTGGCCGGTGAAGATGGCGAGCGGGAAGTTCCAGGGCGAGATGCAGGCGACGCGGCCGAGCGGCGAGGGGGCGCTGCCCCCGCCCGCCTGCGGCGGGCCCCCCGGGATATTTGGAAGACGGGGAAGATCGGCGATCTCGCCGGCATAGTAGCGCAGGAAGTCGACCGCCTCGCGCAGCTCGGCGACGGCATCGGGCAGCGTCTTGCCGGCCTCGCGCGCGAGCACGGCGAAGAACCGGCCGAAGTTCTCCTCGCAGAGGGTCGCGGCCTTGCGCAGGATCGCGGCGCGTTCGGCGGGCGCGGCGTCCCACGGGCGGGCTGCGGCGAGCGCGGCCTCGACGTCGGCGGGCGTCGCGCTGCGGACGGTGCCGACGATGTCGGCCGGGTCGGCGGGGTTGCGGGCCTCCTGCGGCGGGCCGCCCCC
>CAZYBG010000246.1:0-1579 GCA_964645155.1 uncultured Rhodobacterales bacterium | reverse complement strand
GGTGATCGCGGTGATCATGTTTGTGGTCTTCATGGAGCGATCGCTGCGCAAGATCCACATCCAGTATCCGCGCCGCCAGGTCGGCATGAAGGTCTATGACGGCGGCTCTTCGCACCTGCCGATCAAGGTGAACCCGGCCGGCGTGATCCCGGCGATCTTCGCCTCGTCGCTGCTGCTTCTGCCGGTCACGATCTCGACCTTCTCGGGCCAGCAGACGGGTCCGGTCATGTCGACGGTCCTGGCCTATTTCGGGCCGGGGCAACCGCTCTACCTGCTGTTCTTCACCGCGATGATCGTCTTCTTCTCGTACTTCTATACCCAGCAGGTCGCCTTCAAGTCGGAAGAGGTCGCCGAGAACCTCAAGAACCAGGGCGGCTTCATCCCCGGCATCCGGCCCGGCAAGAAGACCGAGGAGTATCTCGACTATGTCGTGGTGCGCATCCTCGCCCTCGGCTCGGCCTATCTCGCGCTCGTCTGCCTCCTGCCCGAGATCCTGCGGGCGGAGCTTGCGGTTCCGTTCTACTTCGGCGGCACCTCGGTGCTGATCGTCGTGTCGGTAACGATGGACACGATCCAGCAGGTCCAGGCGCACCTCCTCGCCCATCAGTACGAGGGGCTGATCGAGCGGTCGCAGCTCCGCGGCCGCAAGCGGCCCGCCGGCGGAGGCACCCCGCGGAAGGCGCCGTCGCGTCGATGAAGAACGTGATCCTGCTGGGACCGCCGGGGGCCGGCAAGGGCACCCAGGCGCGGCGGCTTGCCGATGCCCGCGGCATGGTCCAGCTCTCGACCGGCGACATGCTGCGCGAGGCTCGCGCTTCGGACACCGAGATTGGCCGCCGGGTCGCCGAGGTGATGGATCGCGGCGACCTCGTCACCGACGAGATCGTCATCGGTCTGATCGAGGAGCGGCTCCGCGGTGCCGACGGCGCCGGCTTCATCTTCGACGGCTTCCCGCGCACGCTCGCCCAGGCCGACGCGCTCGGCGCGCTTCTCGACCGCGTCGGGCAGCCTCTCGATGCGGTGATCGAGATGCGCGTCGACGACGCCGCGCTGGTCGAGCGGATCAGCGGCCGTTTCACCTGCGGCAACTGCGGCGAGGTCTACCACGACCGCACGAAGCCCACGAGAACGCCAGGGGTTTGCAATGTCTGCGGCTCGACCGACCTGCGCCGCCGGGCCGACGACAACGAAGCCTCGCTCCGCCAGCGGCTGATGGAATACTACAAGAAGACCTCGCCGCTGATCGGCTACTATTACGCCCATGGCAAGCTCTCGCCGGTGGCGGGGCTGGATACGGTCGACGCGGTGGCCGCCGCCATCGCGAAGGTTCTTGACAAACGGTGAAAACGCGGTCTTGACGCGTCCGGCAAAAGCCCATAAATCACGGCTTCTCGCAAGAGAATCGTCTTGTTTTCTCAGGGAATCGCCCTTCGGAACGCAGGATGTGATCGTCGGCCCGGTGGCCTCGCGCCTTCCGGGTCCGAGTTGTGAAAAAAGGTTCTGGCGCTACGGAACCGCAACGAAAGGACCACGACACGTGGCACGTATTGCTGGCGTCAACATCCCGACCGCCAAGCGC
>CAZYBG010000245.1:0-1721 GCA_964645155.1 uncultured Rhodobacterales bacterium | reverse complement strand
CGCGGCCCGCCGGCGGCCCGCCGCCGCGGACCGGGCCGCAGGTCGTCGAGGTGGCGCCGCCGCCGCGCGACGCCGCCCGCGACGGCATCGAGCGGGGATGATGGCGGCCCGCATGCGCTTGGGACAGGCCTCGACCCACAGGGCGATCCGCTGGCTCCTCGGGCTGCAGATCGGCCTCGGGCTGATGATGATCGGCGGCGACTTCCTGCGCGCGATACCGTCGCTCGCCCTGCCCTCGGCCGCGCCGCCCGCGTCCGAGCCCATTGCACCGGGCGACCAGACCCGGCGCTACGCGCCGCGCGAGCTGCCCGACCGCCGCCCCGGCCTGCCCTTCACCGTGCCCGACGCGATGCCGACCCGGCTGACCTTCGAGGCCGATGGCGCGACGCTGCGGCTGGTCGGGCAGATCGCCGAGGGCGACGGGGCGCGCTTCGCCGATCACCTCGCGGCGCTGGCGACCCCGCCCGAGCGGGTCGCGCTGCTCAGCCCCGGCGGATCGGTCGCCGATGCGCTGGCGATCGGCCGGGCGATCCGCGCGGCCGACCTGCCCACGGTGATGGAGGACGGCGCCGTCTGCCTGTCGGCCTGCCCCTACATGCTGGCGGGCGGCAGCCTGCGCAGCGTCGACCGCGGCGCCCGGGTCGGCGTCCACCAGCACTATTTCGGCGAGAACGTCATCCTGCCGGCCTTCGTCGCGGTCGCCGACATCCAGCGCGGCCTGTCCGAGGTGGTGGCCTATCTCGACGAGATGGGGGTCGAGCCCTCGATGCTCCAGCACGGGCTGGAGACGCCGCCCGACGAGATCTACATCCTGCTGCCCGACGAACTCGAGGCCTATCGCCTCGCGACCGAACTCCTGCCCGAGCCGGGCTGAGCCACCCGCACAGGGGCAAGCTCGGGGGCAAGCTCCAAGGCGGCGGGCGCCGCCCCCGAGCTGCCGCCGCCCGCGCCGCCGACCGCATCGTCCGGCGCGGCGAGCCGCATCACCGCGATGCCGAACTGGGCGCCCGCGAACACGATCCCGTTGAACACCACGAGAAGCATGACCGCGAGCGGCCCGTCCTCGGTATGGGTGACAAGGTGGCGGAGCCCGCCGACATCGGCCGCGAGCAGAAGCGCGGTGAAGAGCGCGGCGAGGCCGAAGCCGAGAAGGCTCTGGCGCAGGTAGAGCCGCATGATGCGGGGCATCGGCCGGGCTGCGGGTCGTGGCATGGCAGCACTCCTTCACCGGATGAACTAGCGACGCGGCCCCGGTGTTCCAGCGGCGCGTCCGGCGGCGGGGGCGCCGGCGCGCTTGACGGCGGCGATGGTTGTGATTTATGCCAGCTAAATCAACCCTTGGTTGAAAGCCGGATGCTGGACCTCGACTTCGTTTCCCTCCCTCGGGCGCAGATCGGCGCCCCGCCGCCGGACGCCCCACCGTCTGGCGACGGGCCGGCGGTGATCTACGACGGCACCTGCCGGTTCAGCACGGCCTCGCTGCGGCGTCTCAGTTTCCGCGCCGCAGCGGGGCCGGTCCGGCTGATCGACGCGCGCGCCTCCGACGACCCGCTGGTCGCCGCGGCCGCCGCGTGCGGGCTCGACCCGCGGCGCGGCATCGTCGTGGCGCTGGGCGACCGGTTCCATGGCGGCGCCGCCGCGATGATGGCGCTCGCCGGCCTGACGCACCGGCGCGGCCTTGCCGGCCATGCGGTGGCCGCGGCCTTCGCCACGCCGGCGCG
>CAZYBG010000244.1:0-1728 GCA_964645155.1 uncultured Rhodobacterales bacterium | reverse complement strand
AGGACCACGACACGTGGCACGTATTGCTGGCGTCAACATCCCGACCGCCAAGCGCGTCCCGATCGCGCTGACCTACATCCACGGCATCGGCCCGAAGATCGCCCAGAAGATCTGCGAGGCGGTCGGCATCGACCAGGGCCGCCGGGTGAACGAACTGAACGACTCCGAGGTACTGGCGATCCGCGAGCACATCGACGCCAACTTCACCGTCGAGGGCGACCTGCGCACCCACACCAACGCCCGCACGCGCAAGGGGCCCGCAAAGGCCATTGCGGGCAAGAAGAAATAGGGGGCAGGCAGATGGCACGCGAAAAGACCCGCGCCAAGCGGAAGGAACGCAAGAACATCGCCGCCGGGGTGGCGCATGTGAATTCGTCATTCAACAATACGAAGATCCTGATCTCCGACGTGCAGGGTAACGCGATCGCATGGTCGTCGGCCGGCACGATGGGCTTCAAGGGTTCGCGCAAGTCGACGCCCTATGCCGCGCAGATGGCCGCCGAGGATGCGGGCCGCAAGGCGCAGGAGCACGGCGTCAAGACGCTTGAGGTCGAGGTCCAGGGTCCGGGCTCGGGCCGCGAATCCGCGCTCCGCGCGCTCGCCGCGGCCGGCTTCCAGATCACGTCGATCAGGGATGTGACGCCGATCGCCCACAACGGCTGTCGGCCGCCCAAGCGCCGCCGGGTGTAATTCGGTCTTTCCGGTCGGGACCGTGCGCGATCCGCGCGGCCCCGCCGTTTCGTGATTTTGATCCTCGGGCGTCCGCCGCTTTCGGACATGGGCAGCGGACAGGAATGGAGGCGACAGGCATGATCCACAAGAATTGGGCCGAGCTCATCAAGCCGGCGCAACTGGAGGTCCGGCCCGGCGCCGACACCTCGCGCCAGGCGACCGTGGTGGCAGAGCCGCTCGAGCGGGGCTTCGGCCTCACTCTCGGCAACGCGCTGCGGCGGGTTCTCATGTCGTCGCTTCAGGGCGCGGCGGTCACGTCGGTCCAGATCGACAACGTGCTGCACGAGTTCTCGTCGGTCGCGGGCGTCCGCGAGGACGTGACCGACATCGTGCTGAACCTCAAGGGCGTCGCGATCCGCATGGATGTCGAGGGCCCGAAACGGCTGTCGATCTCGGCCAAGGGTCCCGCAGTCGTCACCGCCGGCGACATCTCGACCAGCGCGGGCATCGAGATCCTGAACCGCGATCACGTGATCTGCCACCTCGACGACGGCGCCGACGTGTTCATGGAGCTTACGGTGAACACCGGCAAGGGCTACGTGGCTGCCGACAAGAACCGCCCCGAGGACAGCCCGATCGGCCTGATCCCGATCGATGCGATCTACTCGCCGGTCAAGAAGGTCAGCTACGAGGTCACGCCCACCCGCGAGGGCCAGGTACTCGACTACGACAAGCTGACGCTCAAGGTCGAGACCGACGGCTCGCTGTCGCCCGACGACGCGGTCGCCTATGCGGCGCGGATCCTGCAGGACCAGCTTTCGATCTTCGTCAACTTCGACGAGCCCGAAAGCGCCCTGAAGGGCGAGATCGACGACGGGCTGGAGTTCAATCCGCTCCTGCTCAAGAAGGTCGACGAGCTCGAGCTCTCGGTCCGCTCGGCGAACTGCCTGAAGAACGACAACATCGTCTATATCGGCGATCTGATCCAGAAGACCGAGGCCGAGATGCTCCGCACCCCGAACTTCGGGCGGAAGTCGCTGAACGAGATCAAGGAGG
>CAZYBG010000243.1:0-1776 GCA_964645155.1 uncultured Rhodobacterales bacterium | reverse complement strand
GGTGACCATCTCGATGTACTCGGGCACCTGCCCGACGGCCGAGCCCATGCCGCGCTCGCTCATCCCGTGCGGGCAGCCGAAGTTCAGTTCCACCCCGTCGGCCTCGGTCTCCTCAACGCGCTTCAGGATCGCCTTCCAGCTCTCCTCGTCGCAGGGCACCATGAGGCTCACCACCATCGCCCGGTCGGGCCAGTCGCGCTTGACCTGCTTGATCTCGCGCAGGTTCACCTCGAGCGGGCGGTCGGTGATCAGCTCGATGTTGTTGAGGCCGAGCACGCGCCGGTCGGCGCCGTGGATCACGCCGTAGCGCGGGCCGTTGACGTTGACGACCGGCGGCCCGGCGGCGCCCAGCGTCTTCCAGACGACGCCGCCCCAGCCGGCCCGGAAGGCGCGCACGACGTTGTATTCCTTGTCGGTCGGCGGCGCCGAGGCGAGCCAGAACGGGTTGGGGGACCGGATCCCCGCGAAGTCGGTCGAGAGGTTGGCCATCTTTGCTGCCTCCTGTCCCTGGGCGGGCGTCAGCCCGCCGTCAGCGCGATGTGAATGTCCTCGGCCGCGTCGCGACCCTCGGCGACCGCGGTCACCGTCAGGTCGTCGCCGCCCGCCGCGCAGTCGCCGCCGGCCCAGATCCCCGGCAGGCTGGTGCGCCCGGCGCCGCTGACGGCGATCTTGCGGCCGTCGAGAGCGAGGCCGTCCGGCACGCCGCCGAGCGTCTGGCCGATCGCCTTGAACACCTGGTCGGCCTTGAGGCGGAAGGTCTCGGCGGTCAGCCGCAGGCCCTCGGCGCGGTCCTCGGTATAGGCGAACTCGACCTCGCGTACCGCGCCGTTGCCGACGATGCGCACCGGTGCGGCGCCGGCGATGATCCGCACCCCGGCCGAGGTCGCGTGATCCTGCTCGTAGCTGCTGGCCCCCATGGCGGCGCGGCCGCGGCGATAGACGATAGTGACGTTCTCGGCCCCGAGCAGCTTCGACTGCACGGCCGCGTCGACCGCCGTCATGCCGCCGCCGATCACCACCACGTCGCGGCCGACCGGCAGCGTCGAGAGGTCCTCGGCCTGGCGCAGCTCGGCGATGAAGCCGACGGCATCGCGCACCTCGTCACGGTCCTCGCCATCGGCGTGGAGCGCGTTGACCCCGGCCAGCCCGAGGCCGAGGAAGACCGCATCGAATTCGGCCCTGAGCCCGTCGAGCGAGAAGTGGCGGCCGAGCGCGCGGCCGGTCTCGATCGTGATGCCGCCGATCTTGAGAAGCCACTCCACCTCGGCCGCGGCGAAGCCGCCGGCAGTCTTGTAGGCGGCGATGCCGTATTCGTTGAGCCCGCCGGGCTTCGGCCGCGCGTCGAACACGGTGACCTCGTGGCCGTGGAGCGCCAGCCGGTGCGCGCAGGCCAGGCCCGCAGGCCCCGCGCCGACCACCGCGATCCGCCGGCCGGTCGGTGCCGCGCGGCGGAAGGGGTGGATGCCCTTCGCGATCAGCGTGTCGGTCGCGTGGCGCTGGAGCCGACCGATCTCGACCGGCAGGCCTTCCGCCGCCTCGCGGACGCAGGCCTCCTCGCAGAGCGTCTCGGTCGGGCAGACGCGGGCGCACATCCCGCCGAGGATGTTCGCGGTGAGGATCGTCTTCGCCGCACCTTCCAGATTGCCCGCCTGGATCTGGCGGATGAAGAGCGGGATGTCGATGCCGGTAGGGCAGGCCGTGATGCAGGGCGCGTCGTGGCAGAAGTAGCAGCGGTCGGCGGCGACCGCCGCCTCGTGCCGGTCATAGGGTGGGGCG
>CAZYBG010000242.1:0-1797 GCA_964645155.1 uncultured Rhodobacterales bacterium | reverse complement strand
CGGAGCGGGCCGAGGACCTCGCCGGCCGGTTTCCCGGCTGGGCCGCGGTGCTGGCCGGGCGCCAGGCGCGGATCGAGGCGCTGGAGCAGAGCCTCGCCGCGCTGTCCGACCGCCTCGCGCACGACCCCGCGCTTGCCGCGGCGCTGCACGAGCTTCTGACCGCGACGAGCGCGATCCGCGCCACCGCCTCGATCCTGACCGGCACCGAGGCGCTGGACCCGGCCTGGCTCCGCCGCTTTCTCGGCAATCTCGATGCCGAGGGCCGGCGCCTGGCCGACGGTGCGCAGGCGCTGGTCCGCTATCTTGAGGGGCCGGTCGCGGCGGCCGCCGCCCCGCGCAGCCCGCAGGAGGAGGTCGAGGCGTTCCTCGCCGCGCAGGGCTGGCACCTGGCGCCGCTGGAGGCCACCGGCGCGGGGCCCGAGGTCGCGCTGGCGCTGGCGGATGCGGCGCCGGGCGTCGAGAGCGCGGCCGGGCGCGCGCTCCCCCGGGGGGCGCTGCTCGGCTATCTCGACGATGCGCGGGCCCTGCCGCTGGCCACGCTCGCGCCGGTCGCGGCAGAAGACCCCTGGGAGATCGCGGCGCGGCTTCGGGTTCCGCCCGACCTGGTGCTGCGCAGGCTCGCCGCGCTGCCGGGGCGCGAGGCGGGGCTGGTGGTCGTCGACGCCGCGGGGGGCATCCTCTTCAGCCGGCCGCTCGCGGGGTTCGCGGTGCCGCGGCGGCAGCCGGCCTGTCCGCTCTGGCCGGTGTTCCGGGCGCTGTCGCAGCCGGCGGTGCCGATCTCAACGGTGCTCGAGATGCCCGGCCCGGCGCCGCGGCGGATCCGCGCCGCCGCGATCGCGCTGCCGACCGGCGCGCCGCAGCGGGCGCAGCGGCCCGCCTTCCGGGCGACGATGCTGCTTTCCCCCGCGCCGGCCCAGGGACAGGGACAGGGACAGGGACAGGGGCTGGGACAGGGGCTGGGACTGCCCCCGGGACCGGCCGAGCCGGTCGGCCCGGCCTGCCGGATCTGCCCCCGCGACGGCTGCGATGCCCGGCGCGAGCCCTCGGCCCTTGCCGGCATCCCGGCGTGAGGCCGGCTTTGACAGCTTCGCTGCGCTTGGCGATAGTGGTACCCCAGAACAGCGCGAACGCGCGGGGAGGGGAGGAGCGCGGAGGATGGCGGACAAGCGGGTCCTGCTCATCGAGGACGAGCCGAGCCTGATCGAGGCGATCCGCTTCATCCTGACGCGCGACGGCTGGGCGGTGCAGACCCATTCCAACGGCGACACCGCCGTGGCGCGGGTGCGCGAGGCGCTGCCCGACGTGCTGATCCTCGACGTGATGCTGCCGGGCCGGTCCGGCTTCGACATCCTCGACGACCTGCGCGCCGATCCGGCGACCGCCGCGCTGCCGGTGCTGCTGCTCACCGCGCGGGGCCAGGCGGCCGACCGCGAGCGCGCCGCGCGGGCGGGGGCGAGCCTCTACATGACCAAGCCGTTCTCGAACGCGGAGGTGCTCGCCTCGGTGCGGGCGCTGGCCGGCGCGGCATGAGGCGCCCGCGGGGCCAGCTGTTCCTGGAGCGCGACGGGTACCGGCGGCGCCGGCTGATGGATGCCGCGCGCGTGCTGCCGGTGCTCGGCGCGCTTCTGTTCATGCTGCCGCTCCTCTGGGCGCCGCAGGACAGCGCCGAGCCCGACACCGTCCGCGGCATCGTCTTCGTCTTCGCGGTCTGGGCCGGACTGATCGCGGCGGCCTGGCTGCTCGCCCGGCGGCTGGCGGGCCGCGCGCCGCCGCCGGGAGCGGAGCGGCCGCAGGCCG
>CAZYBG010000241.1:0-1815 GCA_964645155.1 uncultured Rhodobacterales bacterium | reverse complement strand
CTGGACCTGGCCTAATTCCCGCATCTCCGTGATGGGCGGCGAGCAGGCGGCGGGCGTGCTCGCCACCGTGAAGCGCGAGGGGATCGAGCGCGCGGGAGGGACGTGGAGCGCCGAGGACGAGGCCGAGTTCAGGCGCCCCACGATCGAGATGTTCGACCGCCAGTCCGACCCGCTCTACGCCTCGGCCCGGCTCTGGGACGACGGGATCGTCGACCCGCGGAAGAGCCGCGAGGTGCTGGCGCTGAGCCTGTCGGCGGCGTTGAACCTGCCCGTGGCGGACACGCGCTTCGGCGTGTTCAGGATGTGAGGGGCGGCGGGGCGGGGGGCCAGCCCCCCGCGCCCCCCGGAGTATTTGGGACAGGATGAAGAGAGCAGCATGTTCGCCAGGATCCTGATCGCGAACCGGGGCGAGATCGCCTGCCGGGTGATCGACACCTGCCGCCGCCTCGGCGTGGGCACGGTGGCGGTGTTCTCCGATGCCGATGCCGGGGCGCGCCACGTGGCGATGGCCGACGCGGCGGTGCATATCGGCGGCGCGGCGCCCTCGGAGAGCTACCTGCGCGGCGACAGGATCGTCGCGGCGGCGCTGGCCGCAGGAGCCGGGGCGATCCATCCGGGCTATGGGTTCCTGAGCGAGAACCCCGATTTCGTCGAGAGGGTCGAGGCGGCGGGGCTGGTCTTCATCGGCCCCTCGGCGGCGGCGATCCGGGCGATGGGGCTGAAGGACGCCGCCAAGGCGCTGATGGAAAAGGCCGGCGTGCCGGTGGTGCCCGGGTATCACGGCGCAAACCAGGACCCCGAGCACCTGGCGGGTGCCGCCGAGGCGATCGGCTGGCCGGTGCTGATCAAGGCGGTGGCGGGCGGCGGCGGCAAGGGGATGCGCAAGGTCCTCCGCCCCGGGGACTTCGCCGCCGCGCTCGAGGGCGCCAGGGCGGAGGCGCGCGGCGCCTTCGGCGACGACCGGGTGCTGATCGAGAAGTTCGTCACCAAGCCGCGCCACATCGAGGTGCAGGTGTTCGGCGACGGCAGCCGGGCGGTGCATCTCTACGAGCGCGACTGCTCGCTCCAGCGCCGGCACCAGAAGGTGATCGAGGAGGCGCCGGCGCCGGGGATGACCGCCGCGATGCGCGCCGCGATGGGGCAGGCGGCGGTGCGGGCCGCCGAGGCGATCGGCTATGCCGGCGCCGGCACGGTCGAGTTCATCGTGGATGCGTCCGACGGGCTGCGGCCCGACCGCTTCTGGTTCATGGAGATGAACACCCGCCTGCAGGTCGAGCATCCGGTGACCGAGGCGGTGACCGGCATCGACCTCGTCGAATGGCAGCTTCGCGTCGCGGCGGGCGCGCCGCTGCCGCTCCGGCAGGAGGAGATCGCGTTGAGGGGCCATGCCGTCGAGGCGCGGCTCTATGCCGAGGATGCGGCGGCAGGGTTCCTGCCCGCCACCGGGCGGCTCGCCCATCTCGCCTTTCCGCCGGGCGTCCGGGCCGAGACCGGCGTGCGGCCGGGCGACCTGATCAGCCCGTTCTACGACCCGATGATCGCCAAGATCATTGTCCATGGCGCGACGCGGGCCGAGGCGCTGAACCGCCTGTCGCGCGCGCTGGCCGAGACCGAGGTGGCCGGGACGGTGACCAACCTCGGCTTTCTTGGCCGGCTCGCCCGGCATCCGGGCTTCGTGGCGGGCGATGTCGATACCGGGCTGATCGAGCGCGACCAGGTGGCGCTGACGGCCGAAGCGCCGGCGCCGGCGGCGGTGCGGGCGCTCGCCGCCCTGGCGGCGGCCGGGCTCGACGGCCCGGCGCCGCTGCAGGGCTT
>CAZYBG010000240.1:0-1815 GCA_964645155.1 uncultured Rhodobacterales bacterium | reverse complement strand
TGGTCCTGCGACCCGATGCACGGCAACACGATCAAGTCGGCCTCGGGCTACAAGACCCGGCCGTTCGAGAGCGTGCTGCGCGAGGTCCGCGAGTTCTTCGACGTTCACAATGCCGAAGGCACGGTGCCGGGCGGCGTGCATTTCGAGATGACGGGCAAGGACGTGACCGAATGCACCGGCGGCGTCCGCGCGGTCACCGACGAGGACCTGTCGGACCGCTACCACACCGCCTGCGATCCCCGGCTCAACGCCTCGCAGTCGCTGGAACTGGCCTTCCTCATCGCCGAGGAGATCCTCGAGCGGCGGGCGGCGACGCGCAGCCGCGCGGCGGAGGGCTGAGGGCCGAGGGCTGGGGAAGCGAGGCCGTCCTTTACCGCGGGCCGCGCAGGCGCTACCCTCGGCGACGTGGGGACGACGCGACCGCCCCGTGAGGCTTCGGCCCAAGGGTCGCATCCCGATCATTGAGAGGGGTGCCCCCACATGGCCTTTTCCGAGATGTCTTCCGATGCCCTGATGCGGCTGATCGGCACCGCCGAGGCGCCTGTCGTGCTCGACGTGCGCACGCCCGAGGATTTCGAGGCCGACCCGCATGTCGTCCCGACCGCGCTCCGCATCGCCCATCCGCGGGTGGCCGACGCCCTGCCCCGGCTCGCCGGCCGGCGCGCCGTTGTGGTCTGCCACCGCGGCCACAAGCTCAGCCACGGCGCCGCGGCCCTGCTCCGCGCCGCCGGCGCGGCCGCCGAGGCGCTGGAGGGCGGGATGGAGGCATGGCGCGCCGCCGGGCTGCCGGCGACGCCGGCCGCCGCGATCCCGCCGGGCGGCCTCTGGGTCACGCGGCACCGGCCGAAGATCGACCGCATCGCCTGCCCCTGGCTGATCCGCCGCTTCGTCCAGCCCGATGCGCGGTTCCTCTTCGTGCCACCGGCCGAGGTCCTCGGCGTCGCCGAGCGGTTCGACGCGACGCCGTTCGACATCGAGGGCGTCCCCTGGAGCCACCGCGGCGAGAACTGCACCTTCGACACGATGATCGAGGCGTGGAACCTGCACAGCGACGCGCTGCTCGCCCTCGCCCGGGTGGTGCGCGCCGCCGACACCAACCGCCACGACCTGGCGCCCGAGGCGGCCGGGCTGCTGGCGATCTCGGTCGGGCTGTCGCGCCTGTGCCGGGACGACATCGCGCAGCTCGATACCGGCCTGACGCTCTACGACGCGCTCTACCGCTGGGCGCGGGACGGCCGGGCCGAGGGGCACGACTGGCCGGCAGGACGCGCCGCATGACACCTCCCGCCTGGCCCGAGCTCTGGGCGGTGTTCGGCCGCATCGGCCTGCTGTCCTTCGGCGGCCCGGCGGCGCAGATCGCGCTGATGCACCGGGCGCTGGTCGACGAGCGTGGCTGGCTGACGGAGAAGGAGTTCCTCTCGGCGCTGTCCTTCTGCATGCTGCTGCCCGGCCCCGAGGCGATGCAGCTTGCCACCTTCGCGGGCTGGCGGCTGAGGGGCGTGGCCGGCGGGCTTCTTGCCGGCCTGCTCTTCGTTCTGCCGGGCGCGGCGGTGGTCACCACGCTCGCCATCCTCTACGCCTATCTCGGCGAGGTGCCGCTGGTTCAGGCGCTGTTTCTCGGCGTGCAGGCGGCGGTCGTGGTCATCGTGGTCGAGGCGCTGCTCAAGGTCTCGAAGCGGGCGCTGAAGGGGCCGCTCGCCTGGGTCATCGCCGCCGTTGCCTTCGCCGGGATCTTCGCCTTCGCGGTGCCGTTCCCGGCGATCATCGCCGCCGCCGCGCTGGCCGGCGCGCTGCTGGCCCGGCCGCCGGCGGTCG
>CAZYBG010000239.1:0-1871 GCA_964645155.1 uncultured Rhodobacterales bacterium | reverse complement strand
CGGAGCCCGCCCGGTCCGGCAACGGCTGCGGCGTCACCGTTTTCCGCCGCCGGGCCCACCCCACGCGTTTCCCGTGGGGACACAAACCATGAAGGCCCGGCTTTGCATCGCGAGGCAAAACGGCGCCGCCTCCGCCGTCCTCCGCTGGCGCTCCGGCCGCCGCAAGCATGCGGCGGTGCAGGCCCGGACGGCCCCCGCTTTCCTTATCGCCCGGGAAGGCCGCGAGAGGCGCGGGCTTCCGGATCAGGAGACCCGCCATGACCGACCACGCCGAAACCCACGCCCGCTCCTCGACCGCCATGGTCCTCGACGAACTGCAGCTCTACGGCTACCGCCCCTTCGCGGGCGAGCCCGACCCGCGGCCGATGCCCGACGCCGACGCCCTGCAGGGCGCGCTCGCCGACATCTTCGACGCGATGATCGCCAGCTTGAGCGACACCCGGCTCGAACCCGACCTCGAAGACCTGCTCTGGTCGATGACCAACGTCTTCCACCGAATGGCGTCCCGGGTCGATCGCGAGCTCGACTCCAACGAGCAGGCGCAGAAGCGCTCCCAGCGTGAGCAGGACGGCTCCGAAGTCCGCTCGGTCGAACTCGAAGAGCTGACCGCGCAGGGCATCACGCTGATCGAACGGCGCAACGCCTTCGAGCTCATGCGCGACCTCGCCGCCGACCTCTTCGAGGCGCATCTCGGCCAGAACTGGCACCCCCGCTCCGGCTCACATACCAGCCGCCGCAACCTGACTGCCGCGCTGATCGACAGCCGCGACTACCTCGCCGCGAAGCGCCGCACTGAGCTCGAACCGCTCATTCCGGTGGGCACGAAGATCGCCTTCACCGGCGGGACGGAGTGCAACGACGTCCAGGCCATCTGGGCCGCGCTCGACCGGGTCCGCGCCAAGCATGGCGACATGGTGCTCCTGCATGGCGGGTCGCCCAACGGCGCCGAGAAGATCGCCGCCTGCTGGGCGGACAATCGCAACTGCCGGCAGATCGTCTTCAAGCCCGACTGGACCCGCCACGGCAAGGCCGCGCCGTTCAAGCGCAACGACCAGCTCCTAGACACCGTGCCGATCGGGCTGATCGTCTTCCCGGGCTCCGGAATCACCGACAACCTCGCCGACAAGGCGCGGGCGATTGGCGTGCCGCTCTACGATTTCCGCATCCGCAAGCCGGGCGCATCGTGACCGGTGATGCGCTCAGCGCATCGCGTGCGCACGCGCCGGAGCATTCCGGCGCGCGCCGATCTTCGCTATACTTCAATCGCGCCGTGGCGGTGGTGGAGGCGCGCCTCTCGCAAGGAGTCCGCCCATGTTCATCTCCGCCATCCTGAGCGTCCTCGGCCTCGGTTTCATGGTCTATGTGCTGTTCACGCTCGCCGTCTACGCGCTGCCCTTCTTCGTCGCCGTCACCGTCGGCATGCATGTCTACGACAGCGAGGCCGGTCTGCTCGCCGCGATCGCCGCGGCCTTCGTCTCCGGCGCCGTCACGCTGCTCGCCGGCCAGATCGCCTTCGCCACCATCCGCTCGGTTCCGGTAAAGCTCGCCATCGGCGCGCTCTATGCGGCCCCCGCCGGGATAGCCGGCTATCACGCCATCAAGGGGCTCTCCGAGATCGGCGGCGCGGGCGAGATGTGGACGCTCGCGTTCGCCTGGATCGGCGCCTTCATCGTCGGCGGCACGGCCTGGGCGCGGATCGCGTCGCTCGCGGGGCCGGACCACGACACGCCATCCGCAGCACACGCGTTCAGCGGCGGGCGCGCAGCGAACGACGGCTGAGCGCAGAACAAGCCCTCTCAACATTTGCACATTTTCTGTGAGAACGGCGGTGAGAAACTCGACCACGGCAGCGGCGGGGTCGGCCCGCTGCG
>CAZYBG010000238.1:0-1920 GCA_964645155.1 uncultured Rhodobacterales bacterium | reverse complement strand
ATCCTGCTCGACGAGATCGACAAGATGGGCCACGACTTCCGGGGCGACCCGGCGTCGGCGCTGCTCGAGGTGCTCGACCCCGAGCAGAACAACAGCTTCGTCGACCACTATCTCGAGGTCGAATACGACCTGTCGAACGTGATGTTCCTGACCACGGCGAACAGCTACAACATGCCCTCGCCGCTGCTCGACCGGATGGAGATCATCCCGCTTGCAGGCTATACCGAGGACGAGAAGGCCGAGATCGCCCGCGGCCACCTGATCCCCAAGCAGATCAAGGGGCACGGGCTGCGCAAGGGCGAGCTTGCGATCTCGCCCGAGGCGCTGACCGACGTGATCCGCTACTACACCCGCGAGGCCGGGGTGCGGAACCTCGAGCGCGAGATCGCGAAGCTGGCCCGCAAGGCGGTCACGCTGATCGTGCGCGGTGACCTCAAGCAGCTTGAGGTCACGCCCGACAAGCTCGAGGAGATGCTGGGCGTCCGCCGGTACCGCTACGGCCTGGCCGAGAAGGAGGACCAGGTGGGCGTCGTGACCGGCCTCGCCTGGACGCAGGTCGGCGGCGACCTCCTGCAGATCGAGGCGCTCAGGCTGCCCGGCAAGGGCCGGATGAAGACCACCGGCAAGCTGGGCGACGTGATGAAGGAATCGATCGACGCGGCCTCGTCCTACGTGCGCTCAATCGCGCCGCAGATCGGGGTGAAGCCGACGAAGTTCGACATCGTCGACATCCACGTCCACGTGCCCGAGGGGGCGACCCCGAAGGATGGCCCCTCGGCCGGCGTGGCGATGGTGACCTCGATCGTGTCGGTGCTGACCGGCATCCCGGTCCGCAAGGACATCGCGATGACCGGCGAGGTCACGCTGCGCGGCAACGTGCTGGCGATCGGCGGGCTGAAGGAGAAGCTGCTCGCCGCACGCCGCGGCGGCATCAAGACGGTCATGATCCCCGAGGAGAACGAGAAGGACCTGCCGGAGATTCCGGACAACGTGAAGAAGGGCCTGACGATCATCCCGGTGACCCATGTCCGCGAGGTGCTGAAGCAGGCGCTGATCCGCGAGCCGCAGCCGATCGAGTGGGACGAGGCGGCCGAGGAAGCGGCAGCCGCGGCCCGTGCGACCGAGAGGGGCGGCGAAGGGGCGAACCAGGTCGCCCACTGACGCGGCCCGCGGCGCGGCAGCGAGAGAAGACGAGAGAAGATGAAGGCGCGCCCGGGTGGCGCGCCTTTGTCGTTTCCGGGGGCAGGGCGGGCCGCGACCCGCATCCCGGTGCGGCCAGTGGCGCGGCCAGTGGTGCGGCCAGTGGCGCGGGGCGCGGAAACGGCGTAGCTTCGCGCCGAACCAGCATCAGAGGCACGTTCATGGCGAAGACCCCCGAAGACACGGCACCGAAATTCAGGGCACCCGGCAAGGCCGCTGCCGGCCCCGGGGCGGGGCGCGCCCGGACCGGCGCAGGCGCCAACGCGGGCGCCGCCAAGCCCGCCAAGCCGGCGAAGCCGGCCCGGCCCGCGAAGGCCGCGGCGCCGGCAGCGGCCAAGGCCGAGCCTGCCGCCGAGCCCGCGGTCGAGCTGCGCAAGAAGCAGCTGGTCGAGCGGGTGGTGAAGGCCACCGGCGCCAAGAAGAAGGTCGCCCGCGAGGTGCTCGACGCCGCGCTCGCCGAGATCGGCGAGGCGCTGTCGCGCGGCGAGGGGCTGAACCTGCCGCCGCTCGGCAAGGCCCGCGTCAACCGCCAGAAGGAGAAGGGCGCAGGCGAGGTCCTGGTGCTCAAGCTGCGCCGTTCGGGCAAGGACGGCGAGGCCGACGAAAGCCTTGCGGACGCGGCGGAGTGAGGCTAAGGAACGCGCCGAGCGGGCGATTAGCTCAGTGGTAGAGCGCTTCGTTCACATCGAAGATGTCGGCGGTTCGAATCCGTCATCGCCC
>CAZYBG010000237.1:0-1934 GCA_964645155.1 uncultured Rhodobacterales bacterium | reverse complement strand
CGGGCGCTGCCGGGCGGGCTGCGCGCGCCGCCGCTCGACCGCGCCGCCTGGCGGGCGGCGCTCGGCTGCCCGGTGCTTCTCGTCGTGCTTCTGGTGACGGTGCTGAGCATGTCGGGCCAGTTCGCGATCTTCAGCTACTTCGCGCCGATCCTGACCGAGGGCTTTGGCGCCGGACCGGGTGCGATCTCGGCGGCATTCGCGGTCGCGGGCATCGCCGGCGTCCTCGGCAACGCGGCGGTCTCGCGCCTGGCCGGGCCGCTGGGGGTCGAGCGCGCGGTGACACTTTCGCTCCTCCTGCTCATCGCGGGGTTCACGCTGTTCTGGGCAAGCTACGGGACGCTCGGGCTGGCGCTGGCCGCCATCGCGCTCTGGGGCCTCGGCTCGTTCTCGGGGAACTCGCTCCAGCAGAGCCGCCTCGTCGGGCTGGCGCCGGCCCTCGCGCCGGCCACGGTCGCGCTCAACACCTCGGCCGTCTATCTCGGCCAGGCCGCCGGGACCGCAGCCGGCGCGGCGGTGCTGCGGGCCGATGCGGCGGCCGGGATCGGTCTGGTCGCGCTCGGCTTCGCGGTCGCGGCGCTTGCCACCTCGCTCTGGGCCGGGCGGCTCGGCCGGGGCGCCGGGTGAAGGGGGGGCGGCGCTCTGCCGCTTGGACGGCGGGCGCGCGCGGCCCTATCTCTGGCGCCTGAGGAGGCGTGCATGGCACCCGAGCGGACCGACATCCTGATCTCCGGCGGTGGCGTCGCCGGCCTTGCCGCGGCTGCGGCCTTCGGCGCAGCGGGCTTCGGCGTGATCTGCGTCGACCCCGCGGCGCCGGTGACCGAGCGCGAGGCGGCGGGCGCCGACCTGCGCACCACCGCCGTCCTCCAGCCCGGGCGCGAGGTGCTGGACCGCGCCGGCCTCTGGGACCGCCTCGCGCCGCATGCGATGCCGCTCGAGGTGATGCGCATCGTCGACGCCGGCGGCGCGCGGGCCGTCGAGCACAAGGCGCGCGACTTCAAGGCGGCCGAGCTTTCCGACGCGCCGTTCGGCTGGAACCTGCCCAACTGGCTCCTGCGGCGCGAGATGGTGGCGCGCCTCGCCGCGCTGCCGAACGTCAGCTTTCGCCCCAGCATCGCGACACGGCGGCTGCTTACGCGCGAGGCCGAGGCGCTGGTCACGCTCTCGGATGGCGCCCGCGTCGCCGCGCGGCTGGTCGTCGCCGCCGATGGCCGCGCCTCGCCGGTACGCGAGGCCGCGGGCATCCCGGTCCGGACGATCCGCTACGGCCAGAAGGCGCTCGCCTTCGCCGTCACCCACCTCGTCCCGCACGGCAATGTCTCGACCGAGATCTACCGCGCCGGCGGGCCGTTCACGCTGGTGCCGCTGCCGGACCATGCCGGCCGGCCCTCCTCGGCCGTCGTCTGGATGGAGCGCGGCCCCGAGGCGCTGCGGCTGGCCGCCCTGCCCGTCGCCGCGTTCGAGGCGGCGATGAGCGAGCGGTCGGACCACGTGCTGGGGCCGCTGACACTCGCCTCGCCGATCACGCTCTGGCCGATCATCAGCCAGATCGCCGCCCGGTTCCATGCCGGGCGCATTGCGCTGATCGCCGAGGCCGCGCATGTCGTGCCGCCGATCGGCGCGCAGGGCCTGAACATGAGCCTCGCCGACCTCGCGGTGCTCGTCGACCTCGCGGTGGCCGATCCGGCGGGGCTGGGCGGGCCGAAGAGCCTTGGCGCCTACACCCGCCGACGCTGGCCCGAGGTGCAGGCGCGGATGCTCGGCGTCGATGCGCTGAACCGCGCCTCGATGGCCGGGGCGCCGGTGCTGCGCGACCTGAGGGCCCAGGCGCTCGGCGCGCTCCACGCGGCGGCGCCGATGCGGCGGCTGATGATGCGCGCCGGGCTCGGCGCGGGCCCCGGCGGGCCGCAGCCCGGCTGAGGCGCGGGTTCAGCCGG
>CAZYBG010000236.1:0-1974 GCA_964645155.1 uncultured Rhodobacterales bacterium | reverse complement strand
GTGCGCGGGCGCAGGCCGGGGGCGCGCCGGCCGCCGGTTGCCGCGCCGCGGCCGGCGGCATATCTCTCGGCCGTACCGTGAAGGAGACCGCCGATGTCGATCCGCCCCGTCCTGTCGGAAAGCCGCGCCCGGCCCACGATGGAGGGCGCAGGCGTGCACCTGCACCGCGCCTTCGGCTTCGCCGAACCCGAGCTGATGGACCCGTTCCTGCTGTTCGACGACTTCCGCAACGACCGGCCCGAGGATTACCTGCGCGGCTTTCCCTGGCACCCGCATCGCGGCATCGAGACGATCACCTACGTGCTGTCCGGCACCGTCGAGCACGGCGATTCGCTCGGCAACCGCGGCACCCTCGGCGCCGGCGACGTGCAGTGGATGACGGCCGGGTCGGGCATCCTGCACCAGGAGATGCCGCAGGGCAACGTGGCCGGGCAGATGCACGGCTTCCAGCTCTGGGCGAACCTGCCCTCGGCGCTCAAGATGACCGCGCCGCGCTACCAGGACGTGACGGGCGCCGAGATCCCCGAGGTGATCGACGACGACGGCACGCGGGTGAAGGTCGTCACCGGCAGCTTCTGGGGCCGGACCGGGCCGGTCGACGGCATCGCCGCCGACCCGCTCTACCTCGACATCTCGGTCCCGCCCGGGCGGCGCAGGACGTTCCGGATCGACACCTACCGCCGCGCCTTCGCCTATGTCTTCGCCGGCGCCGGCCGCTTCGCCGACGCCGCGGCGCCCGAGGGCGTGCTGCTGGAGAAGGAGGTGAGGGGGCGCGAGGTGACCATCCGCGACCTGTCCGGCAACCGCACGCTGGTGCGCTTCGGCACCGGCGACGAGGTGACGGTGACGGCCGGGCCCGACGGCGTGCGCTTCCTGCTGGTCGCCGGCGCGCCGATCGAGGAGCCGGTGGCCTGGCACGGGCCGATCGTGATGAACACCGAGGCCGAGCTCCGCCAGGCGATGGCCGACCTGCGCAACGGCACCTTCATCCGGCCGGCGCACTGAACCCGGGCCGGGCAGGGGGGCTGTCCGCCCCCCGCGCGGGTCGCCCCGCGCACCCCCCGAGGATATTTCCGAGACGGGGAAGGCCCCGCCTCAGCGCGAGACCGCGCGGCGCACCATGTCGCAGTAGATCGTGCCGACGGTCTCGCGGCCGAGGCGGCCGCCCTCGCGGTACCAGGTGTTGACGCCCGTCAACATGGCGATGATTGCCATCGTGGCGAGCCGCAGATCGGGCACCGCGAAGCCGCCCGCCGCCACCCCCTCGGCGAGGATCGCGGTCAGCTCGTCCTCGTAGGCGCGGCGCAGCGCCTCGATCGCGGCGAAATTGCCGGGATCGAGGTTCCTCAGTTCCATGTAGGCGAGGAATACCGAGTCGGCCCGGTCGAGGTGGAAGCGGATGTGGAAGCGCACGAAGGCTTCGAGCCGCGCGTCCGGCGCGGTGCCCTTCGGCGCGGCGGCCCAGGCGCCGATCAGGTCCTGCATGTGGCCCTTCATCAGCTCGAAGAGCAGCGTCTGCTTGTCGGGCGTGTAGAGGTAGAGCGCCCCCGCCTGCACGCCGACCTCGGCCGCGATCCGGCGCATCGACACCGCGGCATAGCCCTCGCGCGCGAAAAGCCGCAGCGCGGCCGCGCGGATGCGCGGGCCGGTGATCTCGGAATGCGATCCCTGCCGCCGTGCCATGCCGGGCAGAGTAACTGAACGCCCGTTCAGTTCAAGCCGGCGGCTTTACCCGGCCGCGGGCCGCGTCTAGGAAGGGCAGGGGTCCCGACAGGGGGTGACGATGCGCTGCCGACCGTCCGCCTTCGCCGCGCTTGCCGCGACCGCCGCCGTGCTGGCGGGCTGCGCCCCGTTTCCCGGCCTCGACCGCCGGACCAGCGCCGCCGCCGCGGCGCCCTGGCCCGAGATCCTGCCGCTCGATGGACTTCTGGCCGAGGCGGCGGCCCCCGGCCGGGCCGAGGCCGAGGCGGCCGC
>CAZYBG010000235.1:0-1977 GCA_964645155.1 uncultured Rhodobacterales bacterium | reverse complement strand
ACTACGACGGCGACGTGCAGTCCGACACCGTGGCGCAGGGCTTCGGCTCGCTCGGGCTGATGACCAGCGTCCTGATGACGCCCGACGGCAAGATCGTCGAGGCCGAGGCGGCGCACGGCACGGTGACGCGCCACTACCGCCAGCACCAGGCCGGCAAGGAGACCTCGACCAACTCCATCGCCTCGATCTACGCCTGGACCGGCGGCCTCAGGCACCGCGCCAAGCTCGACGGCAACGACGCGCTGATGACCTTCGCCGAGACGCTGGAGAAGGTCACCGTCCAGGCGGTGGAGGACGGCCACATGACGAAGGACCTTGCCCTTCTGGTCGGGCCGGATCAGGCCTGGCTGACCACGATGGGCTACCTCGAGAAGGTCGACGACTATCTCGGCAGGGCACTGAAGGGCTGAGGCCGGGCGCGCCGCCCCGTCGCTCCGCGCCGGAACCGGGCGCGGAGCGGCCGCGTTTCACCGCAGTCACGTCTGGAGGGACCGCACCATGAACCGCATCATCTACATCGTCGGCCTCGTCGTCATCGTCATCGCCATCCTCTCTTTCGTCGGCATCGGCTGAGGGACCAGCTGATCGGGCCGCCGCGGCGCGGCAAATCCGTCTGGCGTTTCGCCGCAGCCTCCTGTAAGGCCCCGGGCAACCTCTGACAGCCCGGAAAAGAGCCCCCGATGGAGCTTCGCAACATCGCCATCATCGCGCATGTCGACCATGGCAAGACGACCCTGGTCGACGAGCTGCTCAAGCAGTCCGGCGCCTTCCGCGAGGGCCAGCAGGTGGCCGAGCGCGCGATGGATTCGAACGACATCGAGCGCGAGCGCGGGATCACCATCCTCGCCAAATGCACCTCGGTCGAGTGGCGGGGTGCGCGGATCAACATCGTCGACACGCCCGGCCACGCCGATTTTGGCGGCGAGGTCGAGCGGATCCTGAACATGGTCGACGGCGTGGTGCTGCTGGTCGACGCCGCCGAAGGGCCGATGCCGCAGACGAAGTTCGTCACCTCGAAGGCGCTGGCGCTGGGCCTGCGCCCCATCGTCGTGCTGAACAAGGTCGACAAGCCCGATGCCGAACCCGACCGGGCGCTGAACGAGGTGTTCGACCTCTTCGCCAATCTCGGCGCCAGCGACGACCAGCTCGATTTCCCGCATCTCTACGCCTCCGGCCGCGCCGGCTGGGCGGATGCCGAGCTTGACGGACCGCGGCGCGACCTGTCGGCGCTGTTCGATCTGGTCCTCGCCCACGTGCCCGCGCCGCGGCAGATCGCCCATGCCGACGAGCCGTTCCGGATGCTGGCGACCACGCTCTCGGCCGATCCGTTCATCGGCCGCATCCTGACCGGGCGGATAGAGTCCGGCCGGCTCCGCGTCGGCGACCAGATCAAGGCGATCTCGCGCACCGGCGAGCGGATCGAGCAGTTCCGCGCGACCAAGGTGTTGGCGTTCCGCGGCCTCGCCCAGGCCACGATCGAGGTGGCCGAGGCCGGCGATATCGTCACTGTCGCCGGCATGTCGAAGGCCACCGTCGCCGACACGCTCTGCGACCCGGGCATCGACATCCCGCTGCCCGCCCAGCCGATCGACCCGCCAACGATCAGCGTGACCTTCGGCATCAACGACTCGCCCCTCGCCGGGCGCGACGGCACCAAGGTCCAGTCGCGCGTGATCCGCGAGCGGCTGATGAAGGAGGCCGAGCTGAACGTGGCGATCAAGGTCGCCGACACGCCGTCGGGCGAGGCCTTCGTGGTGTCGGGCCGGGGCGAGCTGCAGATGGGCGTCCTGATCGAGAACATGCGCCGCGAGGGCTTCGAACTGTCGATCTCGCGGCCCCGGGTGATCTTCCGCGAAGAGGGCGGCGAGCGGCTGGAGCCGATCGAGGAAGTGATCGTCGATGTCGACGACGAGTTCACCGGCATCGTCATCGACAAGCTGACCGGCGAGCGCAAGGGCGACCTCGTCGAGATGAAGC
>CAZYBG010000234.1:0-2017 GCA_964645155.1 uncultured Rhodobacterales bacterium | reverse complement strand
CCGCCTGATCGGCCACTGGGACGGCGAGGAGGAGGCGCGCTGGATCGGCGAGGAGCTGGAGGCGATGGGCCGCGGCACCCGGGGGCTGCGGCCGGTCCCGCTCGACCACTGCGCCATCCTCGTCCGCGCCAGCCACCAGATGCGCGCCTTCGAGGACCGCTTCCTGACCATCGGCCTGCCCTACCGGGTGATCGGCGGCCCGCGGTTCTACGAGCGGCTCGAGATCCGCGACGCGATGGCCTATTTCCGCGTCGCCGTCAGCCCCGACGACGACCTCGCCTTCGAGCGCATCGTCAACACCCCGAAGCGCGGCCTCGGCGACAAGGCGATCCAGCGGATGCAGGTGGCCGCGCGGTCAAATGGGCTTAGCCTGTTCGAGGGCGCGCGGCTTCTCGTCGCCTCGGGCGAGATCGCGGGCAAGGCGCGGGGCGAGCTGCAGGCGCTGCTGCAGGGGTTCGGCCGCTGGCATGGCGCGGCGCTCGACGACAAGGAGAACCACGTCGCGCTGGCCGAGACGATCCTCGAGGAGTCGGGCTACATCGCGATGTGGCAGAACGAGAAGACGCCCGAGGCGCCGGGGCGTCTCGAAAACCTCAAGGAATTGATCAAGGCGCTGGAATCCTTCGAGAACCTGCAGGGTTTTCTCGAGCATGTCGCGCTGATCATGGACAACGAGACCGACGAGGGCGGGCCCAAGGTCTCGATCATGACGCTGCATGCCGCCAAGGGGCTCGAGTTTCCCGCGGTGTTCCTGCCGGGCTGGGAGGACGGGCTGTTCCCGAGCCAGCGCAGCATGGATGAAAGCGGCCTGAAGGGGCTGGAGGAGGAGCGGCGGCTTGCCTATGTCGGCCTTACCCGGGCCGAGGAACTGTGCACCATCTCGTTCGCCGCGAACCGCCGCATCCACGGCCAGTGGCAGAGCCAGATGCCCTCGCGATTCATCGACGAACTGCCCGAGGCGCATGTCGAGGTGCTGACGCCGCCCGGCCTCTATGGCGGAGGCTACGGCGCGGCGGCGGCCTCGGTGATGGAGGCGCGCGTGGCGCGGGCCGACGTCTACAACTCGCCGGGCTGGCGGCGGATGCAGGAGCGCGCGTCGCTGCGGCCGATGGCGCAGCCGCAGGAAGCGCGCACGATCACCGTCGATCTCGAGGCGGTCTCGTCCTTCACCGGTGGCGACCGGGTGTTCCACCAGAAGTTCGGCTACGGCACCGTGACCGGCATCGAGGGCGACAAGCTCGACATCGCGTTTGACAAGGCGGGCGACAAGAAGGTTGTCGCGCGGTTCGTCCTGCCGGTCGATCGGGCGGGCGACGTGCCGTTCTGAGAAAAAAAGGGCCGGAGCACGAAGCTCCGGCCCGGAAGAGAGGCGACGACCCCAGGGAGGAGGAGGGGGCCGCCGCCGGATACAGAAAACCCAGGGAGGAGGAAGGGCTTTCTGGTTCCTGAGGCAGGTCCGCCGTTGCCGGGTTCGCTGCCGTTAGAAACGAAGATACGCCGATGCTGCGTCCGCACAATACCTCGCCGCGGCATTGCTGCCATGCAGCAATTGCATACGTAATGCTGACATAATTTTCAGGCGTTTCGCCTATTTGCGGGGCGCCCGGCGAACAGCCTCCGGACGATCTTCCACCGCAGCGGCGGCTTCGCGCCTTGTTCGTCGCGAAAAGAATCGCAAGTAACCAGAGCGCCAGTATTGGAGGGGCCCGATGCAGCCGACCCGCGACGCCGTCCTCGACGCCCTCGGCCGGATCGGCCTGCCCGACGGAGGCGATCTGGTAGGGCGCGACCTTGTCCGGGCGCTGCGGGTCGAGGGCGGCGAGGTTCATTTCATCATCGAGGCCGAAAGCCCCGAGGCGGCGCGGGCGCTGGCGCCGGTGCGCGCGGCAGCCGAGGCGGCGGTGCGTGGCCTTCCCGGCGTCGAGAAGGTCTCGGTCGTGATGACGGCGCACGGACCCACGCCGCGGCCGGCTGCGCCGGCCGAGGGCGGCGCGCCGCCGCCGCTGCGCATCGGGCG
>CAZYBG010000233.1:0-2031 GCA_964645155.1 uncultured Rhodobacterales bacterium | reverse complement strand
GGCGCTGGCGGACGAAGCCGCGACGGTCGCGCCGCCGGCGCGGGTCGCCCGCGCGGTCGAGGATGCGCTCTTCGCCGCGCCCGCCGGTGCCGTGCCGGGGCGGCTCTGGGGCGCGCTGGAGCGGCTCCGCGGCCTGGTCTTCGGCGCGCTCGCGGCCTCGGTCGCGGTCGCGCTGCTGGCGGTCGCGCTCGTCACCGTCCTCGACCGGCCGGCCCTGCAGGCGGTGCTCACCGCCGAGGGCGACGTGCTGCGCTTCGAGGCGCGCTACGATGCCGGCGCCGAGGGCTTCCGCGTCAGCCGCGTGGCGGGGCCGGCGCCGGCGGCCGGCCAGGCGCACGAACTGTGGCTGATCGCGCCCGGTGCCGCGCCGGTCTCGCTCGGCCTCGTCGGCGAGGCGGGGCTGACGGTCGCCTATCCCGAGCCGCCGCCAGGCTGGACGCTCGCCGTCTCGCTCGAGCCCGAGGGCGGCTCGCCCACCGGGGCTCCGACCGGCCCGGTGCTGGCGGCGGGCGAGCTCACGGAGCTGTGATCGCCCGGCGCTGAAACTCCCGCGGGAGGGCGCCCGTGTCTTTCCCGTTCGCGGCCGATGGGCGGCCGCGCAATCAGGGAGAGACCCATGAACTTCAAGATCATCGCCCCGGCCGCCGCGCTGGCCGCCTTCGCCGGTGCCGCCCTTGCCGCCAACCCGGAAGTCGGCGGCGCGCCGATGTTCGAGGAGAAGAACATCATCGAGAACGCGGTCAACTCGGCCGACCACACCACGCTGGTCGCCGCCGTGCAGGCGGCGGGCCTTGTCGAGACGCTGCAGGGCGAAGGCCCGTTCACCGTCTTCGCGCCGACCAACGACGCCTTCGACATGCTGCAGGCCGGCACGGTCGAGGACCTGCTCAAGCCCGAGAACAAGGACATGCTCGTCAAGGTCCTGACCTGCCATGTCGTCGCGGCGAACGCGCTGTCGGACGCGATCGGCCAGATGATCGCCGATGACGGCGGCACCCATCCGGTGCCGACGGTGGGCGGCTGCACGCTGCAGGCGAAGATGGACGGCGAGATGATCGTCCTCGAGGACGAGCGCGGCCGCACCGCCACGGTCACCATCGCCGACGTGAAGCAGTCGAACGGCGTGATCCACGTGATCGATACGGTTCTGCTCCCGGCGATGTGACGCCTGCGCTGTAACGATTGCGTCACGTGACGGCCCCGCGGGGCGCGATACCGCGCGGGGCCGCCCATATGCGGCCGAGAGGAGGCCCCGATGTACAGACGACAGTTCCTGCTGGCTTCGGCCGCGCTCGCCGCCCTGCCGGCGGGTGCGGCGGAAGGCCCGTTCGAGGTGACCCGGTCCGAGGCGGAATGGCGCGCGATGCTGAGCGATCTCGAATACGCCGTCATGCGCGAGGAGGCGACCGAGCCGGCGGGGTCGAGCCCCCTCGACAGGCTCTACGCGCCAGGCACCTACCACTGCCGGGGCTGCGACCGGCCGCTCTACGCCGCCGAGGCGAAGTACGATTCGGGCACCGGCTGGCCGTCGTTCCGCGAGGCGCTGCCCGGCGCGATCGGCACCAAGCCCGACCGCAAGCTCGTCTTCTTCGTGCGGACCGAGTGCCACTGCGGCCGCTGCGGCAGCCATCTCGGCCATATCTTCGACGACGGTCCGGAACCGACCGGCAAGCGGCATTGCCTGAACGGCGTCAGCCTGGTGTTCAGGGCCGCCTGACCGGGCTGCACGGGTTCTGCGGAGGTCCCGCGCGGAAGCTGCACCCGCGCCGCGCGATCCCTGATGCCGCAATACGGCAGGCAGGGAGGGACGCGATGCCGATGTCTCAGCGCGCGGCGATCGCCGCGATGATCGGGCTCTCGGGCCTCGTGGTGATGCTTGCGCTCTCCTGGCCGGAGGCCGGGCTCGACGCGGTGGCGCTGCACGCGGCCGCGGCGGCCGGCGCCTACGCCGCCGGGCTTCTGACGGCGCCGTTCTTCGGCCGGCCCGGCCGGCGCGGCGCGGCAAGCGCGGCGCTTGGCGCGGTGCTCGCG
>CAZYBG010000232.1:0-2049 GCA_964645155.1 uncultured Rhodobacterales bacterium | reverse complement strand
GCGGCGGCCGGAGCGTAGCGGAGGACGGCTTGCCGTTGCCGGCCTGCCCGGGCTCTGCTCCGTCTCGCCCCTCTCGGAAGGTCCGGAGGCGGGGGCTCTGACGGGGGAAGGTGACCTTGGCGCGTGCGGGAAGACCCGGGTCAGTCGCCGTGCTACGTGAGGAGCGTGGCAGCATCCTCGGGCGCCAGCTGCGGGCGGAGATGCGCGCGCAGATCGAGCAACCCGAAGGCGATGAGGTCGTCGTTGACGTCGCCCAGACGCGGGAACAGGCGGACCGCCTCGATCCCCTCGGCGACGGCACGGCTGGCGAGCGTGTCGGCCGCAGCGACACCCGCGGCGTCCTGATCCACGGCGATGTAGAGGCGGCGCAAGGCGCTCGGCAGGATCAAGGCCGCGAGATGGCTGGCCGAGAGCGCGGCGACGATGGGCAGAAAGGGCAAGGCGCGGCGGAGCGCGAGCATGGTCTCGAGGCCTTCGCCAGCGGCAAGCACGTCGGTGGCCGTGCCGATGCGCACGCCGTTGCCCAGCAGATGCCCCATCGCCTTGCGCGGCGGAATCAGCGGCGCCTTGCCTGCGGTGGCCGGGTCGAGCCAGGTGCGGTGCAAGCCCGTCAGCTTGCCGTCGAGGTCGGTGACCTTTGCCAGCACGGCGGGCCAGCGTTGCGGCGGTGTCTCTTGCGGCTGGTCATCGCCGCGATGGAAGCAGGCCGGGTGGTAGCGGAGCACGGGAAGCGCCCCGAGATCGGTGAGGCCGCGCGCCGCAAGGTAGCGCTCGGCCAGCGTGCCCGCGATCGGCTGGCCCATCGCCCAGAGGCGTCGGGCAGCCTGCACCGAGCCTTTTGGCACGGGCGTTCCTTGAAGCGTGACAGGCACCGGGCGCGGCAGGTTCAGGAAGCGCCGCGCCTCCTCCAGCGTGTCGCGCAGGGAGCCATGGCGCTGGTTGACGGCGATCAGGTCGAGGAGGTCGCCGAACGCCCCAGTGGCAGCATCGGTCCAGCGCCCGGCGGCCCCCGGTCCCGAGGTCGGCCCGGTCAGGCGGACATAGAGGCTGCGTCCCGGGCTGTTCTCGACATCGCCCGCGATCCAGTAGCGGCCCTGCTTCCGACCGTTGGGCAGGTAATGGCGGCAGACCGCCTCGGCCTCTGCGGCCAACTTGCGGGCGAGCATGGCGGCGGGGCTTTCCATCGGTGGCACCTCTGGTCGGTCGGCAGGAAAGAAGGGGGCTACCGTTACCGGCAGCCCCCAGGTGTCCGGGATCGGAAAGGTCGGGGGGTGAGCGTCGTATCGGCGAAGGTCTACGGACCAGCCTGCGACGGGAACTCCTTCCCGACCCCGGCGGATCACTCGGCTGCGGTGCGAACGATCTCCGCGTCGGTGACGGGCTCATCTTCACCCGTAGCCTCCGGATCGCCCATGGCCGTTTCGCCGCCGTCCTGCGCCGATTGCGCTACGATGGTGTCGGGCGCGGGTTCGGACGGGTCGTCCGCTGCGTCGATCAACTCGACCTCAGGCGCCTCGTCCACCGCGACGGGCGTGGTCCGCAGCAGCTCCGGCAGCCAGCCGGTGCCCGGCAGCAGTTCCTCGGCCGCCGCCGCCATCTCGGGCTTCTTCAGCCCGGCGATCCGGTCGGCCGCCTCGCTGCCCTTCGCCTCGCGCACGGCGTCCAGGATGCGCGCCTTGGTGACCCGGCCCAGGTAGTTGGCGGCCGTGACAGCCCAGCCCGCCCGTGCCATGTCGAGGCCGAGCACCGTGGCCAGCACCTCGCCATGCGCCAGCGCGCGGGGGCGGCGGTGGTAGGGGTCGTGCACCGCGTTGACGGTCAGCGCGACGCAATGGGCGAAGAGCGCCGCGCGGCTGTCGGCATCAAAGCCCGCCAGCGTGTCCCACAGCTCTTCAGGAGCCTTCGGAAGGCGCTGCGCCCAGGCCTCATGCCGAGCCTCGACCGACTGCGCATAGGGCAGGTCGCCGAGCCCGGGCGCCTGCGCGCCGAAGATCGCGCTGCGCGGTTCGATCTCGACGCAAGAGTCGAGCGCGTAGCGGTAGAAGAGCC
>CAZYBG010000231.1:0-2053 GCA_964645155.1 uncultured Rhodobacterales bacterium | reverse complement strand
CCGGCGCGGCGGGCGCCACCCTCAACCTGTCGCCGGCGGGCGATCTGGTCGAGGCGGCGGCGAACCTCTTCCACCACCTCCGGGCGCTCGACGCGGCCGGCCGGCCGATCGCCGTCTCGCCGGTGCCCGAGACCGGGCTCGGCCGGGCGATCAACGACCGGCTGAGGCGCGCCGCGGCGCCGCGGGGAACGTAAGCGGCAGGTTGCCGGACCGGGCTGCGCGGATCGGGCCGCTCAGGCCCGGCCGCCGTCCGACGACAGCGCGAGCGCGTCGACCCCGAGCGTCCCGAGCGCCCTCGACCATTTCGCGGCATTGTCCGGCGCGAAGACCAGCGCCGGCCCCGCCTCGGAGACCAGCCAGCCGTTGCGCGCGATCTCGCCCTCGAGCTGCGCCGGGCCCCAGCCGGCATAGCCGAGCGCCAGGAACGCCTGCTCGGGCCCCGACCCGCCGGCGATGTGTTCGAGGATGTCGAGCGTCGCCGTCATGCCGAAGCCGCTGCCGACCCGGAGGGTGGAGCTGTTCGAGGCATAGTCGTCGGTGTGCAGGACGAAGCCCCTGCCATGCTCGACCGGGCCGCCGAAATGGACGTCGATCGCCGCGGCCGGCGGCCGCCCGGCCGGAACCTCGAGCTGCGTGAGAAGGTCGCCGAAAGACAGCTCCGGCATCGGCTTGTTGACGATCAGCCCCATCGCGCCGTCGTCGGAATGGGCGCAGATCAGGATCACCGACCGCTCGAAGCGCGGATCGCCCATGCCGGGCATGGCGATCAGGATCCGCCCGGTCAGGTCGATGGCATCTTTGGCACGCGACATGGGCCGAAGATGCGGGCCGGCCGGACGCGGTGCAAGTGTCGGCGTTGCCACAGCCCGGGTGCCATCGCCCGATTGTGATTTCCGCATTCGCCGGCCGCCCGTATGTATCGCGACATGTCATGCAAGTTCGGCCTTCTCGCAGCCCTCGTCGCGGCCCTGCCCGCCGTTGCCGCCGCCCAGGGTGACCTCCGGGGCGAGGTTGGGGGCGAGGCGGGGGGCGCCGCCATGCCCGCCTCGGTCGCCGCTCTGGAGCTGCTGCCGGGGTGGCGGACCGACCGCGGCACCCACATGATCGCGCTCCATGTCCGCCTCGCGCCGGGTTGGAAGACCTACTGGCGCGCGCCGGGCGAGGGCGGCATCCCGCCGCGCTTCGGCTGGGAGGGCTCGCGCAACCTCGCCTCGGTCGAGTTCCACTGGCCGCGGCCCGAGGTCTACGAGATCAACGGGAAGCAGTCGATCGGCTACTACGACGAGCTGGTCCTGCCGATCGAGCTGACCCTGCACCGCGCCGGCGAGCCGGTCGAGGTGCGGGCGATGGTCGAGCTCGGGGTCTGCGAGGATGTCTGCGTGCCGATGGAGGCCGAGGTGGCGGTCGACCTCGCCGGCCGCGGCGGGCCCGACCCGCGGATCGCGGACGCGCTTGCCGACCAGCCGCTCGGCGCGCCGCAGGCCGGGGTGCGGGGCGTGGCCTGCGCGGTCGAGCCGATCGCCGACGGGCTGAGGCTCACCGCGACGATCGACATGCCCGCGATCGGCCGCGACGAGGTCGCGGTGTTCGAGATGGCCGACCAGAGCATCTGGGTCTCGGCCGCGATGGCCGCCCGCCAGGGCGACCGGTTCACCGCGACCGCCGACCTGGTGCCGGCCGCCGGTGCGCCGTTCCTGCTCGACCGGTCGGCGGTGCGGCTCACGGTGCTCGGCGATGGCCGCGCCGTCGAGATGGCGGGCTGCCCGGCCGGCGGCTGAGGGTCAGCCCGCGCGACGCCTGCGGAGGCCCGCCGCGATGCCCGCCGCGATGCCTCTCGCCAGATAGACCGCCGCGAGGAACGCGGCCGTCGTGCCGATGAAGAGCGCGGCCGCCCGGGCCGTCGACTGCCCGGTTTCCGGCCCCGCCCCGGCAGGACCGCCGGGCAGGGCGCCGGTGGCGAGCTGCCAGCCGAGGGTGAGCGCGAAGAGCGCCGCGACCCCCGCCGCCGCGCCGAGCGTCAGCGCGCGGTGGCCGGCCATCGCCGGCCGCGGCG
>CAZYBG010000230.1:0-2059 GCA_964645155.1 uncultured Rhodobacterales bacterium | reverse complement strand
GTGCCGGAGATCTACGACGGCATCATCGAGATCAAGGCGGTCGCCCGCGATCCCGGCAGCCGCGCGAAGATCGCGGTGATCTCGTACGACAACTCGATCGACCCGGTCGGCGCCTGCGTCGGCATGCGCGGCAGCCGCGTCCAGGCGGTGGTGAACGAGCTTCAGGGCGAGAAGATCGACATCATCCCGTGGAACCAGGACCAGGCGACGTTCCTCGTCAACGCGCTCCAGCCGGCCGAGGTCAGCAAGGTCGTGATCGACGAGGAGGCCGGCAAGATCGAGGTCGTCGTGCCGGACGAGCAGCTTTCGCTCGCCATCGGCCGGCGCGGCCAGAACGTCCGGCTCGCCTCGCAGCTGACGGGCCTCGACATCGACATCATGACCGAGGCCGAGGAAAGCGAGCGCCGGCAGGCCGAGTTCGCCGAGCGTACGAAGCTGTTCATGGACACCCTCGACCTCGACGAGTTCTTCGCCCAGCTCCTCGTCTCCGAGGGGTTCACGACGCTCGAGGAGGTCGCCTATGTCGATCTCGACGAGCTTCTCGTCATCGAGGGGGTCGACGAGGGCACCGCGCAGGAGTTGCAGGCGCGCGCCCGCGACCATATCGAGGAGCAGAACCGCAAGGCGATCGAGGCCGCCCGCGCGATGGGTGTCGAGGACAGCCTGATCGAGTTCGAGGGCCTGACCCCGCAGATGCTCGAGGCGCTGGCGAAGGACGGCGTCAAGACGCTGGAAGACTTCGCGACGCTGGCCGACTGGGAGATCGCCGGCGGCTGGACCACGGTCAACGGCGAGCGGGTGAAGGACGAGGGCGTGCTCGAGAAGTTCGACGTCAGCCTCGAGGAGGCGCAGACCATGGTGATGACGGCGCGCGTCATGCTGGGCTGGGTCGACCCGACCGAGTTCGATGCCGAGCCCGAGGCCGCGGCGGACGACGAGGCCGAAGGCGCCGAAGAGGAGGCCCGGGCCTGATCTCAGGCCCGGATCGCGGGGGCGAGGGCATGAGCCGGGGGGGGCAGCCGAACGAGAGGGACGAGCCCGAGCGGCGCTGCATCGCCACGGGCGAGAGCCAGCCGAAGACGGGCCTCGTCCGCTTCGCCGTCGGGCCCGACGGCCGCGTCGTGCCCGACATCCTCGGCAAGCTGCCGGGCCGCGGCATCTGGGTCTCGGCCGACCGGGCCGCGCTCGAGACGGCGGTGGCGAAGAAGCTGTTCGCGCGCGCCGCGAAGGCGCCGGTCACGGTGCCCGAAAGCCTCGTCGCCGATGTCGAGGCAGGCTTGGTAAAGCACATCGTCGAGCTTATATCGCTGGCGAGGAAGGCCGGTGGCGCGGTCACCGGCTTCGAGAAGGTGAAGGACTGGCTCGCCAAGGGCGAGGCCGCCGTGCTGATCCAGGCTTCCGACGGGTCGGGGCGCGGCAAGGACAAGCTGCACTCGCCGCCGGGCAAGGGCGTTTTCATCGGTTGCCTGACGGCGTCGGAAATCGGTTTGTCCTTCGGGCGCGACTATGCGATACACGCCGCGCTTGCGGCTGGCGGACTTACGACGCGTGTTGTAGACGAAGCCGCGCGGCTTTCTGGTCTGCGTGGAACGGGCGGGGCGAAGGCGTCCCGCGAAAGGATTAGTAGACGGAATGAATGATACCGACGGCAAGAAGCCCCTCGGCCTGGGGACGCGCTCCGGTCAGGTGAAGCAGAGCTTCAGCCATGGCCGGACGAAGAACGTCGTGGTCGAGACCAAGCGCAAGCGCGTCGTCGTGCCGAAACCCGGTGCGCCGGCGAACGGCGCGCGGCCGGCGTCTTCGCCGAACCTGGGTGATCCGTCGCGCCGGCCCGCGGGCATCTCCGATGCCGAGATGGAGCGCCGGCTGAGGGCGCTGCAGGCCGCGAAGGCGCGCGAGGCCGGCGAGGCCGCGGAGCGCCTGGCCGAGGAGAAGGCCCGCGAGGAGGAGCGCGATCGCCGCCGCGCCGAGATCGAGGCGAAGGAACGCGAGGATCGCGAGCGCGTGGAAGCGCTGCGCGTCAAGGAGGAAGAGGACGCCCGCCGAGCCCGCGAGGCCG
>CAZYBG010000229.1:0-2078 GCA_964645155.1 uncultured Rhodobacterales bacterium | reverse complement strand
CGTGGCGCTCGACACGATCCTGAACCAGAAAGCCTACAACGAGGCCGCGGGATCGGACGAGTCGAAGAAGCTCTACTGCGTCTATGTCGCCATCGGGCAGAAGCGCTCCACGGTCGCCCAACTCGTCAAGAAGCTCGAGGAGACCGGCGCGATGGCCTATTCCATCGTCGTCGCCGCGACCGCCTCGGACCCGGCACCGCTGCAGTTCCTGGCACCCTATGCCGCGACCGCGATGGGCGAGTTCTCCCGCGACAACGGCCGCCACGCCCTGATGATCTACGACGACCTGTCGAAGCAGGCCGTGGCCTACCGGCAGATGTCGCTTCTGCTGCGCCGCCCGCCGGGCCGCGAGGCCTATCCGGGCGATGTGTTCTACCTGCACTCGCGCCTGCTGGAGCGGTCGGCGAAGCTGAACAAGGATCATGGCGCGGGATCGCTGACGGCGCTGCCGATCATCGAGACGCAGGCGGGCGACGTGTCGGCCTATATCCCGACCAACGTGATCTCGATCACCGACGGCCAGATCTTCCTCGAGACCGAGCTGTTCTACCAGGGCGTCCGCCCGGCGGTGAATACCGGCCTTTCGGTCAGCCGCGTGGGCTCGTCGGCGCAGACAAAGGCGATGAAGTCGGTCGCCGGCAAGGTGAAGCTGGAGCTTGCCCAGTACCGCGAGATGGCGGCCTTCGCGCAGTTCGGCTCGGACCTCGACGCGGCGACCCAGCGGCTTCTCAATCGCGGCGCGCGCCTGACCGAGCTGATGAAGCAGCCGCAATATGCGCCGCTGACCAATGCCGAGATCGTGGTCCTGATCTGGGCGGGCACCAACGGCTATCTCGACAAGATCGCCGTGCGGCTGGTCGGACGGTTCGAGTCGGGGATTCTGGCGCACCTGCGCAAGAACCGCCGCGACCTGCTTGACGACATCACGCAGAACGACCGGGCGGTGAAGAGCGATCTCGAGGACAAGATCCGCGCCGCCGTCGAGGAATTCGCCAGGGACTTCGCGTAACCGATACCGGAGGGGACCGACGGATGCCGAGCCTCAAGGACCTGAAGAACCGGATCGGAAGCGTGAAGTCCACGCGGAAGATCACCAAGGCGATGCAGATGGTTGCCGCCGCCAAGCTGCGCCGCGCGCAGGAGGCGGCCGAGGCCGCGCGGCCCTATGCCGAGCGCTTCAACGCCGTGATGGCGGGCCTGGCCGGTTCCGTGCAGGGCTCCGACAGCGCGCCGAAGCTGCTGGGCGGGACGGGCGCCGACCAGGTGCACCTCCTCGTCGTCATGACCTCGGAGCGCGGGCTCTGCGGCGGCTTCAACTCGACGATCGTGCGCCTCGCCCGCGCGCGGATCGCCGACCTCCGGGCGGCCGGCAAGACCGTCAAGATCCTGACCGTCGGCAAGAAAGGCCGCGAGCAGCTGAAGCGCGACTATGCCGACCTCTTCGTCGGCCATGCCGATCTGTCGGCCGTGAAGCGGCTTGGCTACGACACGGCGGCCGGCATCGCGCGGGACGTCCTCGCGCGTTTCGATGCCGGCGAATTCGACGTGGCGACGATCTTCTTCAACCGCTTCCAGTCGGTGATCGCGCAGGTTCCGACCGCACAGCAGATCATCCCGGCGTCGTTCGAGCAGACGGCGGCCGAAAGCCGGCTCTACGACTACGAGCCGTCGGAGGAGGGGATCCTGGCCGATCTTCTGCCGCGCGGGGTTGCGACACAGATATTCACGGCGTTGCTCGAGAACGGCGCTTCCGAGCAGGGCGCGCGGATGACGGCGATGGACAATGCGACACGCAACGCGGGCGACATGATCGACCGGCTGACCATCGTCTACAACCGCTCGCGCCAGGCCGCGATCACCAAGGAACTCATCGAAATCATCTCGGGCGCCGAGGCGCTCTGACGGAAGCGGAGAAACGACATGGCAACAGCAACTGGCAAAGTCACGCAGGTGATCGGCGCCGTCGTGGACGTGCAGTTCAATGGCCCGCTCCCGGCGATCCTCAACGCGCTCGAGACGGTGAACAACGGCAAGCGGCTTGTCCTCGAAGTGGCGCAGCACCTCGGAGAGAACTCGGT
>CAZYBG010000228.1:0-2182 GCA_964645155.1 uncultured Rhodobacterales bacterium | reverse complement strand
TAGGTGGTCAGCATGGCGGCGGTGTTCTGCGCGTCCTTGAGCCGCCGGGCGATGGTCTGGCGCAGGCGGGTCATCTTCACCCGTTCCTCGCGGGCGGCATCCTCGGCGGGGACCGGGGCGCGGGGGGCGGCGGGGGCCTCGGCCTTCTGCGGGGCGGCGGAGGCGGCGGCCACCGCCTTCGCCACGTCCTCCTTCATCACCCGGCCGTCGCGGCCGGTGCCCTGTACCTCGTCGGCGGACAGCCCGGCCTCGGCCATCGCCTTCTTGGCGGAGGGCGCGTCCTCGGGGTCGCGCGGCCGGACATCGGAGGCGCCTGCCTCGGTCTGCGTTGCGGCGGCGTCGGGCTTGGCGCCGTAATCGGATGCCGCCTCCGGCTTCCCGGCCTTGGCGTCGGCCATGGGCGCCGCGGCGCCCGCCGGCTCGCGGGCCGCGGCCGCCCCCTCGGCGATGGTGGCGAGAAGCGCGTTGACGCCCACCGTCTCGCCCTCGGCGGCGACGATCTCGCCGAGCGTGCCGGCTGCGGGCGAGGGCACCTCGACCGTCACCTTGTCGGTCTCGAGCTCGCAGAGCATCTCGTCGACCGCCACCGCCTCGCCCGGCTTCTTGAACCAGGTGGCGACGGTGGCCTCGGTGACGCTTTCGCCAAGCGTCGGCACGCGGACTTCGACGGACATCTCTCAGTTCCCTTCCAGTGTCAGCGCATCGTTCACGAGCGCCTGTTGCTGTGCCTTGTGCTGGCTGGCGAGCCCGGTCGCCGGCGAGGCCGAGGCGGCGCGGCCGACATAGCGCGGGCGCGAGTGCCGCGCGCCGATCCGGGTCAGCACCCATTCGATGTTGGGCTCCATGAAGGTCCAGGCGCCCTGGTTCTTCGGCTCTTCCTGGCACCAGACCACCTCGGCCTCCTTGAAGCGTTCGAGTTCCTTCACGAGGGACAAGGCCGGGAACGGGTAGAACTGTTCCACGCGGAGCAGGTAGACATCGTCGATGCCGCGGGCGTCGCGCTCTTCCAGGAGGTCGAAATAGACCTTGCCGGAGCAGAGGACGACGCGGCGGATCTCGGCGTCGGGCTTGAGCCGGGTTTCCGAGTTGCCCTTCTGCGCGTCGTCCCACAGCACGCGGTGGAACGACGAGCCGGTGGTGAAGTCCTCGGCCGCCGAGACCGCGAGCTTGTGGCGCAGCAGCGATTTCGGCGTCATCAGCACCAGCGGCTTGCGGTAGCTGCGGTGGAGCTGGCGGCGCAGGATGTGGAAGTAGTTCGCCGGCGTCGTGCAGTTGGCGACGATCCAGTTGTCCTCGGCGCACATCTGCAGGAACCGCTCGAGCCGGGCCGAGCTGTGTTCGGGGCCCTGGCCCTCGTAGCCGTGCGGCAGCAGCATGACGAGGCCCGACATGCGCAGCCACTTGCGCTCGCCCGACGAGATGAACTGGTCGATCATGATCTGGGCGCCGTTGACGAAATCGCCGAACTGCGCCTCCCACATGGTGAGCGCGTTGGGCTCGGAGAGCGAGTAGCCGTATTCGAAGCCGAGGACGGCGTATTCCGACAGCATCGAGTCGATCGCCTCGAAGCGGGCCTGGCCCTCGCGGATCGCGTTGAGCGGATAGTGCCGTTCCTCGGTGTCCTGGTCGATCAGCGCCGAGTGGCGCTGGCTGAACGTGCCGCGGATCGAGTCCTGCCCCGACAGGCGCACCGGATAGCCCTCGGTCAGGAGCGAGCCGAAGGCCAGCGCCTCGGCCGTCGCCCAGTCGAAGCCGCGGCCGCTGCGGAACATCTCGGCCTTGGCGTCGAGCAGCCGGCCGACGGTGCGGTGCAGGTTCGCCCCCTCCGGCGCGCGGGTCAGGGCGGCGCCGATCTCGGCCAGCAGCTTCTCGGCGATCGCCGTCTCGCCGCGGTCGTAGTCGCCCTTCTCGCGCTCGAGGTGGCTCCAGCGGCCGTCGAGCCAGTCGGCCTTGTTGGGCTTGTAGTCCTTGCCGGCCTCGAACTCCTCGTTGAGCCGGGCCTGGAAGGCGGCCTTCATGTCCTCGATCTCGCCCTCGGGGATCAGGCCGTCGCGCACGAGGCGCTCGGTATAAAGCTGCAGCGTCGTCTTCTGCTTGCGGATGCGGGTGTACATGGCGGGGTTGGTGAACATCGGTTCATCCCCCTCGTTGTGCCCGAAGCGGCGGTAGCAGAAGATGTCGA
>CAZYBG010000227.1:0-2187 GCA_964645155.1 uncultured Rhodobacterales bacterium | reverse complement strand
AACTTCCTGCACGGCCTGCCGCACTGGGCGATCTCGATCGGCCTCGAGCACAAGGGCGAGATCGTGGCGGGCGTGATCTTCGACGCCGCCAAGGACGAGATGTTCTACGCCGAGAAGGGCCAGGGCGCCTGGCTGAACGACCAGAAGCGGCTGCGCGTGGCGGGCCGGCGGCGGATGGACGAGGCGGTGTTCGCGACCGGCGTGCCGTTCGGCGCCAAGACGACGCTGCCGGCGATGGTGCGCGACCTGTCGCGGATCATGCCGATGACGGCGGGGATGCGGCGCTGGGGGGCGGCGGCGCTGGACCTCGCCTATGTCGCGGCGGGCCGCGTCGACGGCTTCTGGGAGCGCGAGCTGCAGCCCTGGGACATGGCGGCCGGCATCCTGATCGTGCGCGAGGCCGGCGGCCTCGTCGAGGCGGTGCGCGCCGGCGAGACGATGTTCGGGTCGGGCTCGATCCTCTGCGCCAACGAGGCGCTGTTCCCGATGCTCGCCGGGGCGCTGCGCGACGGCTAGGGGCCGAGGGTCAGGACCAGCGGGCAGTGGTCGGAGACCTCGGGGTGGCCGACCACGTCGAAGCCCGCCACCGCCTCGACCCGGTCGATCAGCATGTAGTCGGCGAACCGGCCGGGCTTGCGGTAGAGCGCGGTCCGCGTGCCGGAAAATCCCCGCGCCGTCACCAGTTCGGTGAAGCCGCGCCGGGCCAGCAGCGCCAGCGTCGCGCTGTCGGGGCCGACGTTGAAGTCGCCGCAGACGATCCGGATGTCGCCGGGGCCGGACACGCTGTCGGCCAGCGCGACGAGGCGGCGCGCCTGCGCGGCGCGCGCCGGCGTGTCGCGCTTGCCGGCCGGGTCGCGCAGGCCGTGCATGTGGGTGATGCCGAGCGAGCGCCGCCCGGCGAAGTCGTGGAGCCGGACGGCATGGGCGCTGCGCGAGCGCGGGTGGGCGCCGAAGCCGTCGGGGGAGAACCCCTTGTGGACGAAGGCCTGCACCTGCCCGATGATCGGCAGCGACGCGTGGACAAAGGTCGCGAGGCCCCAGAGCGAGGGCACCGGCACCTCGCCGTCCCAGAGGGCGCCGCGCGCCGCGGGGCAGAAGATCGCGGCGTGGTCGGGCAGCGCCGCTGCGACCTCGCGGAACAGGTTCGCGCGCTGCGGCAGCACGTGGTCGCCGTCGCGGTAGGTCAGCCAGTCGCGGTCGGTCGCCGGGGTGTGGACGACCTCCTGCAGGCAGAGGACCTCCGGCGCCTCGGCCGCCAGATAGGGGAGGAGGGTGTCGTGCAGCCTGCCGCCCCATCCGTTCAGGCACATCACCCTCACGGCCGGCGCGCCCCCGCCTAGCGCCGCCGCCCGACCCGGGGGATCGAGGTGCGGGCGAGGGGGTAGCGCGCCTCGGGATGCGGCGGGTGGCCCTCGGTCCGCCGCCAGAAGCCGGGGCCGCCGAGCCTGAGCCAGAGCGGCAGCGTCATCCCGAGGCCGGCGACGAAGCCGCCGGCATGGGCCCAGTAGGCGACGCCGCCGCCCTCGGTCGGCGTCGCGGCGCCCGAGAACACCTGGATGGCGAACCAGACGCCGAGCACGATCCAGGCCGGGATCGGGATGACGCGGATCAGGATCACGATGATGAAGAGCACGTCGATCCGGGCCCGCGGGAACAGCAGGAGATAGCCGCCCATCACGCCGGCGATGGCGCCCGAGGCGCCGACCATCGGCACCGACGAGGCCGGGTCGGGCAGGGTCTGCGCGATGCCGGCGGCGATGCCCGACAGCAGGTAGAAGCCGAGGAAGGGCAGATGGCCCATCTCGTCCTCGATGTTGTCGCCGAAGACCCAGAGGAACAGCATGTTGCCGGCCAGGTGCATGAACCCGCCATGCAGGAACTGCGAGGTGAGATAGCCGGTCCAGTCGCCCTGCGCCGGGATCAGCGCCCATTGCCGGAAGAACAGCGTGATGCGCACCGGATCGCCGTAGAGCGGCAGCATGTAGAGAAAGACCGCGATGTTGGCCGCGATCAGGGCGTAGGTCACGTAGGGCGTGCCGCCCGAGGGGTTGTGGTCGCGGATCGGGAACATCGGAGGGGACGGTGGGGCGCGGGCGGGCCGCCGTCAAGGGGACAGGGCGCCGGCGCTCGCCAGCGCCCGCCTTCGCCGGGCCGCACGGGCGCCCCCCCGTGCCCCCCGTGCCCCCC
>CAZYBG010000226.1:0-2237 GCA_964645155.1 uncultured Rhodobacterales bacterium | reverse complement strand
CTCTGCCCCGTGAAGTGCTGACCTGACTTGCCGGATCAGGGTCCGCTTCCCGCCCCTACCGCCCACCGGCCCCTCCGTCGTCCGGCGCGCCGCTTGCTGCCGCCACGTCGCGCGTCAGCTCCCTGCTCAAGGTCGTCCCCTTCGCGAGTCTCCGCGCCAGGGTCTCGACGAAGCTGACATAGCGCTCCCGTCCCTTGGCCTGGGCCGCCTCGCGCAGGTCGTCCGGCATGGGCGGCGTTGTGGTCAGCCAGACGCGGATGAATACGGCGAGCGCCTCACCGGTGATCTGCTGGTCGCGCTCGAGGCGCTCCATCGTGCGCGTCAGGCGGTCGAGGCGGCGGGTGAGGGCCGCCTCGGTCTGGTCGGCGCTGTCGGGTGACAGGAACGACGCGAGGGCCGCCTCGACGATCCGGGTGGCGGGGACGCGGCGCCGTGTAGCGAGTGCCGCGAGATCGCGGGCCACTTCGGCATCGAGATAGGCGGTGACCTTGTGCTTCTGCATGGCCTTGCTCCTGCTCCGGGACCTGTCGCGGACGTTGGGCGGGCGTCGGCGCGCCGCTCTCGGCGGGAAGATCCCGGTCGGCAGCGGGCCGTTCAAGGGTCGAGGCGCGGGCATCGTGGCCCGGGATGCAAAGACAGGCGCACGCGCGAACCATCGCGATCCTGCGGCAGGAATTCGCGCGTGATCAGAACCACATGGCGGGAATCATGCCGCAGGCCGGTTCGACATGCCGCAAGGAAATGACCCTGACAACAGCAGCTTGCGGGTCGCTTGCGGCACCCCTTTTATCTTGCAAGGCAACCGGTTGGCCGTTTGGCTCCTATACCCCGGGGTACGACCGCGTTCAGTCGTAGAAAGGTGCCACCGTCCCATCCGCGCGCCGCGGCCTGTCGCTCTGCGACAGGGACCCGGGGCACCTCCACACCGGGGCCGGGGGCGCCCATGCTTCTGGGCATGGCACCTCTAAACCCCCTTCATGGCAGCCATGTCGGCTCCTCCATGCCTGTGGACGCCGCGCGCATCGCGGCGGCGCTGGGGAAGGTCGCGGCACTGGTGGCGCGGGACGCGGCCTTTGCGCCGGTCTTCGAGCGGCTGGAGGCGGAGCTGGACCGGGCCACGACGGAGGAGCGGCGCGCGACCGAAGTACAGGCCCGGGCACGGGCGCTGCTGGCCGGGGCGGAGGGTCAGAGCGCGATCCGGCGCACCAGTTCTGCCAGGTGTTCCAGCGACGCGCCCTTGCCGTACCGCTCGCGGTCGAGCCGGTGACCGAACAGGTCGCGGCGGATGCGGTCGTCGATCCCGGCCGCCAGCATCCGGTCCTCGAAACTGTGGCGGAGCGAATAGAGCGAATGCGCGGGCGTCTCGAGGAGCCCGTTCGCGCGCAGGAACTTGTTCACCGTGGCGCTCAGCGTCGCGCTGTCACGGTAGCGCGGGAAGCCCTCGGGGAAGGCCCGGAACGTCTGAAGCGAGACGCCTGCCAGCGGGATCACGCGCCGGGCGTGGCGGGACTTCAGCTGTCGGCCATCGGGCTCGATCGCGATATGCGGCACGTCGCCGTCCAGCCGGATCGTCGCCGCCGTCAGCGCCGCGCCCTCGCTCGGCCGGTAGCCGGTGTTGACCATGCCGAGGAGCAGTCCGCGCGCCTGATCGTTCAGGCCGTCGAGCGCCCCGGGGGCAAGCAGCCGCGTCATGATCCAGTCCACGCTGAACGGCGGCCGGGTCCGCGCCTCGCCTTCTCGGAACGACAACTCGCCCAGCGGCAGCGACAGGCCCAGCCGCTTCATCGAGTTCACGGTCTTCAGCACGTCGCCCAGATGGATGAGGTCCTTGTTGGCCGAGTTCGCCGTCACTTCGCCCGCCTCGATCCGGTCGAGCCAGTGCTGGCGGAAGTCGAGCATGTCGTCACGGGTCAGGCTGGCGAGGTCCTTGTTGCCGACCACGGCGATGAAGTTGCGGACGGCCTTGCGACGCGGGTTCTCCCAGCGGCGCAACTGGTCGGGGCTCATGCCGAAGGTCTTCTCGCGCGCGAGCCCCCAGTAGAGCTCCAGCGCCCGCGCGACCGTGATCCGCGGCTCGGGCACCGTGCCGAGCAGCGCGGCCGCCTCGACCGGATCGGGCCGACCTGCGGGTGCTGGCACCGCCTCGACCCGCTCCATGACATCTGCCAGCGGCAGCTTCGCCACGACGCCCACATCAAGGTACCGGAACCCCCGCACCCGCGCGAGCTCCAGCGCCG
>CAZYBG010000225.1:0-2276 GCA_964645155.1 uncultured Rhodobacterales bacterium | reverse complement strand
AAGAGCCCACCGCGGGACGGGCAACCGGACCGGCACGGCAAGCCCCACCGGGAGCAATGCCGAATAGGGACCTCGCGCCCCGCCGCAAGGCAGGGCAGGGCGGCTTCGGCCCGAGACGGTCCGGGTAGGCAGCTAGACCCGCGCGGCAACGCGCGGGCGAGAGGAATGGTCATCCAGCGGCGGCGACGCCGCGGACAAAATCCGGCTTATAGGCCGTCCGCGCGCCCTCTCGCATCCGGTAGCCCTCGCGCACCATCTCGGCCAGCGCGATCAGCGGGCCGGTGCGGTTCGCGTCGCGCAGGTAGAGGTTGATCTTCTTCGACGGCAGGTCCGGCAGCGCGCCGCCATGGGCAACAGGCTCCATATAGGGCGGGCAGGCGCCGTCGAGCGCGGCATGGACGGCCAGATCGGCGCTGACCGTCGCCTCGGTCACGCGGGTCTGCGTCGTGCTGATCGCCATCTCCCACGCGATGCCCGCGGCATCGAGCGCGCTGGTCACGCCCGGCCGGAAGATGCATCTGTCCTCGAACGCCAGCCTGAGCGGGCGCTGCCGCCATGCCGACCCGCCCGGCGCCCCGACCCAGACCAGCGGCACCTCGGCCAGCGTCTCGCCGCCCGGATCGCAGCTGTCCTCGGTGGTCAGGATCAGATCGGCCTCGCCGCGGCCGAAATCCTCCTTCAGCGAGCGGGTGAACGACGACAGGAGCTGCACCCGCATCCGCGGGAAGGCCGCCGCGAAGCCGTGCAGCACCCGCGGGATCACCGGATAGACGATGTCGTGCGGCACGCCGAGCACGATCTCGCCCTCGAAGCTCTCGCAGGTCAGCCGGCCCCAGGCCTCGTCGTTCAGTGCGAGCATCCGGCGCGCATAGCCCAGAAGCTGTTCGCCCGAGGCGGTCAGCGCCACGCCGCGCCCGGCCCGGTCGAGCAGGTCGAGCCCCAGCGCCTCCTCCAGCCGCTTGAGCTGCATCGACACCGCCGACTGCGTGAGGTTCAGGAATCCCGCGGCGCGGGTGACGCCGCCGGAATCGGCGACGGCCACGAACGAACGGAGCGCGGTGAGGTCCAGGTTGCGGGGCATATCAGCATTCCTGATGCAATATAACAAAATCATTCGTTTCTCAAATGAACCACAGAGCGGCATAGAGATCAAGCTTTCCGATGAAAACAGCATCGGACCTCACGAAACGCGAAGGATCGACGCCATGATCTCCTCTGTCTTCACCCTGTCCTTGATCGGCCGTCGCGCCTCCGTCGGCTTCTGGCGCCGGCTTGCGCTGATGCGGGAGGCCCGCCGCCAGCGCCGCGCGCTCCTGGCGCTGCCGCCGGAGCGGCTGCGCGACATCGGCGTCTCGGCCGCCGAGGCGCGGCGCGAGGCGACGAGGCCCGCCTGGAACGTGCCGGCGCACTGGCTGCGCTGAGGGCCCGCACGCGCCCCGAAATCCGGGCGATTGCCTCATATATCCCTTGAATTGCAGGCGCTCTGCCACAATATTTCTGGCAAGCCGCTCCGGCTCGTGCCGGCGCGGTTCAATGGGACCAATTCGGAGGCTTCAATGGCTGAGTATCAGACGATCCGCAGTGGTACTGTGGGCGTCCGCACCGCTGAGATCGATGAGGGCCTTCGCGCCCACATGAACAAGGTCTACGGCACGATGTCGGTCGGCATGCTGCTGACCGCGCTCGTCGCCTGGGCGGTCGGGTCTTCGCCCGAGTTGCTGTCGATCTTCCGCGATCCGCTGACGCTTCGCCCGAACATCCTCGGCTGGGTGATCATGTTCGCTCCGCTGATCATGGTGTTCGGCTTCGGCGCCATGATCAACCGCCTGTCGGCGGCGGGCGCGCAGCTGTTCTTCTATGCCTTCGCCGCGGTGATGGGCCTGTCGATCAGCTGGATCTTCGCCGTCTTCACCGGCGTGTCGATCGCCCAGACGTTCCTCATCACCTCGATCGCCTTCGCGGGCCTCTCGCTCTGGGGCTACACCACGAAGCGCGACATCTCGGGCTGGGGCGCGTTCCTCATCATGGGCGTGATCGGCCTGATCGTGGCGATGATCGTGAACATCTTCCTCGGCTCGCCCGCGATCGCATTCGCGATCTCGGTGATCGGCCTGCTGATCTTCGCGGGCCTCACCGCCTACGACACGCAGCGGATCAAGACCGAGTACATCCAGCATGCGCAGGTGATGGATCAGGAGTGGCTCGGCAAGGCGGCCATCATGGGCGCGCTGAACCTCTACCTCGACTTCATCAACATGTTCATGTTCCTGCTGCAG
>CAZYBG010000224.1:0-2293 GCA_964645155.1 uncultured Rhodobacterales bacterium | reverse complement strand
GCGGCGAGCGCCGCCGCATCGGCCCCGGCGGCGGCGGCCGCCCCCCGCAGGATGCGGTCGGTGGCCCAGGGGTCGGCGGCCGGCGGCGCGCCGGGCTGGTTCAGCACGGCATCGGCGGCGGCCCGATGGTGACCGGCGGTCATCGGCGGCCCTCCCTCCGCCGCAGTCTAGCGCAAGCCGGGCACGGTGGAAGGCAATGGCGCGCAAAGATTTGAAACAAGGGGGATTCCCTTCGCGAATCGGCTGTGCCAAGGTGCCTGCATCCGCCCGGAGAGGCGGAGCGGCAAGGCAGAGGCGCAGGCAGTGGCGATGAGCGGTTCCGGCAATCGACCGGCCCTTGGTCTGGTGATCTATTTCGGCCTCGCGCTGACCGTCGGCACCTATTTCACCTTCGCCGCCGTGCAGGGCGATTTCGGCCTGTTCCGCCGCATCCAGATCGAGGCCGAGCGCGACACGCTGCGGGCCGAGCTTGCCGTGCTGACCGCCGAGGTCGCGGTGATGGAGAACCGCACCCGCCGCCTGTCGGACGAGTTCCTCGACCTCGACCTGCTCGACGAGCGCGCCCGCGAGGTGCTGGGGCTGATCCGCGCCGACGAGATCGTCATCCGCTAGGACGGCGGGTGCGGCGGGGTCAGTGCGCGTTGAGCGCGGCGAGCGTCTGGGCGAACCGGCCCTCGGCCTCGGCGCGGCGCAGGAAGCCGACGCGCTCGACGCAGACCTCTTCCGGGGTCGGCTGCGCGATGAGCAGGGCCATCGCCTCGGCCATGAAGTCGCCGAGCGGCATCAGGTGCGGGTTGTCGGCCTGGCCCGGCATGAGGTCGGTCTGCACGCCCGGCGGGACCAGCTCGATCACCTCGACCGTCGAGCCGCGAAGCTGCTCGCGCAGGGCGATCGACCAGGAATGCACCGCCGCCTTGGTGGCGTTGTAGGTCGGCGTCGCGATCAGCGGCACGAAGGCGAGGCCGGACGACACGGTGACGATCGCCGCCGCCGGCCGCGCTGCCAGATGTGGCAGGAGCGCGTGGTTCAGCCGGATCGGTCCCAGCAGGTTCGTCGCCACGATCGCCTCGCTGACGGCAAGGTCGGACGGGCCCGCCGAAAGCGTCTCGGCCGCCATGATGCCCGCGTTGTGGACGACGACGTTCAGGTCGGGATGCTCGCGCACGACGCGCGCGGCGAAGGCGCGGATCGCCGCAGCGTCGGTCACGTCGAGCGTGTAGGCGGCCATCCCGGGATGCGCGGCGCGAATCGCGGCGAGCCGGTCCTGCCGGCGGCCGGCCAGGATGACGCGGTTGCCGAGCGCCTCGAACCGCGTCGCCAGTTCCAGGCCGATCCCCGAGGTCGCGCCGGTGACGAGGATGGTGTTGCCGGTGAAGTTCATGGGAAGGCTCCTTGCTGTTGCCACCGCGAGATGCCTCCTTTACTCTCTGGCGGAAAGTAGGCACCTGAAAGAATTATACTAACCTGAAAGAGAGTGTGGACGATGGCAGACAGCGAGGCCCCGTTCCTGCGCGATGTCGACCCCCGCCTGAACGCGCTGGTCGACGAGCTGATCGGCCAGATCGCCGACCGCTGGACGATGCTGATCCTCGAGACGCTGGCCGAGCGCGGCACGCTGCGCTTCACCGAGATCGGCCGCGCGGTCGGCGGCATCAGCCAGAAGATGCTGACCCAGACGCTCCGGCAGATGGAGAGGAACGGCCTCGTCCAGCGCACGGTCCACCCCGTCGTGCCGCCCAAGGTGGAGTACCGGCTCACCGACCTCGGCGCGGGGCTCGGGGCCGCGTTCTGCGGCGTCTGGCTCTGGGCCGAGCAGAACCTCGCGCGGATCGAGGCGGCGCGCGCGGCGTTCGCGGACCGCCCGGCGCCATGACGCCCGCGCCGGGCTGACATCCGGGCAGCGCGAGGAAAACCGCTCGCATCGCCCCGACCGCTTTGGTAAGGCATGGTTTAGCCCTAAACTATCCGCCGCCCGCAGAGGCGGCCCGAAGCGAGGATGCGTGCATGGCCACCCGCAGGACCGCCGAGAAGCCGGCCGGCAAGCCCAATGTCGCGAAGGACGAGCTGCTCCATTACTACCGCGAGATGCTGCTGATCCGCCGGTTCGAGGAGAAGGCCGGCCAGCTCTACGGCATGGGGCTGATCGGCGGATTCTGCCATCTCTACATCGGCCAGGAGGCCGTCGTGGTGGGGCTCGAGGCGGCCGCCGAGGAAGGCGACAAGCGCGTCACCAGCTACCGCGACCACGGCCACATGCTGGCCTGCGGGATGGACCCCAAGGGGGTGATGGCGG
>CAZYBG010000223.1:0-2337 GCA_964645155.1 uncultured Rhodobacterales bacterium | reverse complement strand
CGCGGCCCGCAGGGTCGCCCCGCCGCCGCCGTTGCCGCCACCACTGCCGCCGCCATGGCCGCCGCCAGCGGGTCGCAGCGGCGCACCGCCACCGCCGGGCGGCGGCAGGGCCGGCGGGTTGGCCTGCAGCCTTGCCACCAGTTCCTCCGGCGAGGGCAGCGCGCTGACATGGGTCAGCCGGATCACCGCCATCTCGGCCGCCATCATCGCGTTCGGCGCCTGGGCGACCTCCTCCAGCGCCTTGAGAAGCAGCTGCCACATCCGGCTCAGGGCCCGCATCGGCAGCCGCGCGGCCAGGTCGAGGCCGCGCGCCTTCTCCTCCGGCGCGACGGTCGGGTCGTCGGCCGCGTCGGGCGTGATCTTCACCACGCTGATCCAGTGCGTGACCTCGGCCAGGTCGCGCAGCACCGCCACCGGGTCGGCGCCGTCGGCATACTGGTGCGACAGCTCCGAAAGGGCGCCGGCGGCATCGCCCCGCATGACCAGATCGAAGAGGTCCATCACCCGCCCGCGATCGGCGAGGCCCAGCATCGCGCGCACCTGCTCGGCCGTCGTCTCGCCCGCGCCGTGGCTGATCGCCTGGTCGAGAAGGCTCATCGCGTCCCGCACCGACCCCTCGGCCGCCCGGGTAACGAGCGCCAGCGCGTCGTCCGCGATCGCCGCGCCCTCCTGCCCCGCCACCTTCCGCAGATGGGCGATCATCACCTCGGGCTCGATCCGGCGCAGGTCGAACCGCTGGCAGCGGCTGAGGACGGTGACCGGCACCTTGCGGATCTCGGTCGTCGCGAAGACGAACTTCACATGCGGCGGCGGCTCCTCCAGCGTCTTGAGAAGCGCGTTGAACGCGCTTGTCGAGAGCATGTGGACCTCGTCGATGATGTAGATCTTGTAGCGCGCGCTGGCGGCCCGGTAGTGCACGCTCTCGATGATCTCGCGGATGTCGCCGACCCCGGTGCGCGAGGCCGCGTCCATTTCCATCACGTCGACATGGCGCCCCTCGGCGATGGCGGTGCAGTGTTCGCAGATGCCGCAGGGATCGGTCGTCGGGCCGCCGGCGCCGTCGCGGCCGATGCAGTTCAGTCCCTTCGCGATGATCCGGGCCGTCGTCGTCTTCCCGGTGCCGCGGATGCCGGTCATGATGAAGGCCTGCGCGATGCGGTCGGCGGCGAACGCGTTCCGCAGCGTGCGTACCATCGCCTCCTGCCCGATCAGGTCGGCGAAGGTCTGCGGGCGGTACTTGCGGGCGAGAACCTGATACGCGGCGGGGTCTGACATCGGGCCTCCTCTGCTCGTCCGACCCTATGCGCGGGCGCGCGTTGCGTCCACCCGCCGCGCTGCATTGCAGCAACAGCCGGGCCCGTTGTGGCGGGAGTTGGGAATACCTGCCTTTCTTGCGCCGTTGTCCTGTGGGACGATGATTGTCGGGGGAAGAAAGGTAACGTGTCCGTGTTCCAGATTGCTCAGTTGCCGCTCGGGGCCGGGCGCATCGGCCTGTGTCCGCTTCCCGGCCGCTCGGGCGACTACGTGGCCGACCTCGCGGCGATCCTCGACTGGAAGCCCGCGCTCGTCGTCTCGCTGGTGACCGAGATCGAGCTCGAAGCGGGCGGGGCGGAGACGCTCGGCGCCGACCTCGCCGCCGCCGGCATCGCCTGGCGCCACCTGCCGATCACCGACTTCCGCGCCCCCTGCGCCAGCACCGCCGCGCTCTGGCCGGCGCTGTCGTCCGAGGCGCAGGCCACCCTCGCGGCCGGCGGCAGCGTGCTGATGCACTGCTATGCCGGATGCGGCCGCTCCGGCATGGCGCTCGCCCGGCTGATGGTCGAGAACGGCGAGGCGGCCGATGCCGCCGTGGCCCGGCTGCGCGCGGTCAAGCCCGCGGCGGTCGAGACGGCGGCCCAGGCCGCCTGGGTCTCCGCCGCCGCGCCCGCCGCCGCTGCGCCGGCCATGGTCAGCGTGGCCGCCCGCTGAGCCTGTCCTTCAGTGCGATCGCCTTGCGCAGCTGCCGGCCGAACCTGCGGCGACCCGCGCAGGCGTGAGCGAGAGCTCGGCGAGGTCGAGCTGCGACAGGAAATGCGCCGACCAGCCGCGACTGGCGAGCGGTACGGGTTCGGACATTGGAAGATCCCTTGCGGCAGGACGGAACTGCCCCTGCGGGTCCTGCACGCGGACGCGCGGGCGGTCTCGTCGAGCACGGGAGCGGCGGGAAAGACCTTGCGGCCTCAGCGCCCTCCGGCCCGGAAGGATACGGATGCAGTCATCGGCATCCTCCGCTTCGCGAGGCAGGGGTGAGAGGCTGGACAACGACCCAAGCGGGGCTCGTTACGGCTGCTTCCTTCC
>CAZYBG010000222.1:0-2338 GCA_964645155.1 uncultured Rhodobacterales bacterium | reverse complement strand
ACTGCTCGATAGGTTTCTTGCCTGTATGAAACCTGCCTCAATAACTCAACGCCCGCCTTGCGCGGGCGTTTTTTTTGGGCGGTCCGGGCGGTCCGCAGATCAGGCGACCGCCGGGCGCGGCCGCGACAGGACGAGAATCGCCCCGACGAGCCCGATGTTGAGGAGGTTCCAGGCGATGCCGTTCACGAAGGCCAGCCGGTAGGACCCCGCGGCATCGTAGATCCACCCCGACATCCAGCCGCCAAGGGCCATGCCGACGATGGTGGCGAAGATGACGAGGCCGACGCGCGCGCCGGCCTCCTCGGGCGGCAGGTATTCCCGCACGATGATCGCATAGCTCGGCACGATGCCGCCCTGCGCCAGGCCGAAGATCAGCGACACGACATAGAGCGAGACGAGCCCGTCATAGGGCAGGTAGAGCGCGAGGCCGATCATCTGCAGGACCGAGCCGATGAGGAGCGTTCGGACGCCGCCGAGCCGGTCGGCGAGCCAGCCCGAGACGAGGCGCGACACGACGCCGCCCGCCAGCATCAGCGACAGCATCTCGGCGCCCACCGCCGGGCCGTAGCCGAGGTCGGCGCAGTAGGCGACGATATGGACCTGCGGCATCGACATCGCCACGCAGCAGCCGATGCCGGCGACGGCAAGGAGGATCTGCAGCATCCTCGGGGTCAGCGCGACCCGCATCGCCATCCGGGCCGCCGCACCGCGCGCCACCCCCGCGGTGGCCGCCGAGAGCGGGCGGCGGAGCAGCAGCGACAGCGGCAGCACCACGACCGGGACGATGACGGCAAGCGCGAGGTAGGTGCCGCGCCAGCCCTCTTCGGCCTGCACGTCGCTCAGGATCAGGGGCCAGATCGCGCCGGCGATGTAGTTTCCGCTCGCCGCGATGGCGACCGCGATGCCCCGGCGGCGCAGGAACCAGTGCGACACGTCGGCGATGAGCGGCGCGAAGCTGGCCGCGGCGCCGAAGCCGATGGCGAGGTGCAGCGCCGTCATCACCGCGAAGGACCCGGTCGCGGCGGCGGCGCCGAAGCCCAGCGCGAGCGTCACCGCCGCCGCCGCGAGGGCCGCCGCGATGCCCCACCGGTCGACCGCGCGGCCGATCAGCAGGTTGCCGAGCGCGAAGCCCGCCATCGTCGCGGTATAGGGGAGCGAGGCATCGGCGCGGTCGGTCGCGAATTCCGCCTGCACCGCCGGCAGCACGACGATCGCCGCCCACATGCCGACATTGCCGACCGTGGCGATCAGCAGGCTGACGCCGAGGCGGAACCAGGAATAGCGGCTGTCATGCTGTGTCGGTGCGTCCATCGCGCCACGCTAGGCAGGGCCGCGGGTGCTGTCCACGGCGCACCGGCGGAACCGCCGGGCGGCGCTGTTGTTTTGCACCTGCAGCATCTATGCTGCAGCGACCGCGCAGAACAAGGGACCGGACCGCCATGACCCTTTCGGGCAAGACCGCCATCGTCACCGGATCGACATCGGGCATCGGTCTCGGCATCGCCGAGGAGCTGGCCCGTGCCGGCGCCAGCATCGTGCTGAACTCGTTCACCGACGCCAGGGAAGACCACGCCCTCGCCGAACGGATCGGCCGGGAGCACGGGGTCGAGGCGCGCTACGTCAAGGCCGACATGTCGGACGGCGCGGCCTGCCGCAGGCTTGTCGAGGAGACCGGCGCCTGCGACATCCTGGTGAACAATGCCGGCGTCCAGCACGTCGCCCCGATCGAGTCGTTTCCGCCCGAGAAGTGGGAGACGATCCTGGCCATCAACCTTTCGTCGGCCTTCCATACCACCGCGGCCGCGCTGCCCATGATGCGCGAGGCAGGCTGGGGCCGGGTGGTCAACATCGCCTCCGCGCACGGCCTCACGGCCTCACCCTACAAGTCGGCCTACATCGCGGCCAAGCACGGGATCGTCGGGCTGACCAAGACCGTCGCGCTGGAAACGGCGGGGCAGGGCATCACGGCGAACGCGATCTGCCCCGGCTACGTGCTGACGCCGCTGGTCGAGGCGCAGATCCCCGACCAGATGAAGACCCACGGGATGGACCGCGAGACGGTGATCCGCGAGGTCATGCTCGCGCGCCAGCCCTCGAAGCAATTCGCGACCACCGGGCAGATCGGCGGGACGGTCGCGTTCCTCTGCTCGCCTGCCGCCGACCAGATCACCGGCACCACGATCAGCGTCGACGGCGGCTGGACGGCGCTGTAATGCGCAATCCGACCGGAACGCAGCGGGAATCGGAATCCATCGCGCACCGGTCCGGAAACTGAGGCCCGTCGCGATCATCCGGGTTTGTATCCCGCGGCGATGACGTGGTGGGGGCAGAGCCGTTC
>CAZYBG010000221.1:0-2419 GCA_964645155.1 uncultured Rhodobacterales bacterium | reverse complement strand
GGCGGGTGGAACAGCACCTCGACCGCACCCTGCCGGCGCGCCGCCAGCACCTTCAGCAGATGGCCGGCGAAGTCCATCGCTTCCCACCAGCCGTAGAACGTCGCGTCCTCGCCCGGCGGGGCGGTGTAGATCACCGTCGCCGGCTGGACCCAGCAGGTCTCGCGCAGGTGCGGCGTGAAGAAGGCGGCGAAGAGCGTCGTCTTGAACGCCAGCACCCGGCGGCCGTCAGTCGAGGTGCCCTCGGGGAAGAACAGGAGCCGGTGGCCGGCGTCGAGCCGCGCCTCGAACAGCGCCTTCTGCGCCTGTGCCTCGCGCCCGTCACGGTTGATGAAGACGGTGCCGGTGGCGCGGGCGAGCCAACCGATGCCGGGCCAGCCGCGCACCTCGGACTTCGACACGAAGTACACCCGGTCGCAGGCGTTGAGCGCCAGGATGTCGAGCCACGAGGCGTGGTTGGCGACGACCGCGCCATGTTCGGTCATCGGTCGGCCGCGCATCGCGTGCCGCATCCCGAGGATCCGGAAGGCGCTGCGGCAGACGAACCGGGTGATCGAGGGCGTCACCGGCCGGCGCAGGCCGCAGAGCGGCGCCTCGACCAGGCGGACGAGCAGGAGCACCGCAAGGCCGCCGAAGGTGACGGTCGCGAGCGCGGCGCCGCGCAGCACCACGCGAAGCCAGCCCGCGGCGCCCACCGGCGGGTTCCCGGGCGGCGGCGGCGGCACCCAGCCGGTCATCCGCGCGCCCGGGTGTAGAGGTCGCGCTGGCGCGCGTTCATCCGCGCGGTGTCCATTACCAGGCAGACATCGGTGGTGTTGAAGGCGTGGTCCACATAGGCGCCGTCGCCGACGAAGCCGCCGAGCCGCAGATAGGCCTTGATGAGCGCGGGCGTCGCCAGCATCGCCGCCCTGCGGTCGATCCGCGCCGGCGGCAGGAGGTCCATCCGCTGGTAGTGGCCGGCCCGGGCGCGGACGCAGAGCGGCTCCGGCGCCAGGTGCGCGTGGTGCAGCCATGCCAGCGGCTCGGCCAGCGCCGCGATGTCGGTGCCGTGGAAGCTCGCCACGCCGAACAGCACCTCGATCCGCCGCGCCACCACGTAGTCCGCCAGCGCCGTCCACAGGTGGAACATCGCCGCGCCGCCGCGGTAGTCGCGGTGCAGGCACGAGCGGCCGAGTTCGAGCAGCCGCCGGCCCGAGGCGAGGAGCGGCGCGAGGTCGTATTCGCCCGACGAGTAGAACCCCTCGCCCGCCACCGCGCGGTCGCCCGGCAGGAGCCGGTAGACGCCGACCACCGCCCCCGAAGCGGCCTGGTCAACCAGGATCAGGTGGTCGCAGTGCGGGTCGAAGCGGTCGCGCTCGCGCCGGGCTGCATGGTCGGCGGAGGGGCCGCCGGCGCCGAGCTCGGCCACGAACACCTCGTAGCGCAGCCGCTCGGCCGCCGCGCGCTCGGCCGGCGTGGCGGCGAGGCGCGCCTCGAAGCGCGGCTCTGGCGCGGCCCTGGCGACGGTCATGCGGCGTTCACCACTTGTTAACCCCGTTCGCCGATCCTCGGCGGCGCTGCGGGTTCTAAGCGGCGGCCCCGGCCTTGGCAACCGATCGCCTCGGCAACCGGCCGGGCCGACCGCATTGACCGCCGCGCGCCACCCGCTAGGGTTGCGCGACCGTCACGAAGCGCCGGGCACCGGCACGAGTTCCGCCACCATGCCGTCGAGCACCACCTTGCCCGCATCCTCGAAGTTCACCGTGATTCGCGTGCCGATCACCGACTGCACCTGGCCGGTGCCCCAGTCCGGACGTTCGGGGTGGCGCACCAGCATGCCGGGCGCGAGGATCGCGTTCAGGCCCTTCATCCGCCGCCCCCGCGCGAGGCCCTGACCCGATGCCCGAGACCCCTCCCGCCGACCATTCCGCCGACGGCGCCCCTGCCGCCACCGGCCCGGCCGCCGAGGCCGAGGCGGCGGTATTGCTCGCCGCGCTGGTCGGCTCGCGGATCTGCCACGATCTCGCCAACCCGATCGGCGCGATCGCCAATGGGGTGGAGCTTCTGCAGATGGGCGGCGCCGCGCCCGGCAGCCCGGAGATGGAGCTTGTGGCCGACAGCGTCGCGCATGCGGCGGCGCGGCTCAGGTTCCACCGCATCGCCTATGGCGCGCCCGGCGGCGGCACGCTCGGCCGGGCCGAGACCGAGCTGGTGCTGACCGAGGCCGGCCGCGGCAGCCGCTTCCGCCCGGTCTGGTCGGTGCCGGGCGAGCAGCCGCGGGCGCTGGTGCGGCTCGCCTTCCTCGGGCTGCAATGCCTCGAAAGCGCGCTGCCCCGCGGCGGCGAGGCCGAGGTGACCGAGGCGGCCGGCCGCTGGCGGATCGAGGCGCGGGGCCCGCGCCTCGCCGCCGATCCGGCGCTCTGGGCGCTGCTGGCGGGCGGGC
>CAZYBG010000220.1:0-2424 GCA_964645155.1 uncultured Rhodobacterales bacterium | reverse complement strand
CCTGGTTGTAGAAGATGCGGCCGAAATGGTCGCGGTCGGGGAACACCTCGTCCTGGTTCGGCAGGTTCGCGCCGCCGGAATCAACGAGGTAGATGCAGGGCAGGTGGCACTCGGCCGCGATCTCCTGCGCGCGCAGGTGCTTCTTGACCGTCATCGGGTAGTAGGTGCCGCCCTTCACGGTGGCGTCGTTGCAGACGACCATCACCTCCTGCCCGTGGACGCGGCCGATGCCGGCGATCAGGCCGGCGCAGGGCGCATCGCCGCCATACATGCCGTGCGCCGCGGTGGCGCCCACCTCAAGGAACGGGCTGCCGGGGTCGAGCAGGTTCGCCACCCGCTCGCGCGGGGGCATCTTGCCGCGGCCGACATGCCGGGCGAGCGCCGTCTCGCCGCCGCCCGCCGCCGCCTGCGCCGCGGCCTCGGCCACCCGGGCCAGCATCGCCTCGTGCGCGGCGCGGTTGGCGCGGAACGCATCGGAGGTGGGCAGGATGACAGAGGTCAGCTTCACCCTAGTTCCCCCGCATGTCGCGCAGTTCCAGCGCCCGGCGCGCCGTCATCTCCATCAGGCAGTTCGCCGCCACAACGCCGCGGATCGACCCGTCGGCCCAGCGCGCATGGGCCAGCGCACAGTCGGCGTCGCGGAACGCGATCCAGGCGCGCTGCGCGGCCACAAGCCGGTCGGCGACACCCGCGCTGCCGGCATGGGCATCGCGTGTCGCCCGGAATTCGCGGTTCAGCAGGGCGTCCCAGGCCGCGGTCTCGGCGCCGATGCACGCGGCGATGCCGATCGTGGTCTGGCCCTCGGGCGTCGAGGTCTGGCAGGCATCCGACGCGGAACCGAGGCAGTGCGGGCCGTAGTCGCCCGCCGGAGCCGAGGCAAAGCAGGCTTCGACCTGCTGCGCGTCGACCTCTGCGGCAAGGACGGCCCGCACGCCCGGCAGCACCACCGCCAGAGCCACGACGAGGGCGGGCCTCACGCTCAACTGCGATACTCCGGGTTCTCGAACCCGAAGCGCGCGCCCGCCTTCCACGCCTCGCGGTCATTGCCCTCGTTCGGATAGCCGCCGGCGCCCTTCAGGATGCGGGCGAGGTGCATCAGGTTCCAGGTCATGATCGTGGTGTTCCTCTGCGTGAACTCGTTGCCGAAGCCGACCCGGCCGCCCTGCCCGTCATCGTCGCCGTAGGACGGCCCGGGCCCGGCCTCGCCGATCCAGCCGCAATCGGCCTGCGGCGGGATCGTGTAGCCGAGGTGGTTCAGCGCAAAGCCGGTCGACATCGCGACATGCTTGATGCCGTCCTCGTTGCCGGTCACCACGGTGCCGGCCACCTTGCTGTAGAACACCGACTGGCCGCGGTCGTTCAGCATCCCCGACATGGCATAGAGCCGCTCGATCAGCACCCGGCAGACCGAGGATTCCTCGCCCAGCCAGATCGGCGTGCCGATCACCAGGATGTCGGCGGCCTTTACCCTTTCCCACAGCATCGGCCAGTCGTCGCGGCTCCAGCCCTGTTCGGTCATGTCGGGGTAGATGCCGGGCGGGACCTCGTGGCTCAGCAGGTGCAGGTGCTCGACCGCCACGCCCCGGCGCTCCATGATCGCGGCCGAGGCGTTGAGCAGCAGCCTGGTATGGCTCTCCTCGGGGCGCTTCTTCAGCGTGCAGTTGACGTAGAGGGCGCGCAGGCCGGTGAAATCGGTCATTCCCCAAGCTCCTCCTTCAGCTGTTTCAGTTCGCGGTCGAGGAAGTAGGACGTGATCGAGCGGATGATGACCAGAAGCAGCAGGAACAGCAGGTCCGCGAAGGCCAGGCTGATCGCGGCATGGATCACGTCGGAGACGATGAACAGTTCGAGCCCGGCGAGGATGTAGCGGCCAAGCTCGATGCGCTCGCGGTTGGTCTTGCTCACGCGGTCGGCGCCGCTGCGGGCGACCTCGGCCACCACGACCCCGACCACGAACCGCGCCGCGCCGACCAGCAGGAGCGCGATGGCAAAGAGGTCGATGAAGGCGGCGGCCCATTCGATGAGGGCGATCAGCCAGCCGAACTGGCCGTGCAGCACGCCGCCATCGGCCTCCATGTCCAGCAGCGCGTTCACCTCACCCCGCCGCCCCCATCATCTCCCGCCCGATCAGCATCCGGCGGATCTCGGAGGTGCCGGCGCCGATCTCCATCAGCTTGGCGTCGCGGAACAGGCGTGCGACCGGCGCATCGGCGAGGAAGCCCGCGCCGCCCATCGCCTGCACCGCCTGGTGCGCCTGCACCATCGCCTGCTCGCTGGCATAGAGGCAGCAGGCGGCGGCGTCCTGGCGGGTGACGGTGCCGCGGTCGCAGGCCTTCGCCACCTCGTAGACATAGGCGCGCGCCGAGTTCATCGCCGTATACATGTCGGCGATCTTGCCCTGCATCAGCTGGAAGCTTCCGATCG
>CAZYBG010000219.1:0-2464 GCA_964645155.1 uncultured Rhodobacterales bacterium | reverse complement strand
AGCCGGTGATCGTCGCGACGCAGATGCTGGAGAGCATGATCGAGAGCCCGGTGCCGACGCGGGCCGAGGTGTCGGACGTGGCCACCGCGATCTACGAGGGCGCCGATGCGGTGATGCTGTCGGCCGAATCCGCCGCCGGCAGCTATCCGATCGAGGCGGTGACGACGATGGACAACGTCGCGATGTCGGTCGAGAGCGACCCGACCTACCGCGACATCATCGAGGCGAGCCGCAGCGCCAAGCGGCAGACGGTGGCCGACGGCATCGTCGCCGCCGCGCGCGAGATCGCCGAGACGACCGACATCCGCGCGATCTGCTGCTTCACCGAGACCGGGACGACGGTGAATCTGGTGGCGCGCGAGCGGCCGCGGGTGCCGATCCTCGCCATGACCCAGGTGGAAGGCGTGGCGCGGCGGATGTGCCTGACCTGGGGCACGACCTGCGTGATCGTCCACGAGCGGGTGGAGCGGTTCAAGCAGGCGGTGGTCGCCGCGGCCCGCGCCTCGCGCGAGCTGGGCTTCGCCTCGGCGTCAAACCAGATCCTGGTGACCGCCGGCGTGCCGTTCAACGTGCAGGGGACCACCAATATCCTCAGGGTTGCGCCCTGCGACGAACGTTTGATTTATCGCGCCGATCCCGAATAATGCCGCCCCGGGGCCGGTCGCAGGCCCCGGGAGCGAACGGGACGGTCACCATGGACAGCGACCTCTTCCTCGTCATCGGCGTCGTCTTCGCCGTGCTCAGCGTGCCGGCGATGCTGAGCGCCTTCACCGACGGCAGGGTGCCGCGGCTTGCCGCGCTGACGGTGCTGATCGCCGCGGTCTGCATCGTCGTGGCGCTGATGAACAAGCCGGGCGGCTACGCGATCGAGGACATTCCCGCGGCGTTCCGCGAGGTGCTGGCGCGCTACGGCTGAGCTTTTCGCCTTGTCAGGGCCGGCGGCGGGCTCTATACGCCCGGGCCTCTGCCCCCGCGCGGCCGGCCGATGTGGCATGCCGAGTCGCGCGACGAATGTCCGGAAGGAGCCGAAATGCCCAAGATGAAGACGAAGTCGAGCGCCAAGAAGCGCTTCAAGACGACCGCGACCGGCAAGGTCAAGGCCGCCCAGGCGGGCAAGCGTCACGGGATGATCAAGCGGTCGACGGATTTCATCCGCGACGCGCGGGGGACGACGGTGCTGTCGGCCTCGGACGCGAAGATCGTCAAGACCTACATGCCCTACGACCGCTGAGGAGGCCCGAGAGATGTCACGCGTAAAAGGGGGTGTCGTCACCCACCGCCGCCACAAGAAGGTCGTCGACGCTGCCAAGGGCCATTACGGGATGCGCTCGCGCACCTTCAAGGTCGCGGCACAGTCGGTCGACAAGGCCAACCAGTACGCCACGCGCGACCGCAAGGTGCGCAAGCGCAACTTCCGCGCGCTGTGGATCCAGCGGATCAACGCCGCCGTGCGCGAGATCGATGCGAGCCTGACCTATTCGCGCTTCATCAACGGGCTGGCCAGGTCCGGCATCGAGGTCGACCGCAAGGTGCTGGCCGATCTCGCCGTGCGCGAGCCCGCCGCGTTCGGCGCCATCGTCGAGAAGGCGAAGGCGGCGCTCGCGTAAGCTTGCCTCCTCCGGGAGGGACAGTAGAACCCCGCGGGCCCGGTCTTCGGGTCGGCGGGGTTTTTCGTCTGGCGGTTGCCGTCCGGCAGGCGGCCGGGGGGCCGTCTGCCCCCCGGACCCCCCGAGGATACTTGGAAGACGGGGAAGGGGATTGCCGGACGGGCAGGCGCCGGGTAGGTCCCGGCGGCGAGCGGCAGAGGTTGTCGGCGGAGATTGGATGCGATGGACGGGCTGGACGCGCTGAGGGGCAGGTATCTGGAGGCCGTGGCCGGGGCCGCCGACGAGGCGGCGCTGGAGGAGGTGCGGCTGGCGGCGCTGGGCAAGAAGGGCGAGATCGCGCTGCGGATGCGCGAGCTCGGCGGCATGTCGGCCGAGGCTCGGCAGGTGGCCGGGCCGGCGCTGAACGCGCTCAAGGCCGAGGTCGAGGCGGCGCTGAAGGCGCGCAGGGCGGCGCTGGGCGACGCCGCGCTGGAGGAGCGGCTGGCCGCCGAGTGGCTCGACGTGACGCTGCCCGGCCGGCGGCGGCGGGCGGGCACGGTGCATCCGGTCAGCCAGGTCACCGAGGAGGTGACGGCGATCTTCGCCGACATGGGCTTCGCGGTGGCCGAGGGGCCGCAGGTCGAGAGCGACTGGTACAATTTCGACGCGCTGAACATCCCGCCCGAACATCCCTCCCGGCAGGAAATGGACACGTTCTATCTGCACCGCGATCCGGGCGACGACCGGCCGCCGCATGTGCTGCGCACGCATACCTCGCCGGTGCAGATCCGGGCGATGGCGGCCGAGGGCGCGCCGATCCGGGTGATCGCGCCGGGCCGCGTCTACCGGATGGACATGGACCAGACCCATACGCCGAT
>CAZYBG010000218.1:0-2484 GCA_964645155.1 uncultured Rhodobacterales bacterium | reverse complement strand
TCGCCCGCCCGGGGCGCGGCGAGGCCCACCGCCGCCTGCTCGGCCGGCGGGGCGAGCCCGTTCTCGGCCGGCGCGGTGGCGGCGACCTCGGGCGGCGTCTCGGACAGCGCGGGTTCCGGTTCGGGCTGCGGCACGGGCGCGCTCGCGGCCTCCACCGGCGCGGGTTCCGGTTCGGGCGCGGGCTGCGGTTCGGGCGCAGGTTCGGCGACCACCTCGGGCGCGACCGGTTCCACGGCGGGTTCGGCCACGGGATCGGCCGCAGCCGCGGTCGCGGGATCGGCCGCGGCCTCCGTCACGGCATCGGCCGCAACCTCTGCTGCAGGGTCCGCCACAGGGTTCGCGACCGCGAGGTGTTCGCCGTCCACGGCACCCGCGGGAGGGTCGACCGCCGCGCCGTCCCCGGCCGGGCGCGCCGGCGGCGGCAGGGCGAGCGACAGCGTCACCAACCCGACCGCGCTGACCAGAGCGCCCCAGACAATACCGCCAAACAGACCCTTCGTCATGGTCCGCCCTCCTTGCCAATCGGGATTCGCGCCGCTGCCATCGGCCCTTGACCCCGTAACTCTGCTCACCGCATGTATACCGCGACCGCGGGCGGGGATCACCCCACTTTCTCAACTCTTGCGGGCAGTGATGCCGCCATGCTTCTCCTGATCGACAACTACGACAGCTTCACCTTCAACCTCGTCCACTATCTGGGCGAGCTCGGCGCCGAGGTGGCGGTCCACCGCAACGACGCGCTCGACGTGCAGCAGGCGATGGCGCTCCGCCCGGCCGGGATCGTGCTGTCGCCCGGGCCCTGCGACCCCGACCGCGCCGGCATCTGCCTCGCGCTCATCGCCGCGGCGGCCGAGACCGGGACGCCGCTGTTCGGCGTCTGCCTCGGCCACCAGGCGATCGGCCAGGCGTTCGGCGGGCGCATCGTCCGCGCGGCGGCGATCGTCCACGGCAAGACCTGGCCGATCCACCATGCCGGCACCGGCGTGTTCGAGGGGCTGCCCTCGCCCCTGACCGCGACGCGCTACCATTCGCTGACCATCGCGCCGGAAAGCCTGCCCGACTGCCTCGAGCGTACCGCCTGGGCCGAGGACGGCACGATCATGGGCGTGCGCCACCGGACGCTGCCGGTCGAGGGGGTGCAGTTCCACCCCGAGAGCATCGCCTCGGAGCACGGCCATGCCATGCTCCGCCGCTTCCTCGACCGGGTGCGCGCGCCGGCATGAGCGACGCGCTGAAGCCCCTGATCGGCACCGCGGCCGACCGGCCGCTGACCCGCGCCGAGGCCGAGGCCGCGTTCCAGATCCTGTTCGACGGCGAGGCGACGCCGTCGCAGATCGGCGGCCTGCTGATGGCGCTGCGCACCCGCGGCGAGACGGTCGAGGAATACGCCGCCGCCGCCGCGGTGATGCGCGCCCGGTGCCGGGCGGTGCGGGCGCCGGAGGGCGCCATCGACATCGTCGGCACCGGCGGCGACGGCAAGGGCACGCTCAACATCTCGACCGCGACCGCCTTCGTGGTGGCGGGCGCCGGCGTGCCGGTCGCCAAGCACGGCAACCGCAACCTCAGCTCGAAATCCGGCGCGGCCGATGCGCTGACCCAGCTCGGCATCAACGTGATGGTCGGCCCGCAGGTCGTCGAGCGGGCGCTGCGCGAGGCCGGGATCGGCTTCATGATGGCGCCGATGCACCACCCCGCCATCGCCCATGTGATGCCGACCCGGGCCGAGCTCGGCACCCGGACGATCTTCAACATCCTCGGGCCGCTGACCAACCCGGCGGGTGTCAGGCGCCAGCTGACCGGCGCCTTCTCGCGCGCGCTGATCGGGCCGATGGCCCAGACGCTGCACGCGCTCGGCTCGGAGGCCGCCTGGATCGTGCATGGCGGCGACGGCACCGACGAGCTGTCGATCGCCGGGGTCAGCCATGTGGCGGAACTGAAGGACGGCCGGGTGGTCGAGCGCGAGCTCCACCCCGAGGAGGCGGGCCTGCCGGTGCACCCGTTCGAGGCGATCCTCGGCGGCACGCCCGAGGAGAACGGCCGGGCGTTCCGCGCGCTGCTGGACGGCGCGGCGGGCGCCTACCGCGACGCGGTGCTGCTGAACGCCGCCGCCGCGCTGGTGCTGGCAGGGCGCGCGACGACGCTCGCCGAAGGCGTCGGGATCGCGCGCGAAAGCATCGATGCCGGCCGGGCCCGGGCGAAGGTCGAGGCGCTGGCGCGGATCACGGCCGGGGGGTGAGGCCCGCCGCAGAGGTCCGCCTGGCCCCGCCCCGGGGGCTCAGGTGCCGACGCGCTCGCAGACCGGTGGCTCAGGCCGGGCTGTCCTTGAAGCAGGGCAGCCCGTGCTCGCGGCAGTAGCGTTCGATCTCGGCGACGATCTCCTCGCTCGACCGTTCGATGCCGTCCTTCGGCCAGAACATCAGATCAGATGCCTCGGGATGCGGTTCGACAAGCCTGTCGAAATGCCGAACCCAGCGAATACCCTCC
>CAZYBG010000217.1:0-2489 GCA_964645155.1 uncultured Rhodobacterales bacterium | reverse complement strand
TGAAGAAGCGCGGCTTCTCGAAAGCCGAGACGGCGAAGATCGTCGAGACCGTCCTCGCCGAGGAAGGCCGACCGCCCGAGAGCGTCTTCGACTTCGTGCAGGGCATCACGGCCGTGGCGCGAAGCAAGCCGCAGCAGGATGCGCGCCTCGCCATGGAGACGCGCGCGAGGGTTCTCCTGGAGCGCGCGGCGTAGGCATCGCTCCTCATCCAGTCCGTCCGTCCGCGGTCCATCGCTCCCAAGAGGGAGAGGTGGGCCGTGGAGACGATCAACCCGGTCGCCGTCTGGCCAAGGAATACGTTCCCGCAAACGCGCGGGTGCTGGACAGATAGTAAGGCACCATATTATATGAAGCCATATGGAAACGTTGGATCGAAAATATCTCGCGCTGTTGGACGCGGAGCCTGAAGGGGCGCGGAACCTTTCCGAGCTTCGGACCTGCTTCAGCGTGCTCGCGCTCGCCGCCGCCATCGATCGGGTCTGCGCCCATCGCCTGCAGGCCCATGGCCTGTCGGAGGGGCGGTTCGTCATTCTGGTGGTGTTGCTTGCCGCGGGCGAAGCGCTTGCCCCGCACGATCTCGCCGCGCGTATCGGCGTCACGCGGGCGACCATGACGGGACTGCTCGACGGGCTGGAGCGCGGCGGTCTCGTCGCGCGACGGCGCAACCGGCACGACCGACGATCAGTCAACATCGCCCTCACTGCCGCCGGGCGCGATCTGGCCGAGCGCGTGAACGAAGAACATTCGACGTGGATTGCAAGCCTCGTCGGCGACCTCGATGAAGGCGAACGCAGCGACTTGCAGCGTCTGCTGGCTCGCATCTGGCGACGAGCCGACGCCGCATCCTTTGCCCCGCAGCCTCGCGTCGTTTCCGGAGGCGTCCATGAAAATCGCTGAGATCGAGCCCGCGCGACTGGAAGCCCTAAACCGCGGCAGCGCTGAAACCACGCATCTCAGCGAGTGCCTCGCCGTCGACTTCGCCGCATTGCTGCGGGCGGTGTTCCCCGACATCGCTCGCGCGGAGGCTGCCACAGCCGAGACCATGCGGAGCGCGGGGATCTCGCGCCGCATGAGCGTCATGGGCGATGTGCTCGCCCGCCGCCTCGGCGACAATGATCTCTTCGGGCTGCGATTGCACCGGTCGGACACCGTCCGGGGCTGGGCCTGTTTCGCCTTCGCGGCGAGGAACGCCAACGACCTTGCTTCCCTCTTGGAAGCCCTGCGTCCTTTTGCGGACGACCCGCATTTCGGCGTGCGGGAATGGTCCTGGCTGGCTGCGAGACCCCTGATCGCGTGTGATATCGAAGCCGCAATCGGGCGGCTCGTTCCTTGGACTGCCGAACCTTCGGTACGACTCCGCCGCTTCGCCAGCGAGGCGACCCGGCCGCGCGGCGTATGGTGCGCGCACATCCCGGCGCTCAAGCACGACCCTGCACTTGGGCTTCCTATCCTCGAGCCGCTTCGGGCGGATCCGGCGCGCTACGTGCAGGACTCGGTCGGCAACTGGCTCAACGACGCCGCGAAGAGCCACCCTGACTGGGTGCGTGCGATCTGCGCGCACTGGGCGTCCGAGACCGGCCGGCCAGCAACGGCGCGCATCGTCAAGCGTGCGATGCGGTCGATGAAACCCATGATAGAACAGGAGCCCGCAAAGTGAGCCACTATCTGATTGAACTCTACATGCCCAAGGCGGCCTGGAGCGCGCTTGACCCCGAAGCCCGCGCCGCGTTCTTCAAGAAGGTCGCGAGCGGGTTTCAACCCCTGAGTGAGCTTGGGATCGAGGCCATCGCTCTGGGCGAATCCGATCCGGCACTGCCCCATGCCGCCGATCATGCCTTCTTCGCATGCTGGCGAGTGCCGGACGAGTCCGCGCTCTCGGCGCTGGTCAACGGGATCGCGGCGGTCGGCTGGCACGACTATTTCGAGACGGTGAACGCCGGTGGCCGCGGCGTGGATCTGGCGGACCACCTCAGACAGCTCGAGCAGGCCGCACAAGCGGCCACCTGATCTCACCGATCATCGCGCGGTCCGCGGCCCATCGCTCCCACTAGAGGGAGAGGTGGGCCGTGGGCTTCGTGACGGGTTTGGAGGCCCGAGAGAGTGTCTCTTGGCCGCCCGTCGCGGAGAAGTCCGATGACCAAGTCCCAGAAGATCACCCTCAGCGCCTCGCGCGACATCCCCTTCAACAAGCTGGTGCTCAGCCAGTCGAACGTCCGGCGCATCAAGGCCGGCGTCTCGATCGAGGAGCTCGCCGAGGACATCGCCCGGCGCACGCTCCTATCCTCGATCACCGTCCGGCCCGTGCTGGACGAGACCGGCGCCGAGACCGGCATGTTCGAAATCCCGGCGGGCGGGCGGCGCTACCGGGCCCTCGAACTGCTCGTGAAGCAGAAGCGCCTCGCGCGCACCGCGCCCGTGCCCTGCGTCGTGCGCACCGACGGGCTCGCCGAGGAGGACAGCCTCGCCGAGAACGTCCAGCGCGCGCCGCT
>CAZYBG010000216.1:0-2517 GCA_964645155.1 uncultured Rhodobacterales bacterium | reverse complement strand
AGCGCGGCGCGCGGCGCGGCCGCGCGCGGCCGGCCGTAGGGGGCCGCCGCGCCGAGCATGTCGGGCAGCCGGGCCTGCCCCTCGGCGGGGTGGTCATGGACCGGGAAGTAGAGCGTGAAGACGGTGCCAACGCCCACCGCGCTGTCGACGAAGATGAAGCCGCCCGACTGCTTGACGATGCCGTAGGCCATCGACAGGCCGAGGCCGGTGCCCTCGCCGGTGCGCTTGGTGGTGTAGAACGGCTCGAAGATCTTGCCGATCTTGTCGGCGGGAATCCCGGTGCCGTGGTCCTCGACGCGCACCGCGACATAGCGGCCCGGCGGCACCTTGGCGCGGTCGCGCCGGAACTCGTCGGCGAACCAGCAGCTCGCCGTCTCGATGACGATCTCGCCGCCCGCCGCCATCGCGTCTCGGGCGTTGACGACCAGGTTCATCAGCACCTGTTCCAGCTGCCGCCGGTCGGCCCGGATCGGCGGCAGGCCCGCCTCGTGGCGGAGCGTGAGGCGGACCCGCTCGCCCACCAGGCGGGTGAGCAGGTGGGTGAGGTCGGCCAGCGCGTCGCGCATGTCGATCACCTCGGGCTTCAGCGTCTGCTTGCGCGAGAAGGCGAGAAGCTGGCCGACCAGCGCGGCGGCGCGGTTCGCGTTCTGATGGATCTGCACCAGGTCGCCATAGTCGGGGTCGCCCTCGTCGTGGCGGAGCAGCATCAGGTCGCAATGGCCCGAGATCGCCGTCAGCAGGTTGTTGAAGTCATGCGCGACGCCGCCGGCAAGCTGGCCGATCGCCTGCATCTTCTGGCTCTGCACCATCTGCGCCTCGAGCGTCTTGAGCTCGGTCGCGTCGGTCAGCACCGCGACCAGCGGCGCCTCGCCCGGGCGGCCGGCGCGGCCGAGCGTCACCTGCACGAAGGCCTCGGCCGCCTCGGTGCGCACGCGCAGCACCTCCGGCCGGCCGAGCCCGCGGCCCTTCGCCGCCTCCTCGAGCCAGTCGCGGACCGGCCGGCCCAGGCCCTCGAGCCGGTCGGCGAGGTCCGCCCCGCCGAGATCGGCGCCGCCCTCGGCGCGGAGCAGCTTGCGGGCGAGGCGGTTCGCCGAGGCGATGGCGCCGTCGGCGCGCAGATGGATGAGCCCGACCGGCAGGTTCTCGAGCGCCTCGGCCGCGCGGCCGCCCCGGTCCTCGCCCGGGGGCAGGAAATAGTGATGGGTGACGCCGCCCTCGCCCGCGGCGCTGTGCAGCCTCAGCCGGCGGCTGCCATCGGCGGCGGCGACGTCGCAGATCTGCCCGCTCACCGGCCGGGAGTCGGTCAGCACCAGGTCGAGACGCTTCGGCCGGCCGCCGAGCAGCCGCTCCATCGCCGCCGACATCGCGACGACCGCGCCCGCGGGCGAGACGCTGAGCGACGGCAGCGCCGCCGCCGCGCCGGCATCGCCGGTCTCGGCCGGCGCCAGGCCGAGCTCGTCAAAGCGCCAGAGATAGCCCGCAGCGCCGAGATGCACGACCGAAAGCCGGATGCGGCCTTCGCGGCTGCCCACGTCCTCGCGCGCCGTGCCGGCGGCCTCGGCGCGGTCGAGCAGGCGGTGGATCGCGGCGACCGGGCTGGCGTAGAACCGCGCCAGCACGCCGCCGAGGCCGGCCCCGGGCGCGATGCCGAGCGTGAGCGCCGCGGCGTTGGCGTAGCGCACCGCCCCGTCGGCGCCCGTCACCGCCGAGGCCGCGGCGTCGTGCTCGGCCAGCCGGGCCACGGCGCCGAGCATGCCGGCCCGCTCGGTCGTCTGCAGGACGCCGACCAGACGCGCGACCAGCGCCAGCGCCGCAACCGTGCCGCCCGCGGCGAGCGCGCCGAGGCCGAGCGGCGGCGGCAGCAGCGCGGCGCCGGACAGAATCAGCGTGGCGGCAAGCACCAGAAGGGCGACATCGCGGTCGCGCAGAGCGGCGGCGAGCCGGCTCAGCGGCTCGTCGGCCGAAATGGGGTGAGGCACGGAAACCCTCCGTCTCGACTCGTTACGCCCCATCTCGGCGGGCACTGCTTAATCGACGATTAAGCAAGGACCGCCTCACCCTGAGGTTGAATAGTGCTGCTCAGCCGCGGTTCGTCAAGTGGGCAATGCCGAACCCGTCCGCCCCGTCGAGCGGAGTGAGACGGCGCTGCCACGCCAGCCGCCAGCCGCCGCCGTGCCGGGCAAGGAACGCGGCGACCTGGCGGTCATTCTCGGCCGCAAGAAGCGAGCAGGTCGCGTAGGCGAGCGTGCCGCCCGGCCGGACGAGCGGCGCCGCGCGGTCGAGGATCGCCGCCTGCAGCGCCACGAGGCGCGCCAGCGCCGCCGCATCTAGCCGCCACTTGCCCTCGGGCGACCGGCGCCAGGCGCCCGACCCCGAGCAGGGCGCATCGCACAGGACGAGGTCGTAGGGCGCGGCGGCGTCGGGATCGGCGAGGATCGCCACTTCGGCCCCCGCCCGCGCGGCCCGCACCGGCAGGTCGCGCAGCCGCGCCGGCGCCGCGTCGTGCGCGAACAGGGC
>CAZYBG010000215.1:0-2529 GCA_964645155.1 uncultured Rhodobacterales bacterium | reverse complement strand
GCCGCCGAGGACGCCGACGGCGCCACGGTCGCCACCCCCCCGGTGGCCGAGCCGCAGCCGGTGCCGGAGGACCGGCCGCCGACCTCGTTCGGCCGGCGTAACCGCCAGCCGCCGCCCGCACCGGTTCCGCTGGCGGCCCCCGAGGGCGAGGCCGCCGAAGCCGCTGCCGCACCGGACGCAACCGCCGTCCTCCCCGCGGATGCGGCGCCGGCGGACGGGGCGGCGCCCGAACTCCAGCCCGAACTCGTGCCACTGGCCGAGCCGCAGCCGGTGCCCGAGGATCGCCCGCCGACATCGTTCGGCCGGCGCAACCGGCAGCCTGCGGCCGAGGCGCCCGCCGTCGCCGCTCCGGGCGGGGCCGGCGAGGTCACCGTGGCACCGCTCGACCCGAACGCCGCGCCGGAGGCCGCGCCGGATGCGGCAGCCGCCGCCCCCGCGCCGGCCTCGGGCGGGCTCGGCGAGCCGTTCCTGCAGGCGGTGGTCCTCAGTTCGGAGGACGCAGCACAGCAGGCCGCCGCCGAGATCGGCGGCGCCGGACTTGCCGCGACGGTCGGCGAAGTGGCCGGGAACGGCGGGCCGCTCTGGCGGGTGCTCGTCGGACCTGCCGCGAGCCGCGCCGAGCGCAACGCCATGCTCGAAACGCTCAGGTCGCTCGGCTATGCCGACGCCTATCCGGTCGGCTTCTAGTCCGGCCGCAGCAGAGACAAGGAGAGACGCCGCCGATGACTGCCGCGTTCCGCATCGCAATCCTGTCGCTTCTCGCCGCGCTGGCGCTCGCGCCGCCGGCGCGCGCGGCCTTCGAGACACGCGCCGCCGCAGCCTGGGTGTACGACCAGACGACCGGAACGGTCCTGCTGTCGAAGAATGCGGACCAGCTGCTTCCGCCGGCCTCGATGTCGAAGCTGATGACGCTCAACATGCTGTTCGAGGCGCTGCAGGACGGCCGGGTGACGCTCGATACCAGGTTCAACGTCTCGGAGCGCGCCAAGGCGATGGGTGGCTCGACGATGTTCCTCGACACCACCGACCGGCCGACGGTCGAGGACCTGATCAAGGGCATCGTCGTGCAGTCCGGCAACGATGCCTGCGTGGTCGTGGCCGAGGGCCTCGCCGGAACCGAAGAGGCCTTCGCGCGGCTGATGACGGAGCGCGCGCGGGCGCTCGGCCTGACCGAGACGACGCTGACCAACTCCACCGGCTGGCCCGACCCGGCCCACCGGATGAGCGCGCGGGACCTCGGGCTGATCGCCGTCCGGCTGATCGAGGCGTTCCCCGAATACTACGGCTATTTCGGAATGGAGACTTTCGCCTTCGACGGCCGCGCGCCGCAGAACCACAACAACCGCAACCCGATCCTCGGCCGGATCGAGGGTGCTGACGGGCTGAAGACCGGGCACACGTCCGAGGCCGGCTACGGCCTCGTCGGCTCGGCCAAGCAGGGCGACCGGCGGATCGTCTTCGTCATCATGGGCCACACCACCGAGACCGAGCGCGCCGAGGAGGCCGAGCGCATCGCCAACTGGGCGTTCCGCCAGTTCGTCCAGCGGACGGTGGCCACCGCCGGCACGCGGATCGCCTCGGCCGATGTCTGGCTCGGCAGCGCACGGCAGGTCGGCCTGGTGCCGGCGGCCGACGTGCAGCTTCTGCTGCCGGCCGTCACGGCGGGCGAGATCGCGGCCGAGGTGGTCTATGACGGCCCGGTCCGGGCGCCGGTCGCCGCGGGGCAGGAGATCGCCTCGCTCGTCGTCGCCATCGACGGGATGGAACCGCGACGGGTGCCCCTCGTCGCCGAGGCGGCCGTCGCGGAAGGCGGGTTCCTTACCCGGCTGCAGGCCGCTGCCGGCGCGCTCTACCGCAAGCATGCCGCCGAGAGGCTGAGCCTGAACTGATGCGGGGCCGCGGGCTCTTCCTCTCGCTCGAAGGCATCGACGGCTCCGGCAAGTCCACCCAGGCGCGCCGCCTCGCCGAGGCGCTCGGCGCCGCGGGCCGCGACGTGGTGCTGACGCGCGAGCCCGGCGGCTCGCCCGGCGCCGAGGAGATCAGGCGGCTGCTGGTCGAGGGCGATCCCGGCCGCTGGTCGCCGACGACCGAGCTTCTGCTCTTCACCGCCGCCCGCCGCGACCATGTGGAGCGCACGATCCGCCCGGCTGTCGCCGAAGGCCGCATCGTGGTCTGCGACCGGTTCGTCGACTCGACGCGCGTCTACCAGGGCACCGCGCATCCCGAGCTGCGCCACCTGATCGACGACCTGCATGCCGAGGTCATCGGGATCGAGCCGGACCTGACCTTGATCATCGACATGGACCCGGCCCGCGCCCTGGCCCGCGGCCTTGCCCGCCGGTCGGGCGAGGACCGCTTCGAGGGCCGCGGAGAGGCGTTCCAGGCGGCCTTGCGCCATGGCTTCCGTGCCCTCGCGGCGGAGTTTCCGGGCCGATGCGCGCTGATCGACGGCGCCGGCTCCGAGGCCGAGGTCGCGGCGGCGATCCTCGCCCGCGTGCACGCGGTCCTGTGAGCCGCGCCGGCCGCCCC
>CAZYBG010000214.1:0-2543 GCA_964645155.1 uncultured Rhodobacterales bacterium | reverse complement strand
CTGATGACGATCCAGAACATCAACCAGGCGGTCGAGACGCTGTCGGGCGGCCAGCGCCAGGGCGTGGCGGTGGCGCGCGCCGCGGCCTTCGGCTCGAAGGTGGTGATCCTCGACGAGCCGACCGCCGCGCTCGGCGTCAAGGAAAGCCGCCGGGTGCTGGAGCTGATCCGCGACGTGCGCGCCCGCGGCATCCCGATCATCCTGATCAGCCACAACATGCCGCACGTGTTCGAGGTCGCCGACCGTATCCATGTCCACCGGCTGGGCCGGCGGCTCTGCGTGATCCGGCCGTCGGACTACACGATGTCGGATGCGGTGGCGTTCATGACCGGCGCCAAGGAGCCGCCGGCCGAGGCGATGGCGGCCTGAGCGGCCGCGGGGTCTCCCGGGGTCTCCCGGGGGAGGGGCCGGGGGCCTCGGGGGCTCAGGCCGTAGCGCCGCCTTCGGCCGGCGGCAGGCCGAACCGGGACGGCAGCGTGATCGTCACGCGCAGCCCGCCGAGGTCGGGCGCGGTGCCGAGCGTCACGCCGCCGCCATAGGCCGCCGCGAGGTCCGCCACGATCGCGAGGCCGAGCCCGGTGCCCGGCGCCGAGGTATCGAGCCGCCCGCCCGCCCGCAGCGCCTCGTCGCGGCTGGCCTCGGGAATGCCGGGCCCGTCGTCGTCGACCGTCAGCACCACTTCGGGGCCGGTATCCTCGGCGCCGATCTCGACCGCGCTCCGGCGCCACCTGACGGCGTTCTCGATGACGTTGCCGAGCATCTCCTCGAGGTCCTGGCGGTCGACGCCGACGGCGATGTCGGCGGCGATGTCGAAGCCGAGCGTCAGGCCGGCGGCATCGGGCGCCCGGCGGAACAGCCGCGCCAGCCGCTCGACCGAGGCAAGCACCTCGGTCCGCTGCCCGGCGGCGGCGGCGTTGCCGGCGCGGATGCGGGCCAGCGCGCGCAGCATCTGCGCGTCGATCCGGTCGAGCGCCTCGGCCGCCGTCTCCATGCCACCCTCGGGCTGCAGCCGCTCGATCTCGTTGCGCAGGACGGCGACCGGCGTCTTCAGCGCATGCGCGAGGTCGGCCGCCTGGCGCCGTGACACGTCGACCACCGCGCGGTTGCGCCCGAGGAGCACGTTGATGTCGCGGACAAGGGGGGCGACCTCGTCGGGGTAGCTCGCCGGTTCAAGCGCCTCGCCGCGGTCCCAGCGGTGCGCCACGTCGGCGCGCAGCCGGCCGAGCGGGCGGAGCGCGAACGACGCCTGCGCGAGCCCGCCGAGCACGCCGAGGACGCCGACCATGCCGAACACCGCGACGAGGCTCTGCAGCGTCTGCTGCCGCTCGGCCCAGAGGGTGGCCAGCGCCTCGGCGACGGCGACGGTCCAGACGCTGCCGTCCTCGAGGGTGATCGCCTGGTGCAGCCCGCGCACCCGGCCCTCGGGACCCGCGCCGGTCCAGAACGCCGGCGCGTCCTCGGGGGCGGGGCCGGTCCCCGGCAGCGTCTCGTCGAACAGCGACCGCGAGGCGACGAGCGTGCCGTCGGGCGCGACCAGCTGCCAGTAGCGGCCCGAGAGCGGCTGCGCATAGAGCGGATCGCTGAGGTAAAGCTCCATGCCCTCGGGATCGCCGCCGGTGTTGGCGACGGCGATCACCGCCTGCCGGTGACGCGCCGCCAGCGCCTCGTTGAAGCGCCGTTCGGACAGCCCGTTGAAGAAGATCGCCAGCGCCGCGCCGGCGATCGTGACGGTCAGCGCCGTCCACAGCACGGCCGCGACGATGGCGCGCCGGCGGAGCGAGGGCATCAGCTTTCGGCGACCATGTAGCCGCGTCCGCGCGATGTCCGGATCAGATCCTCGCCGAGCTTCTTGCGCAGCCGCGCCACGAACACGGCAATGGTGTTCGAGTCGCGGTCGCCGTCGTATTCGTAGATGTGCTCGGACAGTTCGGTGCGCGACACCATCCGCCCGGCATTGTGGGCGAGGTACGACAGCACCGCGGTTTCCTGCTGCGTCAGGTCGACGATCATGCCGGCGCGCACCGTCTTGCCGGTGCGCAGGTCGATCGAGACATCGCCGCTGACGAAGACCGGGTTGGTCCGGCCGCTGCGCCGGCGCAGCAGGGTGCGGACGCGCGCCGAAAGCTCGGCCATGTGGAACGGCTTCGTCATGTAGTCGTCGGCACCGGCGTCGAGGCCGTCGACCTTGTCGGACCAGCCGTCGCGCGCGGTCAGGATCAGCACCGGCACGTCGATGCCGGCCTGGCGCCAGTCCTTCACGACCGAGATGCCGTCGCGCACCGGCAGGCCGATATCGAGGATGACGAGGTCGTATGGTTCCGTCGCGCCGAGATGCCCCGCCTCGAGCCCGTCATGGGCGAGGTCGACGGCATGGCCGTCCGCCGAAAGGGCCCGCTTGACCTGATCGCAGAGAACGACCTCGTCTTCGGCTAGGAGTATGCGCATCGTGGGTCCGAGGCTTACGGCGCGTCCTGCACCGGTTCAACTATTTATTGCCGTTGCCGCCGCCGTTGCCGCCGCCGCCGCCGCCGCCGCTGTTCCCG
>CAZYBG010000213.1:0-2552 GCA_964645155.1 uncultured Rhodobacterales bacterium | reverse complement strand
ACCCGGTGACGACGGTGATCGGCAGCTGCCGCTCGGGATCGGGATCGAAGCTCAAGCCGCCGGGCCTCCTCGATGTTCGGCATGATTGCCACCAGAGATGTTATAATATAACTCGATACTGTCAAACCCTGAAAACGGACCGCAGCCATGCCGACCGCGCGCAGCAAGCCGCTCCCCGTCACCGTGCTCTCGGGCTTCCTCGGGGCCGGCAAGACCACCCTCCTCGAGCACGTCCTGCGCAACCGTGAGGGCAAGCGCGTGGCGGTGATCGTCAACGACATGTCCGAGGTGAACATCGACGCCGCCCTGGTGCGCGGCGGAGAGGCGGCGCTGTCGCGCACCGAGGAGACGCTGGTCGAGATGACCAACGGCTGCATCTGCTGCACCCTGCGCGACGACCTGCTGACCGAGGTCAGGCGCCTCGCCGCCGAGGGGCGGTTCGACTATCTGCTGATCGAATCGACCGGCATCGCTGAACCGATGCCGGTCGCCGCCACCTTCGACTTCCGCGACGAGGCGGGCGAGAGCCTGTCGGACGTGGCGCGGCTGGACACGATGGTGACGGTCGTCGATGCGGTGAACCTGCTGCGTGACTTCTCCAGCCACGATTTCCTGTCGGACCGGGGCGAGAGCCTGGGCGAGGATGACGAAAGAACCCTCGTCAACCTGCTGACCGACCAGATCGAATTCGCCGATGTGGTGATCCTGAACAAGACCACCGACGCCGGCCCCGACCGCGTGGATGCCGCACGCAAGATCATCCGGGCGTTGAACCCCGACGCAAGGCTGATCGAGACCGATCACAGCCATGTCGACCCCGAGGCGATCTTCAACACCGGGCTTTTCGACTTCGACCGCGCGCAGGAACACCCGCTCTGGGCCAAGGAGCTCTACGGCTTCGCCCATCACACGCCCGAGACCGAGGAATACGGGATCGCGTCCTTCGTCTACCGCGCCCGCCGCCCGTTTGACCCCCAGCGCATCCACGATGTGCTGAACGGCGACCTGCCGGGCGTGATCCGCGCCAAGGGGCATTTCTGGATCGCCACGCGGCCCGACTGGGTGGCCGAGTTCAGCCTGGCGGGCGCGCTGTCGTCGGTTGCCCCCCTCGGCCGCTGGTGGGCCGCCGTCCCGCGCGACCGCTGGCCCACCCACCCCGGCGCGCTGGCCGAGGTGCGGGCGAAGTGGCTCGAGCCCTTTGGCGACCGGCGGCAGGAGCTGGTGTTCATCGGCGCCGGCCTCGACATCGCCGGCATCCGCGCCCGCCTCGATGCCGCGCTTGTACCCGAAACCGACTTCACCCCCGAAGCCTGGGCGAACCTGCCCGACCCTTTCCCACGCTGGGGCCAACGCAAGGCCGCCTGAGGAGCCAAACCGTGAAACATCTTCTTTTGACCACCACCCTTGTTTTCGCCGCACCCGCACTTGCCCACGGGCAAGGCCACAGCCACGGGCACGGGCACGGGCACGACCACGATGACGCTGCGCGCTACCGCCTGATCGTCGCGGACGCCGACGCGCCGCGCGTTATCGTCTCGGATGTGGGCGAAGGCCAGACCGCGGCCTTCGACCTTGCTTCGCCCGCGCGCCTTTACCTCGGCCCCGATGGCCGCCACGTTTGGGCGGTCAGCCGCGCGGCCGGTCAGGTCCGGCTGATCGACAGCGGCCGCGCCATCGAGGATCACGGCGATCATTCGGCCGTCGTCCTGCATACGCCGTCCGTGACCGACTCGGCTTTCGCGGGCGAGGCCCCGGTGCATTTCAATTTCGGGCCCGGGCGCGTGGCGATTTTCTGGGACGGCACCGGTACGGCCACGCTGCACGACGCGACGGGCCGCGAGACGCTGGCGACCCATGAGACCGGCAGGCCCCATCACGGCGTCGCCGTGCCGGTGGGCGACATGACGATCGTCACCGTCGCGCCCGACGGCGAGGGGCTGCCCGATGCGCTTGCCCTGATGGATGCCGCCGGGGCCGAGGTCCTGCGCATCGACTGCCTGAACCTGCATGGCGAGGGCAAGGCCGGCAACTTCATCGCCTTCGGCTGCGAGGACGGCGTGGCGATCTTTGATACCTCGGCCAATCCGCCCACGGCACGCTTCATCGCCTATCCGGCCGATGCCCCGCAGGGCGGCATGATCCGCCAGCTTCTGAGTCCAGCTGGGACGCTGGCGCTGGTCGGCAACTTTGGGGCCGAGCATATCGTCATCTTCGACCCCACGGCCGAGGACGGGGATTTCGTTTTCACGCCGCTGCCCGCAGCGCGGATGGCCTTTGCCCTCACCGACACGGGCGAGATCGGCTTTGCGATCCTCGCCGACGGGCGCCTCGTGCGCTTCTCCGCACTCACTGGCCGGGTTCTTGCCGAGGCGCCGGGCGTCACCGCCGCCTATTCGATGGAGCGAGGCGTGATCCGGCCGATGATGGCCGTGGCGGGGGATCTGGTCGCGATCTCGGACCCCGCGGCAGGCTCGGTGGCGCTGGTCGACGGGGACGATCTCGCGGTCATCGAACGTGTGCCTGTTGGTGGTACACCGCAATCGCTGGTGCTG
>CAZYBG010000212.1:2333-2565 GCA_964645155.1 uncultured Rhodobacterales bacterium | reverse complement strand
GCCCGGGTGAACAAGTACGGCTTCATCGAGACGCCCTACCGCAAGGTGTCGGGGTCGCAGGTCACCGATGAGGTGGTCTACATGTCGGCCACCGAGGAGATGCGGCACACGATCGCCCAGGCGAACGCGCGGCTGGATGACCAGGGCCGGTTCCAGAACGACCTCGTCTCGACCCGCAAGGGCGGCGAGTTCATGCTGAACCCCTCGGACTCGGTCGACCTGATCGACGTCT
>CAZYBG010000212.1:0-2323 GCA_964645155.1 uncultured Rhodobacterales bacterium | reverse complement strand
CGAAGCAGCTGGTGTCGGTCGCGGCCTCGCTGATCCCGTTCCTCGAGAACGACGACGCGAACCGCGCGCTGATGGGCTCGAACATGCAGCGCCAGGCGGTGCCGCTGCTTCAGTCCGAGGCGCCGTTCGTCGGCACCGGTATCGAGGGCGTGGTCGCGCGCGATTCCGGCGCCTCGATCATGGCGCGCCGGTCCGGCGTGATCGACCAGGTCGACGCGATGCGGATCGTCGTCCGTGCGACGGGCGATCTCGACGCGGGCGATGCCGGCGTCGACATCTACCGGCTGCGCAAGTTCAAGCGGTCGAACCAGTCGTCGACGATCAACCAGCGACCGCTGGTCAAGGTCGGTGACGCCGTCACCCGCGGCGAAGTGATCGCCGACGGCCCCTGCACCGACATGGGCGAGCTTGCGCTCGGCCGGAACGTGGTCGTCGCGTTCATGCCGTGGAATGGCTACAACTACGAGGACTCGATCCTGATCTCGGAGCGGATCCACCGCGACGACGTGTTCACCTCGATCCATATCGACGAATACGAAGTGGCGGCCCGCGATACCAAGCTCGGGCCCGAGGAGATCACCCGCGACATCCCGAACGTCGGAGAGGAGGCGCTGCGCAACCTTGATGAGGCGGGCATCGTCTATATCGGCGCCGAGGTGCAGCCGGGCGACATCCTGGTCGGCAAGATCACACCGAAAGGTGAATCGCCGATGACGCCGGAGGAAAAGCTCCTCCGCGCGATCTTCGGCGAGAAGGCGTCGGACGTGCGGGATACCTCGCTGCGGCTGCCGCCGGGTGCCTATGGCACGATCGTCGAGGTTCGCGTCTTCAACCGGCACGGCGTCGACAAGGATGAACGCGCGCTGCAGATCGAGCGCGAGGAGGTGGAGCGGCTGGCGCGCGACCGCGACGACGAACTCGCGATCCTCGAGCGCAACATCTACGCCCGGTTGAAGTCGATGATCCTCGGCAAGACCGCGGTCAAGGGTCCGAAGGGCGTCAAGCCCGGCTCGGAGGTGACCGAGGATCTGCTGGGGACGCTCTCGCGCGGGCAGTGGTGGCAGCTCGCCCTCGGCGAGGAGGCCGAGGCGCAGGCGGTCGAGGCCCTCAACGCCCAGTTCGAGTCGCAAAAGCGCGCGCTCGACCACCGGTTCGAGGACAAGGTCGAGAAGGTGCGCCGCGGCGACGATCTGCCCCCTGGCGTGATGAAGATGGTCAAGGTCTTCGTCGCGGTGAAGCGCAAGCTCCAGGCCGGCGACAAGATGGCCGGCCGGCATGGCAACAAGGGCGTCGTGTCGAAGGTCGTGCCGATTGAGGACATGCCGTTCCTGCAGGATGGCACGCCTGTCGACCTCGTGCTCAACCCGCTCGGCGTGCCGAGCCGGATGAACGTGGGGCAGATCCTTGAAACCCACATGGGCTGGGCCGCGCGCGGCCTTGGTCTGCGGATCGACGAGGCGCTGGCCGACTACCGGCGATCGGGCGACCTGACCCCGGTCAGGGAGGCGATGCGGATCGCCTATGGCGATGAAGTCTATGCCGAGGCGTTCGGCGAGGCGGGCGACGAGGCGCTGGTCGAAAGCGCCTTGACCGTGACGCATGGCGTGCCGATCGCCACACCGGTGTTCGACGGCGCCAAGGAGGCTGACGTGAACGACGCGCTGCGGCGCGCGGGCTTCGACCAGTCCGGACAGTCGATCGTGTTCGACGGCCGCACCGGCGAGCAGTTCGCGCGGCCCGTGACGGTGGGCGTGAAGTACATGCTGAAGCTCCACCACCTCGTCGACGACAAGCTCCACGCCCGCTCGACCGGGCCCTACTCGCTCGTCACGCAGCAGCCGCTGGGCGGCAAGGCGCAGTTCGGCGGCCAGCGTCTGGGCGAGATGGAGGTCTGGGCGCTCGAAGCCTACGGCGCGGCCTACACGCTGCAGGAGATGCTCACCGTCAAGTCCGACGACGTGGCGGGGCGCACCAAGGTCTACGAGTCCATCGTCAAGGGCGAGGACAACTTCGAGGCCGGCGTGCCCGAGAGCTTCAACGTGCTCGTCAAGGAAGTGCGGGGCCTCGGCCTCAACATGGAACTCCTGGATGCGGAGGAGGAGTGACCGGATGGCGGGCTGACGCCCGCCCGACGGCCCCCGCGGGCCGGGGTTCAACCCGGCCTGCCCCCCGCCCCGATTCAAGGATTTGAAGATGAACCAGGAACTCACCAACAACCCGTTCAACCCGGTTGCGCCGGTCAAGACGTTCGACGAGATCAAGATCTCCCTGGCGTCGCCGGAGCGGATTCTCAGCTGGTCCTACGGCGAGATCAAGAAGCCCG
>CAZYBG010000211.1:0-2566 GCA_964645155.1 uncultured Rhodobacterales bacterium | reverse complement strand
ATCTCGACGCGCCGGTGATCAACTGCACCGGCAAGGACGTGCCGATGCCCTATGCCGCGAACCTCGAGAAGCTGGCGCTGGTGACCACGAAAGAGGTCATCGAGGCGGTCCGGCAAGTCACCTACCGCTGAAGGGGAACGCGAGATGGCCACCGAGATCCTGATGCCCGCCCTCTCCCCCACGATGGAGGAGGGCACGCTCGCGAAATGGCTGGTGAAGGAGGGCGACGCCGTCACCTCCGGGCAGCTCCTGGCCGAGATCGAGACCGACAAGGCGACGATGGAGTTCGAGGCGGTCGACGAGGGGATCGTCGGCAAGCTGCTCGTCGCCGAGGGCACCGAGGGCGTGAAGGTCAACACCCCGATCGCCGTGCTGGTCGAGGAGGGCGAGGACGTCGGCGAGGTCTCGACGAAGCCGAAGGCCGAACCCGCCTCGTCGCATGTCGCACCCGCCGGACCGACACCCGACACCGCGCCCGCCAAGGGCTATGGCCGGGGCGAGACCGCGGCGACGCTCGGCGAGCCCGAGAAGGCCGGCGCGCCGAAGGAGGGCGGCGAGCGCGTCTTCGCCTCGCCGCTGGCGCGCCGGATCGCGAAGGACAAGGGGCTGGATCTCTCCGCCGTGAAGGGGTCGGGCCCGCATGGCCGGATCGTCAAGGCCGATGTCGAGGCCGCGAAGCCCGGCGCCGCGGCCGCGCAGGCGCCCGCCGAACCGGCCGGCGCCGCTGTCGCCCCCGTGAAGGCGGGGGACGCGAAGGCGGGGGACGCGAAGGCGGGCGCCGCGATGCCCGCCGGCATGGGTGCCGAGCAGGTCATCAGGATGTACGAGGGCCGCGAGTTCCAGGAGATGAAGCTCGACGGGATGCGCCGCATCATCGCCAGCCGCCTGACCGAGGCCAAGCAGACGATCCCGCATTTCTACCTGCGGCGCGACATCCGGCTCGACGCGCTGCTGGCGTTCCGGGCCGAGCTCAACGCCCGGCTCGAGGCCCGTGGCGTCAAGCTCAGCGTCAACGACTTCATCATCAAGGCCTCGGCGCTGGCGCTGCAGGAGGTGCCCGACGCCAACGCCGTCTGGGCGGGCGACCGGATCCTGAAGCTCCGGCCCTCGGACGTCGCCGTGGCGGTGGCGATCGAGGGCGGGCTCTTCACGCCGGTGCTGAAGGACGCGCATCTGAAGTCGATCTCGGCGCTGTCGGCCGAGATGAAGGACCTCGCGAAGCGCGCGCGCGACCGCAAGCTCGCGCCCCACGAATACCAGGGCGGCAGCTTCGCGGTCTCGAATCTCGGCATGTTCGGCATCGACAACTTCGACGCCGTCATCAACCCGCCGCATGGCGGCATCCTGGCGGTCGGCGCCGGCGTGAAGAAGCCGGTGGTCAGCGCCACCGGCGCGATCGAGGTGGCGACCATCATGTCCGTCACGCTGTCGGTCGACCACCGGGTGATCGACGGCGCGCTCGGCGCCGAGCTGCTGCAGAAGATCGTCGATCACCTGGAGAACCCGGTCGCGATGCTCGCCTGAACCCCGGCCGCCCGCAGGGGGGAGGATCGCCCGATGACCGAGCTGCCCGCCACGCCCGAGGAGTTCCCCCGCGCCTTCGCCGCCGCGTGGATGGCGCGAGACGCGGTGGCGCTTGCCGCGCTCTTCGCCGCCGACGCCGATTTCGTCAACGTCGCCGGGCTCTGGTGGGAGGATCGGAGGCGGTCCGGGCGGCGCATGACCGGGCCCTCACCTCGTACTTCGCCGAAACCCGGCTGGTGACCGGGCGCACCAAGCTGCGGCCGCTCGGGCCGGGCCTCGCCCTCGTCCACCAGCGCTTCCTGCTGACCGGCCAGCGGCTTCCCGACGGAACCGAGGGCGGCCGGCGGACGACGATCCTGCTCTTCGTCCTGCGGCAGACCGGGGAAGGGTGGCAGGCGGTGGCCGCGCAGAACACCGATGTGCTGGCCGGCGCCGAGACGCTGGCCGCGGCGCCTGACGGGCTGCGCGGGGCGCGCTATCCCGGCGCATGAGGTTGCGGCCACGGCGGCGGCCGGCCCTGCGCTAGCCGTCGAGCAGCGCCCGCGCCGCCGCCCGCGCCTCGTCGGTGATCCGGTCGGCGGCGAGCATCCGAGCGATCTCGTCGACCCGCTCGGCCTCGGCCACGCGCGTAACCGACGAGGTCGTGACGTCGCCCGCGCCGCGCCTCTCGACGCGCTTCTCGACGCGCCAGTGATGCGCGCCGCGCGCCGCCACCTGGGGCGAGTGGGTGACGACGAGCACCTGCGCATCCTCGGCCAGCCGGGCGAGGCGCCGGCCCACGGCATCGGCCGTCGCCCCGCCGACGCCGCGGTCGATCTCGTCGAAGATCAGCGTCAGCGCGTCGGTGCCGCGCGCGAGGCAGACCTTGAGCGCGAGGAGAAAGCGCGAGAGCTCGCCGCCCGAGGCGATGCGGGCCAGCGGGCCGGGCGGCGCGCCGGGGTTGGTGGCGACCGTGAAGGCCACCGCATCGCAGCCCTCCGGGCCCGGCTCCGCGGGCTCGATGCCGGTGCTGAAGACGGCACGCTCCATCTTGAGCGGCGCG
>CAZYBG010000210.1:0-2590 GCA_964645155.1 uncultured Rhodobacterales bacterium | reverse complement strand
GAGGCCCGAGGCGCAGAAGCGGTTGATGGCGAGGCCGGGGATGCGCTCGTCGAGGTCGGAGAGCAGGACCGCCGACCGCGCGAGGCAGCCGCCCTGCTCGCCGACCTGGGTGACGTTGCCCCAGATCACGTCCTCGACGGCGTGGCCCTCGAGGCCGTTGCGCGCCTTGACCGCGTTCAGCACCTTCGCCGAGAGCGCGACCGAGGTGATCTCGTGCAGCGCGCCGTCCGGGCGGCCCTTGCCGCGCGGGGTGCGGACGGTGTCGTAGATGTAGGCGTCAGACATGTCGGATCCTCCTCAGGCGCGGAAGCCGCGCCGCATCAGGTCGTAGGGGTGTTTCCAGCCCGGCAGCGCGGCGATGTTGCCAAGCCAGCGGTCGATGTTGGGATGGGCCCTGCGGTCGAAGGTGAAGGGCTCGTCGTAGAACAGATATCCGCAGTTCGCGGTGTCCGCGATGGTCGGGCCGTCGCCCGCGATCCAGTCGCGACCGTCGAGATGCCGGTCGAGGACCGTCAGCGCCGAGGCGAGGCGCATCGCCATGAAGGCGATGACGTCGGCGTTGCGCCTGGCTTCCGGCAGGAAGTTCATGTTGAACCTGAGCGGCCCGGCCATGCCGGAGACCTTGTGGTTGTCGAACAGCACCCAGCGCAGGACCTCGTGCGCCCCGGCCGGCCGGCCGCCGAGCTTTCCGGAGGTCTCGGCGGCATGGTACTGGATCACGCCCGACTGGCTCAGCACCGTCGCGCCGTCGACCAGCACCGGCACCTCGCCCATCGGGTTCAGCGCGCGGAACTCCGGCGTCCGCGTCGCGCCGTTGAAGAAGTCGACGAAGACCGGCTCCCAGTCGAGGCCGCAGAGGCTGAGGGTCAGCGCCGCCTTGTAGGCGTTGCCGCTTTCGCCGAAGCAGTGGAGCTGCAGGGTCATCGGGCGGGCCCTGCGGACAGGTCGGCGGCGGGGGTCTTCCACCCCCGCACCCCCGGAGAGTATTTCCGACAGTGTGAAGGGGCCGGGTAAGGATGCGTTAACCTCGTCGCGTCAGTCTCGGACGCGCGGTACAGGCTGGAGAGCCGATGACCGCACAGGGTGAAGCCCCGCTCCGAACGCATCTGACAGCCAGACCGAAACCCGGAGCGGGGCCGATCCTGCCATTCGCCCTGTCGGAAATACTCCACGGGGGGCGCGGGGGGCGTGAAGCCCCCCGCCTCCGCACATCGTCGACCCGCTTTGGCCATCGTGGTCACCCCCTCCCGCCCCCTCGCGGATGGTCCCGCGTGCCGACCGGTCCTCAGAAGTTCGCCGCGTCGAGCGCCATCACCGGCTCGGCGCCGCTCTCGATCCGCTTCAGGTGCATCGCCGTCGCCGGCAGCTGGCGCGCCATGTAGTAGCGGCCGGTGGCGATCTTGGTCCTGTAGAAGTCGGCGTCGCCGGCGCCGGTTTCAAGCGCCGCCATCGCCGCCCGGGCCATCCGGGCCCAGACCAGCCCGAGGCAGACATGGCCCATCATGTGCATGAAGTCGTAGCTGCCCGACAGTGCGGCGTTGGGGTTCTTCATGCCGTTCTGCATGAAGAACATTGCCGCCGCCTGCAGGTCCTTCGAGGCGGCCTTGAGCGGGTCGAGGAAGTCGCGCTTCAGCGCCGCGTCGCCCTCGTTCTCCCGGATGAAGCCCTTCACCATCTCGAAGAACGCCATCACGTGCCTGCCGCCGTCCTGCGCCAGCTTGCGGCCGACGAGGTCGAGCGCCTGGATGCCGTTCGCGCCCTCGTAGATCATCGCGATGCGGGCGTCGCGGGCGAATTGCGACATGCCCCATTCCTCGATGTAGCCGTGCCCGCCATAGACCTGCTGGGCGTTCACGCACATCTCGAAGCCCTTGTCGGTGAGGAAGCCCTTGATCACCGGCGTCATCAGCGAGATCAGCCCCTCGGCCTCCGCGTCGCCGGCGCGGTGCGAGGCGTCGATCAGCGAGGCGCCCCAGAAGGTGAAGGCGCGGGCGCCCTCGACGAAGCTCTTCTGGTCCATCAGGTTGCGGCGCACGTCGGGGTGCACGATGATCGGGTCGGCGGCGCCGGCGGGGTTCTTCGCCCCGGTCACGTCGCGGCCCTGGAGGCGATCCTTCGCATAGGCGAGCGCGTTCTGGTAGGCGGCTTCGGCCTGGGCGTAACCCTGCAGGCCGACGCCGAGCCGCGCCTCGTTCATCATGGTGAACATCGCGCGCATGCCCTTGTGCAGATCGCCGATCAGGTACCCGGTCGCGCCGTCGTAGTTCATCACGCAGGTGGCGTTGCCGTGGATGCCCATCTTCTCCTCGATCTTGCCGACCGAGACGGCGTTGCGGGCGCCGAGCGCGCCGTCGCCGTTCACCAGGAACTTCGGCACGATGAAGAGCGAGATGCCCTTCGTGCCCTCGCCGCCGCCCGGCGCCTTGGCGAGCACCAGGTGGATGACGTTCTCGGCCATGTCGTGGTCGCCCGCCGAGATGAAGATCTTCTGGCCGGTGATGGCATAGCTGCCGTCGCCCTGCGGCTCGGCCCTGGTGCGCATGATGCCGAGGTCGGTGCCGGCATGCGGCTCGGTCAGGTTCATCGTGCC
>CAZYBG010000209.1:0-2726 GCA_964645155.1 uncultured Rhodobacterales bacterium | reverse complement strand
CGAAGCTCGCCGTAGCGGACGATGCGGGCTTCCATCTCGTGCGGGGTCATAGCTCACCTGTGTGGAGGAGGATCTGCTTCCAGATCGCGATTTCGTCGAACAGGGCGTATTCCCGCCGGAGCCCGACGCCATCGGCGCCGAAGGGGCCGTATTCGGCGTGCGACAGCCCCATCACATGCACCCTGGCCCCGGTCGGCCGACCGAACAGGCCCCAGCCGTCATGCGTGCCGTCGAGCGACCAGCGCAGCGCCGCGCGCGGCGGCATCATTCCGCCCTCCATGCCGATCCGGTGGTGGATGGCGAAGCTGGCCGAGGGGAACGCCGCACGGAGCGCGAGCCAGAAGTCGGCCATCGCCGCGGCGCCGGTGACGGTGCGCGCGCCGGGCACCTCGCCCACCGCGGCGCGGTCGTAGGCGGCCAGCACATGCGCGAAATCGGCCTGCATGATCCGCCCCAGCGTGTCGGCGTAGCGCTGGCCCCAGGCGTTGTCGTTGCCGGTGCCGGCATAGTCGCCGGCGACGTCGGAGGCCGGGGAGAACGGCCGGCTCGCCGTCTCGGGCCCGCCTTCGCGGGCGATCAGCATGCGGGCGAAGTCGCGCGGCTCGATCCCGAGCTGACGAGCGATCCCGGCGTTGTCGCGCACGAGCCACTCGTCGTAGATCGTGTCGTCGCGGGCGGCGCAGTCGGCGATCACCCGGACGCGGAAGCCGCGCCCGGTCGCCGCGCCGAACCAGCCGTCGTTCAGATGCGTGCCCATCGAGATCAGCCGGTGCGAGGACAGCAGGCCGGTCCGGTCGTCGCCCGACCAGATCACGTCCTCGGCGTAGAGCTGGCGGTCGGGGAACTCGTGCAGCGTCGCCATCGTCGCGGCCATCACGGCGGCGTTGCCGCGCGACACGCCCATCGGCGAGCGCACCGGGATCTGTTCGGCGTAGTAATGGTTCAGCGTCGCGACGCCGCGCTCCTCCCAGATCTCCCTGGTGATGCCGATGATGTAGTCTGGAAAGTCCTTCCAGCGGTTCGAAAAGCCCTTCACGTCGCGTGGTCCTCCGGTCTGCGGGCCGACCGGCGAACGATCAGCGGCCCGTCGATGCGTGTCTTGGCGGGCGTCGCCGCGCCCTCGATCTGCCCGAGCAGCGCCTCGACCGTCGCGGCGACCATGCGGTTCACCGGCTGGCGGATCGTGGTCAGCGCGTAGGACGGCCAGGCGGCGATCGGCACGTCGTCGTAGCCGACGACCGAGACGTCGCCCGGCACCCGCAGGCCGAGCGCGTGGCGCAGCTCGTCCATCACGGCGAAGGCCATGTGGTCGTTGCCGACGAAGATCGCGTCGGGGCGGTCGGCGCCGGCGCAGAGCTGGCGCGCCACCGCCGCGGCGGTGTCGCGGTTGTACATCCCGTCGACCATGGCGAAGGGTGTCAGGCCGGCCCCGGCCATCGCCGCGCGGAAGCCTGCGGCGCGGTCGCGGCCCGTCGAGGCGCCCTGCCAGCCCATGATATGTGCGATCCGGCGATGGCCGCCGGCGATCAGGAACTCGGTCGCCCGCCGGCCGCCGGCGACGTTGTCGGACGTCACCTCGGCCAGCAGCGGATCGTCCTGGCCGCGGTTGAACAGCACGACCGGGATGCCGCGCGCCGAAAGCCGCGCGGTCAGGTCGCTGGTCATCGCGACCGAGGCGGTGACGATGCCGTCGACGCGGTAGTCGATCAGCTCCTGCACCACCTCGGAGACCTTCTCGGTCGAGTTCTCGGCCATGAAGACGAGGATGTGGTAGCCGCGCTCCTGCAGCGCGCGCGACAGCCGCTCCAGCGCCATCGGGTAGAACTGGTTCTCCAGATAGGCGACGACGAGGCCGATGATCCGGGTGCGCCCGGTGATCATCGCGCGCGCCAGCGGGTCGGGCCGGTAGCCGAGCTGCGCGGCCGCCGCACGGACCTTCTCGATGGTCCGCTTCGAGGCCGAGGCGCCGGGCGTGAAGACCCGGCTCACCGCCGACTGGCTGACGCCGGCGCGGCGCGCGACGTCCGTCGCGGTGACCTTTTCGGACGCGGGCGCGGACGCGGGTAGGGGCACGGGCGCTGGTACGGGGGCGTCGCTCATTCCGCGGTCCAGCCCCCGTCCACCAGGAGATGCGTGCCGGTGACCAGCGCGCTCGCGTCGGAGGCGAGGAAGATCACCGCCCCCATGATGTCCTCGACCTCGCCCAGCCGGCCGAGCTTGATCTTCGACAGCACCCAGTCGCGGCGCGCGGGGTCGGCCAGCGTCTGCTCGGCCAGCGGGGTGCGGATGAAGGTCGGGCAGATCGTGTTGACGCGGATGCCGCGGGCCGCCCATTCCAGCGCCATCGCCTTTGTCATGCCCTCGACCGCGTGCTTGCTGGCGCAGTAGACGGCCCGGTCGGGCCCGCCGACATGGCCCATCTGCGAGGAGATGGTGATCAGGCTGCCGGGCCGGCCGGCGGCGACCAGCCCGCGCGCGACCTCGCGGGCCAGGAAGTAGGCGCCGCGGACATTGGCGTTCATCACGGCGTCGTAGTCCGCGGGCGTGGTGTCGAGCGCCGGGGCGTGGCGGGCGAGGCCGGCGGAGTTGACGAGCACGTCGAACGGGCCGTGCCGGGACAGGGCGGCAGCGACGGTCGCCGGGTCCGCGATGTCGAGCGGCAGCGCCTCGGCCCGGCCGCCGGCCGCGCGGATCGCGTCGAGCGCCGCGGCGAGCGGCCCATCGCG
>CAZYBG010000208.1:0-2747 GCA_964645155.1 uncultured Rhodobacterales bacterium | reverse complement strand
CCGTTCGAGCGACTGGCCTGCATCGTCATAGCTGTTCTGGGCTGCGGCCGAGACGAGCGCGCCGGTGGTGGCCTGCGTTGCCACGCGGTTCGCACCCGCGTTGCCGCTGCGGGCCATTTCCGCGAGCGTGTCCTCGTCAAAGCCGAGATCGGCCAGAACCCTATCCATCTGGGTTTCGATCTCGGTGGCGCCGGAGCCTGAGAGGCCGGAGAAATCCCCGGTCTTGATGGCCTCAATCGTAGCGAAAATGTCGCCGAACTCCTGGTCGAGGAGGCCGTTCAGCTCCTCTTCCATCTCCGTGCGGATGATTTCGGGAAGCTCGGCGAGGCCAGTGAGGGCCTCGTAGGTCCGCTGCAACTCGGCGAGTTGTTGCGTGAGGGTGGCCAGCTGTTCGCGGAGCTGGACCAGCTGCTCGTTCTGCAAGATCTCGTCTTCGATCATCTGGCGCAACTGCTGGATACTTTGCGCGATGTTCTGGGTGTCGACGACGGGCACGCCCTGCGCTGCGGCAGGGGTCATGGGTGCGATCTGCAGGCCAAGACCGAGCACCGCGGCAAGGCCCGTGTTCCAGAGGACAGGTCTCATCACTCAATCTCCCTGATCGAAAAATCCATGAAGGTGGCTTCCGCCATCCGGGCGCTGGCCTGGGCCAGTTCTTCGGCGGAGAGCACGCGGGTACGGGCCGCCTGAAGCCGGGTGCGGGCGGCGACGAGGCGCACGAGTTCCGCGCGGGCATAGGTGTTGAGCGCGATGCTCTCCTGCACGTCTTCCGTCTCGGAAATCCGCTCGACGATGTCGGCAATGCGCAGCGCGGCCTGGCGGATCGCGACGGGCGAATTGTTGCCGTAGAAGGCCGCCCCATGACCGGTGAGCGAGAGATTGGCATTGGCGAGATCGGCTGGGTCGATCGTGCCGAGCGCATCGATCCCACCGATCCGGCTCAGATAGAGATTGTATCGCTCCGGGATGACCTGGACGTAGTGCTGGGTCTCGCGGAAAGGGGGCACGCCGCCATATTCGAAGACCCGCCCGGGCCCGGCGTTATAGGCGGCCAGCGCGAAGATGATGTTGCCGTCGAAGGTGTCGAGCTGGGCCGCGAGGTAGCGCGCACCGCCATGCACCTGCAGATAGGGGCTCGAGAAGTATTCCGGGTTGATGCCGAGATCGCTGGCCGTGCCCGGCATGATCTGTGTGAGACCATAGGCGCCAACGGGGGAACGGGCATCGATGGTGAAGCGGCTTTCCTGCCAGATCAGGGCTTGCAGGAGCGCGCGCCATTGGACGGGTGAGAGGCGTGCGCGGGTCACACCGGTAAAGCCACTGGTTTCCTGGGCCACGCGGATGATGAGTTCTTCGACGTTATCCGCGGCGTCGCCGAACATCTGCGCGCCGCCCGGGTTGGGGTCGATCTCGCCCGTGCCATAGACCGCCTCGACGGAGCGGTCGGGATCACCGCTGCCGCCTTCCAGCCCCGAGACCATGGCGGGCAAGCCCTGGCCGCCGAAACTGGTCTGGGCGTCGAGGATCCGTTGCAGGGTGGCGAGCTGCTCCCGTTCGATCTCGGCAATGAGTTCGCGCACGGCAAGCTTTTCCGCTTGCAGGGCCAGATCTGCCTCGCGGTCGCCCGTCTGGACGATGTCGCGCGCGGTCAGCCCGCTGTCATCGGTCGGCACGCCTTGGGCGGCAACGAGACCCGGCAGCAGACAAAACGCGAGGAGATGGGGGAGCCTAGACGTCAATGGCGCCCTCCGGCGCCCCAAGCGGCGCGAAGTGGCAATCCTCGTTTACGGCGCCTGTAGCCTCCGTCGAGGCGAGAAAGGAAAAGCAGTTGGCCCGCGGCTCGCGATACTGCGCACAGGAGGTGAGCAGGCCGAGGGCGGCAAGGGACAAGAGAATACGGATCATGAAAGCCTCCAGAAGTCCGGGCGGTCGCGGTAATCGGCGCCGACGAGTGCCTCGCCCTTCTCCATGCCGCCGAGGATGGTGAGCGTGGGACCAAGCGCGCTCAGATCGGCATCGACGACGATCGAGCCCTGATCGTCGCGGATCAGCGCAAGGCGGCTGTAGCTGCCCGTGTTGAGAAGGACGTCGAGCTCCTTCTCCGTGAGGTTCAGCATGGCGTAATCCGAGGCACTGGCGCGGATATTGGGGAGCAGGATCTGCGTCGGTACGGCCTCGACGATGGTCTTGCCGGTCCGGGTGCGCTCGAGCTGGCTTGCGTATTGCGTCATCATCACCGCGACGGTGTTCTGCTTGCGCGCGGTCACCAGCCAGTTCGACAGCCGCTCGGCGAAATACGCGTTGTCGAGCGCCTTCCAGGCCTCGTCGATCACGATGATGGTGGGGCGGCGGTCCTCGATCTCGCGCTCGACCCGGCGGAAGAGATAGGAGAGGACCGCCATCCGTTCCTTGTCGGCCTCGCTGTCGAGGATGCCAGTCAGATCGAAGCCCACCACATCGCCCTTGAGCGAGAACGTGTCCTCGAGGCTCTGCCCGAAGATCCAGCCATAGCGGCCGTCCTCGGTCCATTCGAGCAGGCGCTGGTGCAGATCGCCGCCATCATCGGTGGAGACGAACAGCGATGCGAAATCCCGCCAGTTCCGCAAGGCGGGGTTGGTCGCCTGCGCATTCTGGCGCACGACTTCCTGGATGCGGTTGGTCTGCGCCGGGGTCAGGGGCTTGTCGGCGCGGTAGAGCAGCGTTGTGAGCCAATCCGAGAGCCAGGCCGTGCCGCGCGCATCGGTCTC
>CAZYBG010000207.1:0-2910 GCA_964645155.1 uncultured Rhodobacterales bacterium | reverse complement strand
CGGGCCTCGGGGGGGCGGGCCTCGGGGGGGCGGGCCTCGGGGGCGGTCATGGCGCGACTCCCTGTTGCAAGTTAGCACCGCTAACATATGTTAGTGACACTAACTTTGGCAAGCGCAGAGTCGGCCGCAAATTCCACGCAGAGTCGGCCGTAGGGTTGGCCGCCCCCCGGGGGCGCGGCGGGGACGCGGCGGGGGCGCGGCGCGATTTGGGGTTCAGGCGGGGCATGAAACCGGGCAAGGATCAGGCATGAAGAAACGCGATGCCTATCATCACGGCGACCTGCGCCACGACCTCGTCGAGGCTGTGCGCCAGCTGGTAGAGACCGACGGCCCCGACCGGTTCTCGATCGCCGATGCCTGCCGCATCGCCGGCGTCTCGACCGCCGCGCCCTACCGCCACTTCGCCGACAAGACCGCCATGCTGCGCGCGGTGGCGCTGGAGGGGATCGGGCGGCATCGCGGCGCGATGGAGGCCGCGCTCGCCGGGCAGGTGCCCGGCAGCGACGACGCGCTCCACGCGATCGGGATGGCCTATGTCGAGGCCGCGCGCGCCGAGCCGGGAGTGTTCCGGCTGATGTTCGGGCTGACGCGCAGCCATGCGGGCGACGAGGAGCTGCGCCTCGAGGGGATGCGGACCTACGGCGTCCTCCTCAACCAGATGGCGATCCGCCTCGGCAAGCCGCAGGTCGACGACGAGGTGCTCGACCGCAGCTTCCCGCTCTGGACCTTCGTGCACGGCCTGTCGTTCCTGCTGATCGACGACAAGGTCAGCGTGCTGAAGCTGAAGGTCGACATTCCGACGATGCTGCGCAGCACGCTCCGGCGGATGCTGGCGGACTGACGCGGCGGCTTTCGCCAAGCCCGCGGCCGCGGTAGCATGCCGCCCAGGCCGGAAGGGGCCGGGAGGGGTCGGGGAGGGCTGCCGATGGATCGCCGCACGTTCAATGCCGGCCTCGGCGCCAGCCTCGGCGCCGCACTCGCGGCGGCCGCCCTGCCTGCGCCGGCCCGCGCCGCCGAATACCGCGGCCCGAACCTCCTTCTGGTGCGCTTCGGCGGTGGCGTCCGCCGGGCCGAGACGATCGACGAGGCGACGACCTGGGCGCCCTACCTGCGCCACGTCCTCGCGCCGCGCGGCGTCTTCGTCCCCGACCTGCGGATCGAGCAGCTCGACGGCGTGCAGACCTCGCATGCCGAGGGCACGCTGAACCTGCTGACCGGGCGCTACCTCGCCTATCGCGACGCCGGCTCGAAGGTCCTGACCGACCGGCTGGAGCCGACCGAGCCCACGCTGTTCGAGTACCTGCGCGCCGCCTTCGACCTGCCCGCGCACCAGGTGCTGCTGATCAACGGCGAGGACCGGCCGCAGGAGGAGTTCTTCACCTTCGGCGTCCACGACCACTATGGCGTCGACTTCCGGTCCGAAATGCTGAGCCTGCACCGCTTCAAGCTGTGGAAGACGCGCGCGGCGCTGCAGGCGGGCGGTCTGGCCGAGGACGAGGCCGCCACCCTGCGGCAGACCTATGACGCGCTTCTCGCCGCCGACCCGCGCGGGCTGAGCCCCGACCAGTCGCCCGAGATCGAGGCGTTCTGGGCGCGCTGGCGCGACCATTACGGCGACGGCGGCTTCCGCAACCCGCGCGGCGACCGGCTGCTGACCGAACTCGCGCTTCGCGCGATGCGCGAGCTGCAGCCGCGGTTCCTGATGGTGAACTACCAGGACCCCGACTACGTGCACTGGGGCAACGCCTCGCACTACACCCGCGCCATCGCGATCATCGACGAAGGGCTGCAGCGCCTCGTCACCCAGATCGAGGCCGACCCGTTCTACCGCGACAACACCGTGATCGTCGTCACGCCCGATTGCGGCCGCGACGCCAATCCGCTGATGGACGTGCCGTTCCAGCACCATTTCAACTCGCGCACCGCGCACGAGACCTGGGCCGTGGTCGCCGGGCCGGGGATCGTGCGGGGCCGGACGCTCGACAAGGTGGTCGACCAGTCGGCGGTGGCGCCGACCATCGCGGCGATCATGGGCTTTCGCGCCGACCGCGCCGAGGGCGCGGCGCTGGCCGAGATGCTCGCGTGACGGCGGCCGAGGCCCCGGCCCGCGCCGCCGCGCGCACCGGCCTTCCCCGGCGGGCGCTTCGCGGGCTCGGCACCCTGGCGGCCGGCACGCTGCTCTGCCTCCACCCGCTGACCGCGCTGATCGCGCTCGGCTGGATCACCCGCGCCATGGCGGCGCGGATCGAGGCCGCCTACGGCGCCCCGGCGCCGCGGCCGGGCTGGCTTCTCGGGCCGCCCGGCGCGGGCCGCATGGTGCGCGCCCTCGGCGGGCTCGGCGCCAACATCCGCGCAGGCTTCGGCACCGCGGCGGCGCTTTTCCTCATGACGCTGCCCTTCACCGCGCTCTGGCTCGGCGCCTGGTGGGCGGGGTGGGAGAACTCGTTCAACAAGGGCTACGAGCAGGCCTGGGTCGGGCCCACGGTGTTCCTGACCGGCCTCGCGCTCGGCGCGGTGCTGATCGCCTGGCTGCCGCTGGCCCACGCCCATCTCGCCGCCGAGGGGCGGTGGACCGCGGCGTTCGAGGCGCGGCGGCTCCGGCAGGTGATGGCCCATGCCGGCTGGCGGATGCCGGCGCTCGCGGCGCTGACGCTGGCGCTGGCGCTGCCGCTCTTCGCGCTGCGCGGCCTGCCGGCCTTCGCGGGCGAGATCGTGCCCGGCCTCGAGGCGCTGACGCCCGAGGAGGTCGCGGCGCTGCGCGGGCGGATCGCGCTCGCCGCGGCGGCCTGGGCGTTCCTGGCGCTGCTCGTGCTGCGGACCCTGGCCGCCGGCATCTATGCCCGCGCCGCCGCCCGCGCCGCCGGCGCCAGCCCGGCGCTCTGGGCGCGGCGCCGGGCGCGGCTGGCGGCC
>CAZYBG010000206.1:0-2927 GCA_964645155.1 uncultured Rhodobacterales bacterium | reverse complement strand
GCAGGGCGAGGCCGAGCCGTTCCAGCTTTTGCGCGCGGCCGATCATCAGGCGGCGAAGCTCGGGATCGCGGGGCTCGGGCGTGCCGCGCCGCAGGTCGAGAACGCCCGCGTGGTCATCGGCGAGCGCGCGCAAGGAACGGTCGAGGTCGGTCCAGCGCTCGGCGCCGACCTGGCGTTCGAGGTCTGAGGCGATGTCGCGTGCGCTGCGGGGGCCGAGTTCCAGCCCGACCAGTTCCTCGGCCCGGGCGCGCAGGCCGTGGGCGATGTAGTCGCGCGAGATGACGAGGTCGCGGCCGTCGTCGCCCTTGCCGCGGACAAGGACGTGGACGTGCGGGTTGTCCGTGTTCCAGTGATCGACGGCGGCCCAGTCGAGCCGGGTGCCGAGGTCGCGCTCGACGCGGGCCATGAGGTCGCGGGCGAAGGCACGCAGATCCTCGAGCCGGTGGGCATCCTCGGGCGAGACGATGAAGCGGAAGTGGTGGCGGTCGTCGGCGCAGGCGTCCGCGAAGGCGCGGGGGTCGAGGGCGTCACCCTCGCGACCGAAGAGATCGGCCTCCCGCCCGTCCTGGCCGACGCCGTCGCGCTGCAGATAGCCGATGTGCCGGGCGAGCGGGGCCGAGCGGTACCGCGTCCCGGCATGCCGGACCACGCGGGCCTTGACGACAACGCGGCGCGCGGTGCGGGTGAGGCTGGCGGCGCTGCGGGCGAAGCGGCCGCGCCCGATGGTGGTGCCGCGCCCGGCATTGCCGAACCGCGGCCCGGTGTGCCCCGCCTTTCGGGCAGCCCGTAGCACCTCGCCGACGAAGCGGGTGGCGCGACGGCCCGAGGAGCCATGGTCGCGGATGCGTCCGGGGCGCGGGCGCAGGTCGTCCATGCTGCGGGTCATGGCCCTGCCTCGCGGTGCGATGCCTCGGCACGGTGAAAAACGCGCGTGATCAGAGGATTGCCGGAACTGCGCGCACGGCGGCCCCCCGTCTGGCACGGTGAAACCGGCCGGACGACAACCGCCTGCCTGGCCACCGTGCCAGGCCTTTTATCTGGCAATCCTTTCCGTTGGACCTGCGCCGATCCGCTCCATCCCGCCGATGCCCCGTCCTCGCAGGCCGCGCTGCGCCAGACTGCGAATCCCGCGCTCATGGCGTCCTCCGGGGTTGCAGGGGCACGAAGAGGCCCGGATGTGCCGGTGGATCACGGGTCGCAAGCTGTGCCCCAGCGTCAGCGGAGCGCGGTACCGGCCCCCCCGCGAAGAGCGGGGCGTCGCGCCAGTCGGCCGTCGCCCTTGGCATCTGCGGCGGGCTCGGAGCGGACACCTCCCCGCCGATGATCGGGGCGAGAGTTGCGACATAGGCCTGCGTCTCGCGCGGCAGCGGGCGGCCGGTGGCGAGGTGTTCGGCGTAGCTGCCGGGGCCGGCGTTGTAGGCGGCGAGAAACCCCGGCGCGCCGAAGCGGTCGTGCATCGCGCGCAGATAGGCGGTGCCCGCGAGGATGTTGGCGCGCGGATCGAACGGGTCGTCGCCGAGGCCATGGGCGGCGCGCAGCTCGGCCCAGGTCCCGGGCATGACCTGCATCAGTCCCATGGCCCCGGCACGGCTGACCGCCCGCGGATCGCCTGCACTTTCGACGGCGATGACGGCACGGATCCAGTGCTGCGGCAGGCCGAAGCGCTGCGCGGCCTCCGTGATGTGGCGCTCGATGTCGGGGACAGCGGGTGCGACGAAAGTGTCGCCGGGCGGCTGCGCAAGGATCGGTTCGGGCGCGAAGACCGCGCCGATGACGAGCAGGACGGCGGCAGGTCCGATGCGGACGAACGGGCGGCAAATGAATGGACGACGGTGCATCGCGTCACTCTCCCCGCGTCCAGATCGGGCGCGCTCTGGCGACGATGGCGGCCGCGTCGGTGGGGCCGAAATAGCGGCCATCCAGACTGTCCGGTGTCTCGGCCAGCAGGAGAAACACCTGACCCTCGGCCAGCATGACGCAGCCCTGCCAGTCCGGCATCGGGCGTCCCTGACTGTCCGCCGCCGACGCCGTCGCAACCATGCTGCCGTCGATCTGGATCACGTCGCCGATGCGGCAGACCTCCGCGCCGGGCAGCGCCACGACGCGCTTCAGAAGCAAGGCGGCCGAACCCAGATACCCACGCTCGGCCGCCCAGTCGGCGTACTCGGGCGGCAACTTCACGGCGACCAGATCGCCGACGGAAAGCGGCCCCGGCGCGATCAAGGCATAGAGCCCGATCGGCAGGCTGGCCGAGGCGTTCCAGAGAATGCGTGGCAGCCGGTCCGGCAGCGCGGCGGCGAGCAGCGCGACGGCGGCAGCCGCCCCGAGAAGGGGAGAAACCGCGCCGCTCATGACGTCAACCCGCGGCGCTTGAGCCAGGCAGCATGTCGGGCCGGGGTATAGATGCGGGGCGCGAACCCTGCGGTCAGGCGGTTGTGGACATGGCCCCAGTGGTCCGGGCAGACCTCCTCTGGCGCGATCCCGTGGCTCTCCACCTGCGCGATGGCGGCGAGGGCTGCCTCGACTTTCGGCCAGCCGGACAGGCGCAAGAGCACCTCGCCGCCCGGCGTCACGAAGGGCACCGTCGTGCAGGGCGCGCCCGGTGCGACGGCGCGCAGGATGTCGATCCGGCTTTCCACCGTGCCGTGGTCGTTCGACGCCCAGCGGACCAGCGCAAAGACCGCGCCCGGGGCGAAGGACACGCGCTTGTCGGTGCGCGTCAGGATCACCTCTCCGGCGATCCGGCCGAAGCGGATCCAGCGCTCGACGCGCCCCTCGTCCCAGGTCAGCTCGACCGTGGTGCGCATGGCCTCAGCGTCCCGGACGCAGATAGGCGGGCGCGAGGGCCGCATGGCGCTTGGCGGGCGGCAGTGTCTCGCCCTGCGCGTCCGAGGTCGAGGTCTTGCTGCCCCGCGCGATCCAGGCCT
>CAZYBG010000205.1:0-2942 GCA_964645155.1 uncultured Rhodobacterales bacterium | reverse complement strand
CCAGCGCGCGCGCCGGCGTGACCGCCGCCGCCGGGGCAAGGCCCGCGCCGCGGGCGCGGTCCTGGGCCCGGTCCGCCTTGCGCCTCAGAACCGCCGCTGTGCCTCGATCCGCCATGCCGCCTGCCGCTCCTCGCCCCGGAGTGCCCGATCACGGTTGAGAAAGCGTTGACGGCGGCGCCTCAGGCGGCACGCGCGAGGCGCAGCGGCAGCGTCACGCGGAACGCCGCGCCGCCCTGCCCCGGCAGGTAGGAGATCGAGCCGCCGAGCTTCTCGACGATCTCGCGGCAGATCGCGAGGCCGAGGCCGGCGCCGCCGGCGCGGGCATGGTCGCCGAGGCGGGCGAACTTCTCGAACACGATCTCGCGGTCTTCCGGCGGGATGCCCGACCCGTTGTCGATGACATCGACCTGCACCCGCCCCTTGAGGCGCCGCACCTCGATGCGGATCTCCTGCTGCTCGGCGTCGCAGTACTTGCGGGCATTGGTCATCAGATTGATGAAGACCTGCGCCAGCCGGTCGGGATCGGTCATCAGCGGCACGTTCTCGGCCGCCGGGTCGCGCAGGATGCGGAACGGCCGCGTGCCCGGCGCGGCGCCGACGGTCGAGACGGCGCGGTCGACGATCTCGGCCAGGTTCCCCTCGCGCAGGTTCAGCTGCACCGAGCCGCTTTCCAGCACGCTGAGGTCGAGAAGGTCGTCCAGCAGCCGCGTCAGCCGCACGGCCTCGTCGTGGATGATGCGCGCATAGCGCGTCCGCTCGCCGTCCGAGAGCCCCTCCTCGCCGAGGATCTCGGAGAACGCCCGGATCGAGGTCATCGGCGTCCTGAGCTCGTGGCTGATCTGGCTGAGGAACGCGTCCTTCTGCACCGAAAGCTCGGTGAGCTTGCGGTTCGCGGCGCGGAGCTGGCGCGCGGTGCGGCTGAGTTCGTCCGACTGCGCCTCGAGGCGCTGGGAGTATTCCATGATCTGCGCGGTCTCGCTCGCCACCGCCATCAGGTCGTCGACCGACACGGCCGCCCCGCCCGCGGTCTGCGCGATCATCGCATGCGCGGTGGCCGAGCCCACCGCACCGGAAAGACGCCGTTCCAGCCGTTCGAGGAAATCCGGCGTCACCTCGGGCAGGAAGCCGCCCGGGCCCTGCTCGGCCGCCGCCTCCTGGAACAGGCGCTGCGCCTCGGCCGGCCCGAGGATGCGCTGCGCCATCGCCAGCAGCACCTCGGCCTCGGCGGCGCTGCCGCGCCAGCCGCGGGGCATTCCGGCGGTCCGCTCGAACACGCCGACGAACTCGGCACCCTGCACCCGCTCCACCGGGTCGGCGAAGGTCAGGAGCGAGACCCCGATGAAGGCCGCGGTGTTGAGCGTGATCGACCAGAACACCGCATGGACCAGCGGGTCGATCCCCTCGATCCCGAACAGCGCGCCCGGGCGCAGCCAGCCCAGGCCATAGGGGCCGATCGCCTGCACCTCGGCCCAGAGCGGCGTCGCCTCGCCGACGGAAGGCAGGAAGAAGGTATAGGCCCAGACCGCGAAGCCGGTGACGAGGCCTGCCGTGGCGCCCGCCCGCGTGGCGCCGCGCCAGAAGATGCCGCCCATCATCGCCGGCAGGAACTGCGCCACGCCGACGAAGCTGATCAGGCCGATCGCGGCCAGCGCCGCGCCGCCGCCCGAAAGGTCGTAGTAGAGCCAGCCGAGCGCCATGATCCCGACGATGGACAGCCGCCGCGCCCGCAGCACCACCCGGCGCACGTCCTCCGAAAGCCGCTGGCCCGGCGTCAGCGACGACAGCCAGACCGGCAGGACGACATGGTTCGACACCATCGTCGCCAGCGCGATCGCCGCGACGATGACCATCGAGGTCGCCGCCGAGAACCCGCCGAGGAACGCCAGCATCGCGAGCTTCTCCTGCCCGGCCGACAGCGGCAGGCTGAGGACGAAGAGGTCGGGGTTCTGGCTGGTCCCGAACCGCTCGAGGCCGACCACCGCGATCGGCAGCACGAAGAGGCTGATCAGGAAGAGATAGAGCGGGAACGCCCAGGACGCGGTCGCGAGCTGCCGTTCGTCGGCGTTCTCGACCACCAGCACCTGGAACATCCGCGGCAGGCAGAGCAGCGCCGCCCCCGACAGGAAGGTGAGCGCGACCCAGCGGCCCGGCACCAGCTCCCAGTCGGCCACCGGCGATGCCGCGATCCGGGCCGCCATGTCGGCCGGGCCGTTCGCGATGCCCCAGACCACGAAGACCCCGACCGCGAGGAGCGCGGCCAGCTTCACCACCGCTTCGACCGCGATGGCGAGCACGATGCCGTGGTGGCGCTCGTCCGCGTCGAGGTTGCGGGTGCCGAACAGCACGGTGAACAGCGCCAGACCCGCGGCGACGAGCAGCGCGGTATCCTCGGTGTCGCGCACCGGCGCGCCGCCGGCCTCGGACGCGAAGACCGAGAAGGCGAGTGTCACCGACTGGAGCTGGAGCGCGATGTAGGGCGTCGCGCTCACGACGGCCATCAGCGTGACGATCGCGCCGATCGCCGGCGACTTGCCGTAGCGGGCCGAGATCAGGTCGGCGACCGAGGTGATCCGCTGCTCGCGCCCGATCCGCACCAGCTTGCGCAGGATCAGCCACCAGCCGGTCATGACCAGCGTCGGCCCGAGATAGATGGTGACGAATTCGAGGCCCGAGCGCGCCGCGTAGCCGACCGCGCCGTAGAACGTCCAGGCGGTGCAGTAGATCGACAGCGACAGCGTGTAGACGATCGGCGCGCGCAGCCACGCGCCCCGGCCGCGGTCGGCCATCCGCTCCGCCGCGAAGGCCAGCGCGAAGAGGATCGCCACGTAGCCGACGCAGACCGCGACGAGGGTGTTGAACGGCAGCATCAGCCGCTCCCGTTCTCGCCGCCGCCGCCCCCGCCATCGCCGCCGCCGCCGGCCTGCGGCCGCTCCGCTCCCGGC
>CAZYBG010000204.1:0-2945 GCA_964645155.1 uncultured Rhodobacterales bacterium | reverse complement strand
GCGATCGTGCGCGAGCCGGCGGCGTTCCTGTTCGACGAGCCGCTCTCGAACCTCGACGCCGCGCTGCGCGTCACCATGCGGCAGGAGATCAGCGAGCTGCACCAGTCGCTCGCCACGACGATGATCTACGTCACCCACGACCAGGTCGAGGCGATGACGATGGCCGACAAGATCGTCGTGCTGAATGCCGGGCGGATCGAGCAGGTGGGCTCGCCGCTCGACCTCTACCGGGCGCCGCGGAACCTGTTCGTCGCGGGCTTCATCGGCAGCCCGAAGATGAACCTGATCGCCGGCGAGGAGGCGGCGCGCCACGGCGCGGCGACGATCGGGATCCGGCCGGAACATGTCGACGTGGCGCCGGACGGGCCGTGGCGGGGCACCGTCGGCATCTCCGAGCATCTCGGCTCGGACACGTTCCTGCGGGTGGAGTGCGGCGGGCTCGGCACGCTGACGGTGCGCGCGCCGGGCGAGATCGCGCTGCACCACGGCGACGCGGTGCGGCTGGCGCCGCAGCCGGGCAAGCTGCACCGCTTCGGCGCCGACGGAACGGCGGTGGCGCCATGAGGCTCGGCGGCAAGCGCGCGCTGATCACCGGTGCGGCCCGCGGCATCGGGTTCGAGTTCGCGCGCGCCTATCTGGCCGAGGGGGCCGAGGTGGCGCTGGCCGACATCAACGCAGGCGCGCTGGCGCAGGCGGTGGCGGCGCTCGGGCCCGGCGCCCATGCCGTGCCGATGGACGTGACCCGGCAGGACAGCATCGAGGCCGGCGTCGCCGCCGCGGTCGGCGCGATGGGCGGCCTCGACATCCTGATCAACAACGCGGCCCTGTTCGATGCCGCGCCGGTGGCCGGGATCACCCGCGAGAGCTACGACCGGCTGTTCGCGGTGAACGTCGCCGGCACGCTCTTCACGATGCAGGCCGCGGCGAAGGTGATGATCGCGCAAGGCGCCGGCGGCAAGATCATCAACATGGCGAGCCAGGCCGGCCGGCGCGGCGAGCCCCTCGTCGCCGTCTACTGCGCCACCAAGGCGGCAGTGATCTCGCTCACCCAGTCGGCCGGGCTGAACCTCATCGCGCACCGCATCAACGTCAACGCCATCGCCCCCGGCGTGGTCGACGGCGAGCACTGGGACCATGTGGATGCGCTGTTCGCGCGCCACGAGGGCCGTGCGCCGGGCGAGAAGAAGCGCCTCGTCGGCGCGGCGGTGCCCTACGGCCGGATGGGAACGGCCGCCGACCTGACCGGCATGGCGATCTTCCTCGCCACGCCCGAGGCCGACTACATCGTGGCGCAGTGCTTCGGCGTCGACGGCGGCAACTGGATGGCCTGACATGACACTTTCGAACACGACGCTCGCCGGACTTCCCGCCGCGGTCGCGCGGCCCGGCTACGACCGCGCCGCGCTACGCCCCGGCATCGTGCATGTCGGCTGCGGCAACTTCCACCGCGCGCACATGGCGGTCTACCTCGACGACCTGATGCAGCAGGGGCTGGCGCAGGACTGGGCGATCCTCGGCGCCGGGGTGCGCGAGGGCGATGCGCGGATGCGCGATCTCCTCGCGCCGCAGGACTGGATGTTCTCGGTGATCGAGCTGGCGCCCGGCGACCTGCGGGCGCGGGTGATCGGCGCGATGGCCGGGTTCGTGCCGGTCGAGGAGGGCAATGCCGCGCTGATCGCGGCGATGGCCGATCCCGGCATCCGCATCGTCTCGCTGACGGTGACCGAGGGCGGCTACTTCGTCGACCCCGACAGCGGCACCTTCAGCCCCGACCACGACGACATCCGCCACGACGCCGCGCAGCCGGCGGCGCCGCGCACCGCCTTCGGCGCGATCGCCGCGGCGCTGGCCCGGCGCCGGGCCGCGGGCGCCCTGCCCTTCACGGTGATGAGCTGCGACAACGTCCCCCACAACGGCGCGGTGACGCGCGACGCGGTGACCGGCGTGGCGCGCCTTTCCGACCCCGGCCTCGCCGACTGGATCGCCGACACCGTCGCCTTCCCGAACGCGATGGTCGACCGGATCACCCCGGCGACCGGCCCGCGCGAGCGGGCGATGGCCGCAGACCTCGGGCTGGACGACGCCGCGCCCGTCACCTGCGAGCCGTTCCGGCAATGGGTGATGGAGGACCGCTTTCCCGCCGGCCGGCCGCCGCTGGAGGCGGCGGGCGTGACCTTCACCGACCGGGTGGACCTGTTCGAGACGATGAAGATCCGCATCCTGAACGGCGGGCACGCGATCATCGCCTACCCGGCGGGCCTGGCCGGGATCGAGTACGTCCACGAGGCGATGGCCGACCGCCGCATCCGCGGCTTTCTCGACACGGTGCTGGGCCGCGAGGTGGTGCCCGTCGTGCCGCCGGTGCCGGGCGTCGAGCTCGCCGGCTACCAGCGGCTGATCGCCCGGCGGTTCGCGAACGCGCAGGTCGCCGACACCGTGCGCCGGCTCTGCCTCGACGGGTCGAACCGGCAGCCGAAGTTCATCGTGCCGACGATCCGCGACTGCCTGGCCGCGGGCCGGCCGGCCGACGGGCTGATCCTGCTCTCGGCGCTCTGGTGCCGCTACTGCGCGGGCGAGACCGAGGCCGGCGCGCCGATCGCGCCGAACGACCCGAACTGGGCGATGCTGACGGCGCGCGCCCGCGCGGCGCGGGCCGATCCCGCCGCCTGGCTCGGTCTGAGCGCGGTCTACGGCGATCTCGGCCAGCACCCGGGCTTCGCCGCCGCGTTCGGCGCGGCGCTGGGCCGGGTCTGGGCGCAGGGCTCGGCGGCGGCGATCGACGGCTACCTCGCCGCGGCGCCCGCCTGACCGGTCCGCGGCGCGCACGGGGGCGCGGAATGCCCGGAACGGCTGGCGGCGCCGGCACCCTCCGGTGATCCCCACCCCGCCCCACCCCGTCCCGCCCCGCCCCGGAGTGGCGGGTGGACGACGCGCCCGTGGACTAC
>CAZYBG010000203.1:0-2963 GCA_964645155.1 uncultured Rhodobacterales bacterium | reverse complement strand
GAAACTGTGGATAGAGCCCAGAAAGAGAAAGTGGTCGATGAACTCGGCCAGATCTTCGAAAGCTCTGGCGTTGTCGTGGTTGCACGCTACGCGGGTCTCACGGTTGCCGAGATGCAGGACCTCCGCGCGCGGATGCGCGAAGCGGGCGGTTCCGTGCGCGTTGCCAAGAACAGGCTCGCCAAGATCGCCCTCGACGGCAAGCCCGGCCAGGCCATGGCCGAGCTCCTGAGGGGCATGACCGTTCTCGCCTATTCCGAAGACCCGACGGCTGCGGCCAGGGTCGCGGTCAAGTTCGCCAAGGACAACTCGAAATACGAGATCCTCGGCGGTGCCATGGGCGAGACGTTCCTGGACTCGAACGGGGTAAGGGAGGTGTCCGACCTGCCGTCGCGCGAAGAGCTTATCGCTCAGGTCGTGGCGTGCATCGGCGCACCGGCCGCAAACCTCGCCGGGGCCATTGGCGCACCTGCTTCGAACATCGCGGGCATCCTCTCCACTCTGGAGGAGCGGGCTGCCGCTTGAGCAACACGTGATCCCGCGCCGCTTGAACCCGGCACGTTGGAACACATCTTTAGGACTGGATGAGAGAAATGGCTGATCTGAAGAAACTCGCCGAACAGATCGTGGGACTTACCCTTCTGGAGGCGCAGGAACTCAAGAAAATCCTCAAGGACGAGTACGGCATCGAGCCTGCCGCCGGCGGCGCGGTCATGATGGCCGCGGCGCCCGGTGCGGGCGGCGCTGCCGCCGAGGCCGCCGAGGAGAAGACCGAGTTCGACGTCGTGCTGAAGAGCGCCGGCCCGAACAAGATCAACGTGATCAAGGAAGTCCGCGCGATCACAGGCCTTGGCCTGAAGGAAGCCAAGGACCTCGTGGAAGCCGGTGGCAAGGTCAAGGAAGGCGTCAACAAGACCGAGGCCGAGGACATCAAGGGCAAGCTGGTCGCGGCCGGTGCCGAGGTGGACCTGGCCTGAGGCCTGTCGGGTGGGCATAGCCCCGCCGTGAATCGAAGGCTGGAGGCGGCGATCCCGCCTCCAGCCGGACCTGTCTTGGAAAGGGCCTTTCCGCAAAGGCCCTTCCTCAGGCGAGGTTCAGGGCTCGGGTGCCTGCCGGTGGGACGGCAGGCTGGAATGGGGCCCCATTGCCGGTTTCGTGAGCGGCCCGCCGCCCTGCCCCCGGGGGCGAGACGGTCCGCGTCAGACGAAAGGTGACGACGAGCATGGCTCAAGCGTACGTTGGCCAGAAGCGTATCCGCCGCTACTACGGCAAAATCCGCGAAGTTCTCGAAATGCCGAACCTGATCGAGGTGCAGAAAAGCTCCTACGATCTGTTCCTCCAGTCCGGCGATGGCGACAAGCCCGCCGACGGCGAGGGCATCCAGGGGGTGTTCCAGTCGGTCTTTCCGATCAAGGACTTCAACGAGACGGCCGTGCTCGAGTTCGTGAAGTACGAGCTCGAGAAGCCGAAGTACGACGTCGACGAGTGCCAGAGCCGCGACATGACCTACAGCGCACCCCTCAAGGTGACGCTGCGCCTGATCGTGTTCGATCTCGACGAGGATACCGGCGCGAAGTCGGTGAAGGACATCAAGGAGCAGGATGTCTACATGGGCGACATGCCGCTCATGACGTCGAACGGCACGTTCATCGTGAACGGAACCGAGCGCGTGGTCGTCAGCCAGATGCACCGCTCGCCGGGGGTGTTCTTCGACCATGACAAGGGCAAGACCCACTCGTCGGGCAAGCTGCTCTTTGCCTGCCGGATCATTCCGTATCGCGGCTCCTGGCTCGATTTTGAGTTCGACGCCAAGGACCTCGTCTTCGCGCGGATCGACCGCCGGCGGAAGCTGCCGGTCACCACCCTGCTCTATGCCCTTGGCATGGACCAGGAGGCGATCATGGACGCCTACTACGACACCGTGACGTTCAAGCAGGTGAAGAACAAGGGCTGGTCCACGAAGTTCTTCCCCGACAGGATCCGCGGTACGCGCCCGACCTACGACATCGTCGATGCCGGCACTGGCGAGGTCATCGCCAAGGCGGGCGACAAGGTGACGCCGCGCACCGTCAAGAAGCTGGTGGACGACGGCAAGGTCAGCGAGATCCTGTTGCCGTTCGACCAGATCGTCGGCCGTTTCGTTGCGCGCGACATCATCGACGAGAAGACCGGCGTGATCCATGTCGAGGCGGGCGACGAGCTGACCTGGGAGCTTGACCGCGACGGCGGCGTCAAGGGTGGTTCACTCAAGGCGCTGCTCGACGCCGGCGTCACCGAGATCCCGGTCCTCGACATCGACAACATCAACATCGGCGCGTACATCCGCAACACGGTGGCCGCCGACAAGAACTGGAACCGCGACACCGCGCTGATGGACATCTACCGCGTCCTGCGGCCGGGCGAGCCGCCGACCGTCGAGGCCGCCTCGGGCCTGTTCGACCAGCTGTTCTTCGACAGCGAGCGCTACGACCTGTCGGCCGTGGGCCGGGTGAAGATGAACATGCGCCTCGACCTCGATGCGCCCGACACCCAGCGGACGCTGCGCCGCGACGACATCATCGCCTGCGTCAGGGCGCTGGTGGAGCTGCGCGATGGCCGGGGCGAGATCGACGACATCGACCACCTCGGCAACCGCCGGGTACGGTCGGTCGGCGAGCTTATGGAGAACCAGTACCGGATCGGCCTGCTGCGGATGGAGCGGGCGATCAAGGAGCGAATGTCGTCGGTCGAGATCGACACGGTGATGCCGCAGGACCTGATCAACGCCAAGCCCGCCGCCGCCGCGGTGCGCGAGTTCTTCGGCTCCTCGCAGCTCAGCCAGTTCATGGACCAGACCAACCCGCTCTCCGAGGTGACGCACAAGCGCCGCCTCTCGGCCCTCGGGCCGGGCGGTCTGACCCGTGAGCGGGCGGGCTTCGAGGTGCGCGACGTGCACCCGACGCACTATGGCCGGATGTGCCCGATCG
>CAZYBG010000202.1:0-2968 GCA_964645155.1 uncultured Rhodobacterales bacterium | reverse complement strand
CCGGGGCGGCTGCCCCGCGCCCGGTTCCGCCCCGGCTCCTGCGCGATGCCGCCGACCCGGCGGCCGACGCGGTGCAGGACCATCCGCCCGCGGCGCTGGCCGGTATGGAACTGCGCCCGCCGGTGCACCGCAACCGGCGCTTCCGCCGGCTCGCCGACGGGCTCGAGGCGGTGCTGAACCGCACCGGCCCCTGGCTCGCCCCGCCGCAGCGGCCACCGGGAAAGGCGCGCATCCTCGTCGTAACCGCGATGAAGAACGAAGGCCCCTTCATCCTGGAATGGATCGCCTACAACCGGGTGATCGGGGTCGATCACTTCCTCGTCTACACCAACGACTGCACCGACAACACCGACGCGATCCTCGACCGGCTGGCCGGCCTCGGCCTCGTCACCCGGGTCGACAACCCCTATCCGCGCGGCGGCACGGTCAAGCCGCAGCACGCCGCGCTGAAGGACGCGACGCGCCAGAAGGTCTACCGCGAGGCCGACTGGATCCTGACGATCGACCTCGACGAGTTCATCGCCGTGCATGTCGGCGACGGCACGCTGCACGACCTGTTCCGCGCCGCGAACCACCCCAACGCGATCTCGCTGACCTGGAAGTTCTTCGGCAACGGCGGCGTCATCGGCTACGAGGACCGCCCGGTCATCGCCCAGTTCACCCGCTGCGCGCCCGAGATGCTGCCCGACCCCGGCCTCGCCTGGGGGTTCAAGACGCTGTTCGACAAGACCACCTGCCGGTTCCGCAAGCTCGGCGTCCACCGGCCGGCGAAGATGGCCGAGGGCGCCGAGGCGGCGGTGCGCTGGGTCAACGGCTCGGGCCGGGTGATGCCGAAGCGGCTGATCGAGCGCGGCTGGCGCACCGTGCAGCCGATCTTCGGCTACCGCCTCGCCACGCTCAACCACTACGCGCTGCGATCGGCCGAAAGCTACCTCGTCAAGCGCGACCGCGGGCGGATCAACCACACCGACCAGGACCAGGGCGTCTACTACTGGCAGCGCCGCAACTACCTGACCGAGGAGGACAGCCGCCTGCTGTGGCTGCTGCCGCGGGTCGAGGCCGAGATCGCGCGCCTCAAGGCCGACCCCGCGCTCGGCCGGCTCCATGCCGAGGCGGTCGACTGGCACCGCGGCCGCATCGCGCGGCTCCAGGCCGACCCGGACTACGCGCGGGTTTTCGCCGAACTGGTGCGGACCGCCGGCGAGGACGCGACCTTCTTCGCCAAGCTCGACCCGACCGACGCACTCAAGACCGCCGAGCCGCCGCCCGCGCCGGTGCCGCAGGGCTAGCCGGGGCTTCGTGCCGCGCCCCAGCTCGACCCCGCCCGGCGCAACCCGGCCCAACCTGACCCTACGTCACCCGAGGAACCGTGCACAACCCACGGTAGATGAACGAAAACTGGCTCACCCCGCCGCCATCCTCTAGGGTCGGCACAAAGCCCTCCTCCCGCCTGCCGGAGCCTCGATGCGCGCTGCGCTTGTCTCTCTCGCTGTCTCTGCCCTCGCGGCGCCGCAGCCGGTGGCCGAACAGCGCTTCGCGGCCGATGCCGACGGCCTCGTCGGCTTCCGGATGCCGTCGGGCAACATCGCCTGCCTGTTCGTGCCGATCGGCGGCGCGGCGGGTTATGCGCCGCTGCAGGGCGGGCCGGAGCTGGCCTGCGACCGCCTCGCCCCCGCCCCGGTCCGGCTGCGGCTCGGCCCGTCGGGGCCGGCGGCGCTCGACACCGCGCCGGCGGCGGGGTGCTGCGAGGGGCCGGTGCTGGCCTACGGCAACACCTGGTCGCTCGGCCCCTTCGCCTGCGCCGCCGAGACGACGGGGCTGACCTGCCGGCGCGAGGACGGGCGCGGCTTCGCGCTGGCCCGCGCCGGAATCGCCGTGTTCTGACATCGCCGTGTTCTGACATCGCCGTGTTCTGACATCGCGGTGTCCTGACATCGCGGTGTTGCGGGATCGCGGTGCGCGGCGGCCGGGGCCGGCTCAGCGCCAGAGGCCGATCTCGCCGCCCGGCATCGCCGAGACCTTCAGGAGGTCGAAGACGTACTGCGCGACCGAGCGGAAGCAGACGACGGTGAAGCCGCCGTCCTCGATCCAGAACGCCGCGGCGACCTGCGCGAGCCGCGTCCGCCTGAGCTCACCGGGCTCGAGCCGGCCCGGCGCCACCTCGGCCGGGGTCAGCTTGGCCAGCACCTCGCGCGCGGCGCCGCCCTCGAGGCGGAAGACGGCGCGGGCGTCGGAGACGTCGACCGCCAGGTGATGCGTGCCGGCAAGCGCCGCCGACAGGGCGGCGACGGCCGCCCCGGCCTCGGCATAGGGCACCAGGATCAGCAACTCGTCGGGCGCCATCCAGCCCGCGCCCCGGGCGCCCTCCGCCACGATCCGCCGCTGCCCGGGCAGATCGACGCCGGCGACCTCGCGGACCGCGGCCGCGACAACGGGGTCGGCCAGGTCGGCGCGCAGGGTGACCATGCCCCGCAGCCCCGCCTCGGCGACCCGGGCATAGCCCTCGAACACCGCGCCGGACAGCGCGCTGGCCGGCTCAGACATCCTGCCTCTCCCCCTCGGGGTCGTAGAACACCGGGCTCACGATCTTCGCCGGCACCTCGCCGCCCCTGCCGTCGGCGAAGCGCAGCGTCTCGCCCAGCCGCGCCGGGCCGCGCTCGACCAGCCCCATGGCGATGCCGCGGCCGAGCGTGGGCGAGCGGTAGGTCGAGGTCACCCGCCCCTCGGTGCGCCGCTGGCCGTTGGCGTTGACGCCGGCCGCCACCGCATAGGCGCCCTCGGGCAGCACCGAGCCGTCGGGCGTCTCGAGGCCGACCAGCGTCCAGCGGCCGGGATCGGTCATGTGCGCCCGTTCCTGCGCGCGCTTGCCGAGGTAGTCGGCCTTCTTCTTCGAGATCGCCCAGGAAAGGCCGAGGTCCTGCGGGATCACCGTGCCGTCGGTCTCGTCGCCGATCATGATGAAGCCCTT
>CAZYBG010000201.1:0-3004 GCA_964645155.1 uncultured Rhodobacterales bacterium | reverse complement strand
ACCGGGGCGACCGCCGCGCCTGCCGCGCCGGCTGCCGCGGCCCCGGTCATCATCGCCGATCCCGCGGGTGGCGCGCGCGTCCTCTCCGCCGACGGCGCCGCGGCGATCCCGCCCGGCGGGCTCTCGATCGACGCTATCTCGACCAGTCCGCAGGGGCAGATGTCGGTCTCGGGCCGCGCCGCCAGCGGCAGCTTCGCCCGGCTCTACGCCGACAACACCGAGGTCGCGACCGTCGAGGTCTCCCCCGAGGGCGGCTGGACCGCGCCGCTGCCCGAAGGCACGCCGCCGCGCTACACGCTGCGCGTCGACCAGATCGGCGCCGGCGGCGAGGTCGTCGCCCGGACCGAGACCGAGGTCACCCGCGAGACCCGCGAGGAGCTCGCCGGCCTGCTGGTCGAGGAGGTGCGCGCCGACGGCGCCACCGGCACCGTGGCGGTCACCGTGCAGCGCGGCTTCACGCTCTGGGCCATCGCGCGCGACAATTACGGCGACGGGCGGCTCTACGTGAAAGTGTTCGAGGCCAACCGCGCCCAGATCCGCGACCCCGACCTGATCTATCCCGGGCAGGTCTTCACCGTGCCGCTCGACGCGGAGCCGCGCGCGCCGGGATAGGGCCGGGCGGGGGGCTGGATTGCGGGACGATGCGGACCTCAGGGCCTCGCAACGACTGTGCGCGCACCCGGCCCGGATCAGCCGCGCAGCGGCCCGGGCAGCGGATGGCCGCCCGCACGGCCAGCCGCTTTGTCAACGCCGGCGCGCGCTCGGGGGTCGTCCGACTTTACGCCATAAAGTGCAGACCACCGGCGGAGTGGCGGCTGTCCGCGGCCATCCGCCGCCCTCTGCTGCGAGCGTCCGCTCCGGGCTCGGAAGGCCCCCGCCTCCCGCGCCCCGGCTGAGACCCGTGCCCCGAAACACAAGGGCCGCGCCCCGGAAGGCGCGGCCCTGGTCGTTTGCGCTGGCGGTGCCTCAGGCGCCCGGCTGGTCGTCGTCGCCGGCGGCGCCGCCGAGGTCGTCGAAGAGCTCCTGGATCTCGAACTCGGCCGCGGCCTCTTCCTCGGCCGCGAGCTCCTGGATCGACTTGCCGGCGGCCTGCAGGTCGGCCTCCTCGGCCGACCGCGCGACGTTGAGGGTGATCTTCACCACGACCTCGGGGTGCAGCGTCACCGTCACCGGGTGCAGCCCAAGCTCCTTGATCGGCCGGTCGAGCGCGACCTGCCGCTTGTCGAGCGTGAAGCCCGCCGCCGCGGCGGCGTCGGCCGCGTCGCGGGTGGTCACCGAGCCGTAGAGCGAGCCGGCGTCGGAAGCGGAGCGAATCACCACGAACTGCTGGCCGTCGAGCTTCGCGCCGAGCTTGTCGGCCTCGGCGCGGGTCTCGAGGTTGCGCGCCTCGAGCTGCGCCTTCTCGGTCTCGAAGCGCTTGACGTTGCCCGCGTTGGCGCGCAGCGCCTTGCCCTGCGGCAGCAGGTAGTTGCGCGCGTAGCCGTCCTTGACGCGGACCACCTCGCCCATCTGGCCGAGCTTGGCGACGCGTTCGAGAAGAATCACTTCCATCGGTCGGGCCTCCTCACTTCACGGCATAGGGCAGGAGCGCGAGGAAGCGGGCGCGCTTGATCGCCCGCGACAGCTCGCGCTGTTTCTTCGCCGACACGGCGGTGATCCGCGACGGCACGATCTTGCCGCGCTCCGAGACGTAGCGCTGCAGCAGCCGCACGTCCTTGTAGTCGATCCTCGGCGCGTTGTCGCCGGAGAACGGGCAGACCTTGCGGCGGCGGAAAAACGGTTTGGTAGCCATGATTTGCGGTCCTTTCCTCAGGCGTCGTCACGGCGGCGCGGGGCGCGGTCGCGGTCGCCCCGGTCGCGGTCGCCGCGATCCCGGTCGCCCCGGTCGCCCCGGTCGCGGTCGCCGCGCGGGCCGCGGTCGTCGCGGTCGTCGCGCTTCTGCATCTGCGCCGAGGGGCCTTCCTCGTGCGCATCGACCTTCACCGTCAGCACCCGCATCACGTCGTCATGAAGGCGCATCAGGCGCTCCATCTCCTGCACGGCGGGGGCCGGTGCGTCGGACTTGAGGAAGGCGTAGTGGCCCTTGCGGTTCTTGTTGACCTTGTAGGCCATCGTCTTGACACCCCAGTACTCGGTGTCGAGGACCTGTCCGCCATTGTCCTTGAGGACGGTCCCGAAGTGCTCGATCAGCCCTTCGGCCTGCGCGTTGGAAAGGTCCTGGCGCGCGATGAACACATGCTCGTAGAGCGGCATGCGGCGTTCCTTCGTCTCGGGCGCATTTCAAAGGGCGGGCACTTCGGCCCTTTCCGCGGCCCGTCCACGAGAGGCTGCGCCGGTTCACGTGAGTTGCGGAAAGGATGCGCGCTTATACACGGGCGCGGCGGCGATGCAAGCCGCGTCGGGAGGGGCCGCGTCGGGAGGCGCCGGGGCGGGATGGCGCGGGGTCAGTCGGCGGCGGCGGCCTGCCGCACCGCGGTCAGCGCGACGCCGACGGTGACGGCGAAGCCGAGCTGGCCCTCGTCGAGGAAGCGGGCACCGATGGCGAAGTCGCGCCGGTCGAGGGTGACGGTGCCCTCGATCCGCGCGGTGTCGCCCTCGCGGGCGAGCGTGAAGGGCAGCGTCAGCGGGCGTTCGGCGCCGCGGAGCGTCAGCGTGCCCTCGGCGAGGAACGCGGTGCCGTCGGCGGCGCCCGCGGGGCGGATCGTGGCGGCGAAGACCGCCTGCGGGTGGCCCGCGGCGTCGAGGAAGTCGGCGCCGAGCGCCTGCGCCGTCACCCCGCCGAGCGTGAGCGAGGCGACATCGACGGTGGCGGTGACGCGGCCGGTGCCGGTTTCCGGCGCGAATGCGATGGCGGCGGCCCAGCGCTCGAAGCGCGCCGGGGCGGGCTGGCCGAGCTGCAGGACGGTGAAGCCGAGCGCGCCCTCCGTCACCTGCCACTCCGAGGCCGGCGCGGCCAGCGCCTGCCGGTCGGGCGCCGCCGCGCCGCGGGCGAGGAGGAGCGCGG
>CAZYBG010000200.1:0-3013 GCA_964645155.1 uncultured Rhodobacterales bacterium | reverse complement strand
GCATCCCGGCAAGATCGTCTCGACCTCGCAGGAGGTCGACGTGATGGTGCTCGAGATCGACCAGTCCAAGCGGCGCGTGTCGCTGGGCCTGAAGCAGACCATGCGCAACCCGTGGGAGCTGTTCGCCGAGACCCACCCGGTCGGCACGCCGATCGAGGGCGAGGTGAAGAACATCACCGAGTTCGGCCTGTTCGTCGGGCTCGACCACGACATCGACGGCATGGTGCACCTCTCCGATCTCAGCTGGGACCAGCGCGGCGAAGAGGCGATCCAGAACTACCGCAAGGGCGATACCGTCAAGGCGGTCGTCACCGAGGTCGATGTCGACAAGGAGCGGATCTCGCTTTCGATCAAGGCTCTGGGCGACGACAGCTTCGGCGAGGCGATCGAGGGCGTGAAGCGCGGCTCGGTCATCACGGTTAACGTGACGAAGATCGAGGATGGCGGGATCGAGGTCGAGTACAACGGCATGAAGTCGTTTATCCGCCGCTCGGACCTGTCGCGCGACCGCTCCGAGCAGCGCCCCGAGCGGTTCGGCGTGGGCGACAAGGTCGACGTGCGGGTGACCAACGTCGATGCCAAGACCCGCAAGCTCGGCGTGTCGATCAAGGCGCGCGAGATCGCGGAGGAGAAAGAGGCGGTCGAACAGTACGGCTCGTCGGACTCGGGCGCGTCGCTCGGCGACATCCTCGGCGCGGCGCTTCGCGGCAAGGGCGAGTAGCCGCCGGCGACCAGCGCGGAATTCGACGGGCGGCGCCGCACTGGCGCCGCCCATTGCGTTTTCGCGGCCGCCTGCGGGCCGCGAATCATCATGACGGCAACGGCCCCAGCCGACCGGACCGGTCGGGAAAATCGGTGCAGATGCCGGCACGGTGCCAGTTATCACCCGGAAATCAGCGATTTACGCCGGGCGAATCCGCGCCGGCGGCATCGTTGCCGTTTCCCCCGCGGCGGGATGGGCCTATAGTCGCCAGTCAGTCAGCCAGCCAGGCGCGGGCGGCAAATCGGGTACTCGGGGGGTGTTCCAGATGATCCGCTCTGAACTGATCCAGAAGATCGCCGACGAGAACCCGCATCTCTACCAGCGCGATGTCGAGCGGATCGTGAACACGATCTTCGAGGAGATCATCGAGGCCATGGCGCGCGGCGACAGGGTCGAACTCCGCGGTTTCGGGGCCTTCTCGGTCAAGCGGCGCGATGCGCGGACCGGGCGCAATCCGCGCACCGGCGACGCGGTGGACGTGGAGGAGAAGCACGTGCCGTTCTTCAAGACCGGCAAGCTCCTGCGCGACCGGCTGAACGGGGCGGAGTGATGCGCTACCTCAAGCTCGCGTTCCTTGTGGTCGTCGGCATCCTGCTGCTCACCGTCCTGCTCGCCAATCGCGAGATCGTGACGCTGCGCCTGCTGCCGGCGGAGATGGGCACGTTCCTCGGCCTGAGCTGGGCGATCCGGCTGCCCTTGTTCCTGGTCGTCGTCGGTGGGGTGGTGGCCGGGCTGCTGATCGGCTTCGTCTGGGAATGGCTGCGCGAGCACAAGCATCGCGCCGCGGCGGCGCAGGCGCGGCGCGAGGCCGCGCGGCTCGAGCGCGAGGTCTCGAAGCTGCGCGCGGCGCAGCCGGACCCGCAGGACGAGGTCCTCGCCCTGCTCGAGCAGCCGCGAAAGGCCGGCTGAGCGCCGAAACGGATGTCGGTTCGTGTCAAGATCTGCGGCCTTCGCGAGCCTGCGCATGTCGACGCCGCTGTTGCGGCGGGTGCTGCCTATGTCGGCTTCGTCTTCTTCCCGGGATCGCCGCGGCACCTCACGACAGGGGCCGCGGCGGCGCTTGCCACCCGGGTGCCGGCGGGCATCGCCAAGGTTGCCCTGACGGTGGACATGGACGATGCCGGGCTGGACGCGATCCTGGCAGAGGTGCCCGTCGACATGCTGCAGCTTCACGGCCGCGAGATGCCCGAGCGCGTCGCGGCCGTCCGGGATCGCTACCGGCTGCCTGTGATGAAGGCGGTCGGCGTGGCGGGCGAGGCCGACCTTCCGGCGCTGGCCGCGCATGGCGCGGTGGCCGACCAGCTTCTCGTCGACGCCAAGCCCCCGCCCGGCGCCGACCGGCCGGGGGGCAACGCGGCCGCCTTCGACTGGCGGCTGATCGCCGGCCGCCGCTGGCCGGTGCCGTGGATGCTCGCCGGAGGCCTGACTGCAGGCAACGTGGCCGAGGCGATCCGCCTCACCGGTGCGCGGCAGGTCGACGTATCGTCGGGCGTGGAGGCCGCGCCGGGGGTGAAGGATGCGGCCCTGATCGGTGCCTTCATCGCGGCGGCGCGCGCATGATCCGCTTCCGCGAGGCAAGGGCGGAGGACGTGGCCGACGTGGTCGCCCTGCTTTCCGACGACGGCCTCGGCAGCGGCCGGGAGGGCGGCGCGCTGGCCGACTATATCGGGGCGTTCGAGCGGATGCAGGCCGAGCGGGCGAACCACCTCATCGTCGGCGAGGACGGCGACGGCATCGTGGCCACCTATCAGATCACCTTCATCTCGGGCCTGTCGCTGCGGGCGACGCGTCGGGCGCAGGTGGAATCGGTGCGCGTCGCCGGCCGGTTCCGCGACCAGGGCATCGGCGCCCTGCTGATGGCCGATGCCGAGGCGCGCGCCCGCGCCGAGGGCTGCGGCCTGATCCAGCTGACCACCAACCGGACCCGCACGCGCGCCCATGCGTTCTACGAGAGGCTCGGCTTTACCCCAAGCCATACAGGCTTTAAACGCGAGCTCAGCTGAACGGAGGCCCCGATGCCCGACGATCTGATCAACAGCTTCCTGACCGGCCCCGACGAGCAGGGCCGCTTCGGCCAGTTCGGCGGACGCTTCGTCAGCGAGACGCTGATGCCGCTGATCCTCGAGCTCGAGGCGGAGTACGAGAAGGCGAAGACGGACCAGAGCTTCTGGGACCAGATGAACCACCTCTGGACCCACTATGTCGGCCGTCCCTCGCCGCTCTACTTCGCCGAGCGGCTGACCGAGCATC
>CAZYBG010000199.1:0-3040 GCA_964645155.1 uncultured Rhodobacterales bacterium | reverse complement strand
GTCCGCATATCTGCCCTTCCCGATCGGGGCGGTCGGGGCGCGCAGGCGGGAACGTTGTGTCGGGTGTCGAGCACTGGTGCTTCCGTCCGTTCCCCCCGAACGGATCGCACCATCACGCCGCGGGCCCGGACGCTAGATCCCGCGCGCGGCGAGCCAGGCCTTCATCAGCGCGATCTCGGCCTCCTGCGCGGCGATCACCTCCTCGGCGAGCGCGCGCACCTCGGGGTCGTCACCATGCTCGAGCACCACGCGCGCCATCGCCACCGCGCCCTCGTGGTGCGGGATCATCGCGCGCATGAAGTCGACATCGGCGTCGCCCGACCAGTCGATCGCCATGTCGCGGTGCATGGCGTCGTTGGCCGCCATGAAGCCGGCGGTGGCGGGGTCGTCGGCCATGGCGGCGCCGTCATGGCCCATCGCGCCGTGGTCGGCGGTGCCGCCCTGCGATTGCGCGACGCCCGGCAGCGCGAACGTGGCGGCGAGCGTGGCGGCCGCGAGGGCGGCGAAAACGGGGGTCTGCATGGTCGCTGGTCCTTTCTCAGATCGGTTCGGCAGAAAAGCCGGCGGCGGCCAGCGCCGGCAGGAACGCCGCGGCCGGCCGGTCGCTGACGATGCTCACCGTGCGCGACGGCGGGTCGGCCGAAACGGTGGCGGCGGGATCGACGGTCTCGATCGCGCGCGTCACGCCGCGGGCGCAGCCGCCGCATTCCATGGCATCGATGCGGAGTTTCATCGCGGGTCTCTCCTTGCGGTGTCCGGATGAGAGATGGGGCTTCCCACCATGGCAAGGTCAAGGGGGCGCGCGCCGGGCCGGGCGCGGCGGGCCGGGCCGGGCCGGGCCGGGGTTGACCTTCCCATGATGGGAACCCTTATGTCAGGGACCGTTCCGCCATCCGCCCGCAGGAGGGGTCCGCCTTGGCACGCGCCACCGAAACCCGAGCCGAAGCCGAAGCCCCGACCGTGACGCTCGGGATCGAGGGGATGACCTGCGCCTCGTGCGTCCTGCGGGTCGAGCGTGCGCTGGCCGCGGTGCCGGGCGTCGCGCAGGCGAACGTCAACCTCGCGACCGGGCGCGCCACCGTGCGGGCGACCGCGCGCGGCGCCGCGGCGACGCCGGCGCTGGTCCGGGCGGTCGAGCGGGCAGGCTACGACGCGCGGCCGCTCGCCGCCGATGCCGCGCCGGTCGCGGCGCCCGACGATGCCGAGGCGGCGCGGCTCCGGCGCGACCTGGCGGTTGCCGCCGCGCTCACGCTGCCGGTCGTGGTGCTCGAGATGGGCAGCCACCTGATCCCCGCGCTGCACGACCTGGTGATGGCGACGATCGGGATGCAGGCGAGCTTCTGGCTGCAGTTCGCGCTGACCACGCTGGTGCTGGCCGGGCCCGGCCGGCGGTTCTACCGGCGCGGCGTGCCCGCGCTCCTGCGCGGCGCGCCCGACATGGACAGCCTCGTCGCGGTCGGCACCGCGGCGGCCTGGGCCTATTCGGTGGTCGCGACCTTCGCGCCTGCCCTGCTGCCGCCCGGCAGCGTGCATGTCTACTACGAGGCGGCGGCGGTGATCGTGACGCTGATCCTGCTCGGCCGCGGGCTCGAGGCCGGCGCGCGCGGCCGCGCCTCGGCGGCGATCCGCAGGCTGGTGGGGCTGCAGCCGCAGACGGCCTGGGTCCGCCGCGGCGGGCGCGCGGCCGAGATCGCGCTGGCCGAGGTCGTGCCCGGCGACATCGTCGAGGTCCGCCCCGGCGGCCGCGTCCCGGTCGACGGCAGGGTGACCGAGGGCGCGAGCTGGGTCGACGAGGCGATGCTGACCGGCGAGCCGGTTCCGGTCGAGAAGCGCCCCGGCGCCACGGTCGTCGCCGGCACCGTCAACCAGACCGGCGCCTTCGCGTTCGAGGCGACGGCCGTCGGCGCCGACACGATGCTGGCCGGGATCGTGCGCATGGTCGCCGCGGCCCAGGGCGGCAAGCTGCCGATCCAGGCGCTGGTCGACCGGGTGACGCTGTGGTTCGTGCCCGCGGTGCTGGCCGTCGCGGCCGCCAGCTTCGCCGCCTGGCTGATCTTCGGCCCCGCCCCCGCCCTCAGCTTCGCGCTGGTCAATGCGGTCGCCGTCCTGATCATCGCCTGCCCCTGCGCGATGGGCCTGGCGACGCCGACCTCGATCATGGTCGGCACCGGGCGCGGCGCCGAACTGGGCATCCTGTTCCGCCGCGGCGACGCGCTGCAGGCGCTCGCGGGGGTGCGCGTCGTCGCGCTCGACAAGACCGGGACGCTGACCGAGGGCCGGCCGCGGCTGACCGACCTGCGGCTGGCCGACGGCTTCGACCGCGCCGGGGTGCTGGCCCGCGTCGCCGCCGCCGAGGCGCGGTCGGAACACCCGATCGCGCGCGCCATCGTCGCCGCGGCCGAGGCCGAGGGGCTGGCGCTGCCGCCGGCCGGAGGGTTCGAGAGCCTGACCGGCTTCGGGGTGACCGCCAGCGTGGGCGGACCGGGGGGTGACATGATCGTCGCGGTCGGGGCCGAGCGGCTGATGACCCGGCTCGGTCTCGACCCCGCGCCGTTCCGCGAGGCCGCCCGGCAGCTCGCGGACGAGGGGCGGACGCCGCTCTACGCCGCGATCGGCGGCCGGCTCGCCGCCCTCCTCGCGGTCGCCGACCCGGTCCGCGCGACGACGCCGGACGCGATCGCCGCGCTGAAGGCGCAGGGGCTCGAGGTCGCGATGGTCACCGGCGATGCGGCGGCCACCGCCCGGGCGATCGCCGCGCGCCTCGGCATCGCGACGGTGGTGGCCGAGGTGCTGCCCGGCGGCAAGGTCGAGGCGGTGGCGCGGCTGCGCGCGGCGCATGGCAGGCTGGCCTTCGTCGGCGACGGCATCAACGACGCGCCGGCGCTGGCCGAGGCCGATGTCGGCATCGCCGTCGGCAGCGGCACCGATGTCGCGATCGAGGCGGCGGATGTGGTGCTGGTCTCGGGCGGGCTTTCCGGGGCGGCCGATGCGGTGGCGCTGTCGCGGGCGACGATGCGCAACATCCGCCAGAACCTGTTCT
>CAZYBG010000198.1:2618-3049 GCA_964645155.1 uncultured Rhodobacterales bacterium | reverse complement strand
GGTCCCGCCGCATATGCCGAAGAAACTGCTGGTGATCGGCTCGGGCGCGATCGGGATCGAGTTCGCCAGCTTCTTCCACACGCTGGGCGCCGCGACTACGGTGGTCGAGGTGATGGACCGGATCCTGCCGGTCGAGGATGCCGAGATCAGCGCCTTCGCGAGGAAGCAGTTCGTCAAGCAGGGCATGACGATCCTGGAGAAGGCCGTCGTCAAGAAGCTCGATCGCGGGCAGGGCAAGGTGACGGCCCATATCGAGGCCGGCGGCAAGGTCGAAACGCGCGCCTTCGACACGGTGATCTCGGCCGTCGGCATCGTCGGCAATGTCGAGGGGCTCGGGCTGGAGGAGGCCGGCGTCAAGGTCGACCGTAGTCATGTGGTGACGGACGAATACTGCCGCACCGGCGTCGAGGGGCTCTATGCCATCGGCGACA
>CAZYBG010000198.1:0-2608 GCA_964645155.1 uncultured Rhodobacterales bacterium | reverse complement strand
CGGGGCGCCGTGGCTGGCGCACAAGGCCAGCCACGAGGGCGTGATGGTGGCCGAACTGGTCGCCGGCAGGAACAAGGTGCACCCGATCAAACCGGGCTCGATCGCCGGCTGCACCTACTGCCAGCCGCAGGTGGCCAGCGTCGGCCTGACCGAGGCGAAGGCGAAGGAGGCCGGCCACGAGGTGCGCGTCGGCCGCTTCCCGTTCATCGGCAACGGCAAGGCGATTGCACTCGGCGAGCCCGAGGGCATGGTCAAGACGGTGTTCGACGCCAAGACCGGCGAGTTGCTGGGCGCGCACATGGTCGGCGCCGAGGTGACCGAACTGATCCAGGGCTATGTCGTCGGCCGCACGCTGGAGACGACCGAGGCCGAGCTGATGGAGACGGTCTTCCCGCACCCGACGCTGAGCGAGATGATGCACGAAAGCGTGCTCGACGCCTACGGAAGGGCGATCCACTACTGAGGGCGGACGACCCGCCTGCACGAGCCTGCGGAGAGGCCATCCCGATCGGCGATCACGTCTTTCTGTTGCGCGGCATCGGGCCGGTCTCGCACCGTGTCATGACGATGAAGGCGCTGGAAGCCGCCTGCCGGGGTGCAGGGTTGCCCGGAACGCGCAGTATCCTCGCGACCGGCAACCTGATCGTGCCGTCCGACTGCGCGCCGGCGGACGTCGAGATGATCTTCGCCAGGTGCCTCGCAGCGGGAGGGTTGCAGAACGGCTGGCTGCGCCGGACGGGTGACGCGATTGCCGAAGTGGCCAGGGCAGGTCGCGCCGCGAAGGAATTTGCCGAAGTCCTCCGCGATCGCCCTGCGCGCGTGCAAGTGCATTTCTTGCCCGGCCCCGTGCCCGATGCAGCTCTGGAAACGTTGCGGGACCTGGATGCCGGGGCGCGCATCGCCCGGCTGGGCGGCGAGGTCCTGATCGACTATGGCGGGGCGATCTCGACTTCGGCGCTGACCCTTCCGCGCATCGACCGGGCCCTGGGCCGCGGCCAGACCGCCCGCAACTGGAACACCATCCGCAAGATCGAAGCGGCCCTTTGCCCGTGGCCATGACCGGGAACCCGCAGTTCGCTCGGTCACGAATAGCCGATCATCCGGCCGCAGAGCAGCACCGCCGGCCAGAGCGCGAGCGAGAGCGTGGCGGCGAGGACCTGGCGTGCCGGGGGGAGGACCGCGAGGCCGGGATGGAGCGCGGCGTTGATAAGCGCGAGCGCGAGGAGCGCCATCTTCGCCTGGAACCAGCCGTTCGCGATGTAGTCTGTCGCCTGCGCGAGGAAAAGCAGGGCGCCGCAGCCGATGGCGAGGACTGCGCCCGCCGCCGCGGCCGGCCGCAGCAGGCCGACCACGTCGTCCAGAAGGCCGCGCCGGGTCAGCCGCAGGAGCCTGAGGTCCATCGGCACCACCGCGCCGATCAGCAACGCGAGGCCGAGCACGTGGCCCGCATTGACCAGCGGGTAGGTCCAGCGCGAGGCCTTGAGGTGCTGGGCGATCGCCGTTGCCTCGAGCGCCGCGGCGAGTTCGTTCACACCCGGTCCGGGTAGAGCACGTGGCGGGTGCCGCCGATCACCACGACCTCGGCCTTGACCACCAACTGCGCCGGGTCGGCCGCGCGTTCGCCGAGCACGGTGATCTCGGCGCCGGGCGCGAGCATCGCGTCGGTCAGGCCGGCGCGCTCGTTGCGCCAGGGCTGGCCGACCTCGACCGTCCAGGCCTCGCCGTTCGCGTCCACGGTAAGGATGCCGTGGGGGTTGCCGAGATCGGCGGCGGTGACGATCCCCGTCAGCTCGAACTCGCCGCCGTCGGTCCAGCGCCAGCCGTGATGGGCAAGGGCGGGGAGCGCGAGCGACGCGGCGAGCGCGGCAAGGGCGAGGCGGCGGGGAAACGGGTGCATGGGCGGGCCTCCGGGGCTGCGGGCACTCCTGCCAAGGTAGGGCGCCGGGTGCGGGGATGCCACTGACGCCTGCGTGAGCGGCAGCCGCGGTGCCCGCGGCTGGCCTTGCTGCCAACAATGTCGCCAATGCTGCGGCGTTCTGCTTCCGTTCCCGTTTTTCGGTTGGAGACTCGGCGGACATCGCCTATCTGTTAACCCTCTCATCCGGGGTGGACGATGGCCGAGCAGCGCGAGATCGAGGTGCGGGGCGCCCGCGAGCACAACCTCAAGAACGTCGACGTGACGATCCCGCGCGACCGGCTGGTGGTGCTGACGGGTCTCTCTGGCTCGGGCAAGTCGAGCCTCGCCTTCGACACGATCTATGCCGAGGGGCAGCGGCGCTACGTCGAATCGCTCAGCGCCTATGCGCGCCAGTTCCTCGACATGATGCAGAAGCCCGATGTCGACCATATCGACGGGCTGTCGCCGGCGATCTCGATCGAGCAGAAGACGACGTCGAAGAACCCGCGGTCGACCGTCGGCACGGTGACCGAGATCTACGACTACCTGCGCCTGCTCTTCGCCCGCGCCGGCACGCCCTATTCGCCCGCCACCGGGCTGCCGATCGAGGCGCAGCAGGTGCAGGACATGGTCGACCGGGTGATGGCGATGCCGGAAGGCACGCGCGCCTACCTGCTCGCGCCGATCGTCCGCGACCGCAAGGGCGAGTAC
>CAZYBG010000197.1:0-3051 GCA_964645155.1 uncultured Rhodobacterales bacterium | reverse complement strand
CACGTCGCCGTCATAGTTCTTGCAGGCCCAGACATAGCCGCCCGACCATTTCAGCGCCGAGGCCACCATGTCGTCGATCAGGCGGTGTTCGTAGGTGATGCCCTTGGCCTTGAACGCATCGGCGAATTCCTCGTCATAGACCTTCTGGAACAGGTCCTTGAAACGGCCGTCATAGGCCTTAAGGATGGTGTTCTTGGTGGACAGATAGACCGGCCAGCCGAGGTTCAGGCCGTAGTTCAGGCTGGCGCGGGCGAAGTCGATGATCGACGCGTCGAGGTTGTACATCGCCATCGTGACACCGGCGCCCGGGGCCTGGAAGACCTCCTTCTCGATCGTCTCGCCGTCGTCGCCGACGAACTTGATCGTCAGCCTGCCCTTGCCCGGAAAGCGGAAGTCGGTGGCGCGGTACTGGTCGCCGAAGGCGTGGCGGCCGACGACGATGGGCTTGGTCCAGCCCGGCACCAGGCGGGGCACGTTGCGGCAGATGATCGGCTGGCGGAAGATCACGCCGCCGAGGATGTTGCGGATCGTGCCGTTGGGCGACCGCCACATCTCCTTCAGGCCGAATTCCTCGACCCGGCCTTCATCCGGCGTGATGGTCGCGCATTTGACGCCGACGCCGTGCTCCTTGATCGCGTTCGCTGCATCGACGGTGATCTGGTCGTTCGTGCGGTCGCGCTCCTCGATGCCGAGGTCGTAGTAGTGCAGGTCGATGTCGAGATAGGGCAGGATCAGCTTCTTCTTGATGAAGTCCCAGATGATCCGGGTCATCTCGTCACCATCGAGCTCGACGACGGGGTTCTCCACCTTGATCTTCGACATCATTCTCTCCGCTGTCCATGGGACTGGTTCGTCGGCGCTTCTAGCCGAAAACGCGCGGGCAGGGAAGGCGGTATGCCGTTGCATACCGGATGCGTGGGGCACGCGATGCGCCCCACGCCGGGTCTCAGAAGGTGTTCTGCACCGTCCGCGCGCCGGCCGAGAGATCCTCGCCCACGCCTGCGACCGTGTTGCAGCCAGACAGCGCCAGGGCGAGCCCCAGCGCGACGACAATCGTCCGGATCATTGGTGTCACTGCTCCTCGAACCACCAGACCTCGGGCTGGAAGCCCGGCCAATCGCCCCAGATCGGCAGTTTTTCCGGGTAGTGCAAGTTGGCGCTGTGGGCAAGCCGCGAGACCCGGGCATACCAGATCGGCACGATGTAGCGGCCCGCAGTCAACACCCGGTCGAGGGCCTGGGCCGTCGCCACCGACGCCTCCCGCGTCTCGGCGGCGAGCAGGGTCTCGATCAGCCCGTCGATGGCGGGCGAGCTGGCCCCCATCCAGTTGCGCGAGCCCGGTTCGGTGACCCCGGCCGACCCGAAATAGAGCCGCATCTCGTTGCCGGGCGAGAGCGAGACGACGCGGGCGAGCCAGGTCATCCCGAAGTCGTAGGCGTTGACCCGTTCGACATACTGCGCGCTGTCGATCGTCGTCACCTCCGGCCGGATGCCGAGGCGGGCCAGCGCCTCGCGGTAGATGTCGACGATCGCCTGCTGCTCGGACGATCCCTGCTGGAGCACGATCTCGAAGCCGAAGGGCTCGCCCTTGGCGTTCTTCATCACGCCGTCCTGCACCGTCCAGCCGGCTTCCTCCATCAGCCGCATCGCCTCGCGGATGCCGCCCCGATTGGCCTCGCCACGGTCGCCCTGCGGGAAGCTGTAGCCCTCGACCGTGCCGGGCGGGAGGGCGTCGCGGTACGGCTCGAGAGCGGCGAGCACCTCGCCCGTGGCCGGGCCTTCGCCCATCCCGAGGTCGGAGTTGTCGAAGTAGGACAGCGCCCGCGGGTCGGCGCCGGCATTGAGCTGGGCCGAGATGAACTCGTAGTTGAAGGCCTGGATCATCGCCTCGCGCACGCGCCAGTCGGCGAATTCCGCAAGACGGGTGTTCATCACCAGGCCGGTGAGGCCGGCGGGCCGCTGGTGCGGGATCTCGGACTTGACGATCTGGCCGTCCCGGACCCGCGGCACGTCGTAGGCGCTGGCCCATTTCGACGCGTTGAGTTCGCGGTAGCTGTCGACCGCACCGGCCTTGAACGCCTCGAAGGCGATGCCGCCATCGCCGAAGTAGTCATAGCGGATCTCGTCGAGATTGTGCTGGCCGGCATTGAACGGCAGGTCGTTGCCCCAGTAGTCGGGATCGCGGCGGAAGCTGATGTAGCGGCCGGGTTCGAAGCGGTCGATCGCGTAGGGCCCCGAGCCGATCGGGACCTCGAGCGAGCTTTCGTCGAACGCCTTGCCCTCCCATTGCGCCTTCTGCAGCACGGGGCGCAGGCCCATGATGAGCGGCAGCTCGCGGTCGACGGTGTTGAAGGTGATCCGCAGGCTCCGTGCGCCGGTGGCCTCGATCGAGGCGACGCGCGTCCAGGCGTTGACGTAGCGCGGATGGCCGATGGTGCCGAGCGTCTCGAAGCTCCAGATGACGTCCTCGACCGTCACCGGGGTGCCGTCGGAGAACCGCGCCTCGGGGCGGAGCGTGAACTCCACCCATGAGCGGTCGTCGGGCGTCTCGACCGATTCGCAGAGCAGGCAGTAGAGCGAGAACGGCTCGTCGGCGCTGCGGCCCATCAGCGCCTCGACGACATGGATGCGCACGCCGTAGGGCGCATTGCCCTTCAGGATGAAGGGATTGAGCGAATCAAACCCGCCGCCTTCCCCGAAGACGATTCGCCCGCCCCGGTGCGCATCGGGGTTGGCATAGGGCAGCGACACAAAATCCGGTGGCAGTGCCGGCTCGCCATACATAGCTATGCCATGGACCGGCTCGGCTCCGGCGGGCGCCGGGAGGAGCGCGACGGCCAGGGCGGCTGCGGCCGCCGAAAGCCCGCCGGAGACGGTGATGCGCATGTGACGGTGCCTCCTGCCCGGTTCTTGGTTGCGCCGAAGGGTATCCGCGACGTCGAGCCTTTTCAAACTTTTAGCTTGGCCCTCGGCGGAGGACGGCGTATAAGAGGGGCACTGCTCGATAGGTTTCTTGCCTGTATGAAACCTGCCTCAATAACTCAACGCCCG
>CAZYBG010000196.1:0-3073 GCA_964645155.1 uncultured Rhodobacterales bacterium | reverse complement strand
CGACCACCGAGATCTACACTCTTTCCCTACACGACGCTCTTCCGATCTAGCGCTCGGCCTGCCGGGCCTCGCGCTCGGGCCGCTGCTGCTGTCGCGGCTCGCCGACGGGCTCGACGGCGCGGTCGCGCGGGCGACGCGGCGGACCGATTTCGGCGGCTATCTCGACATCGCGGCCGACTTCCTGTTCTACGGCGCGGTGCCGTTCGGCTTCGTGCTGGCCGACCCGGCGGGCAACGGCATCGCCGGGGCGTTCCTGCTGCTGTCGTTCTACGTCAACGGCACCACCTTTCTCGGCTTCGCGATTCTCGCCGAGAAGCGCGGGCTCGAGACGTCGGCGCGCGGCGTCAAGTCGCTCTACTTCACCGGCGGGCTCCTCGAGGGCAGCGAGACGATCGCGTTCTTCGTGATCCTCTGCCTCTGGCCGGCGAGCTTCCCGGCGCTTGCCTGGATCTTCGGCGGGCTCTGTCTCGTCACGGCGCTGGCCCGCGTCCTCCTGGCCCGCAAGGTGTTCCCGCCGCCCTGACCGGCGCCGCGCGAGATCCTGCCGCCCGCCCGTCCTCCCCGTCTTCCAAATATCCTCGGGGGGTCCGGGGGGCAGACGGCCCCCCGGCCCAGCCGTCCCGCACCGGGCTCAGGCCGCCTGCGCGCTGGTCCGCCGGGCGATCTCGCTGCCGGCGGCGAAGGCCGAGGACCAGGCCCACTGGAAGTTGTAGCCGCCGAGCCAGCCGGTCACGTCCACCACCTCGCCGATGAAGAACAGCCCCGGCACCGTCATCGATTCCATCGTCCGCGCGTTGAGCCCCGCTGTCGAGACGCCGCCCACGGTCACCTCGGCGGTCCGGTAGCCCTCGGTTCCCATCGGGCGCAGGCGCCAGCGCGCCAGATGCAGGCCGAGCTGGCGCAGCACCTGGTCGGACTGGTCGCCGATATTCGCCGTCAGGCCGCAGGACTGCGCGATGTCGGCCGCGAAGCGGGCCGGCAGGACGGCGGCGAGCGCGCCCGCGGTCGACCGCCGCCCGAGCTCGGCGCGCAGCGCGCGCAGCCGCTCGAACGCGTCGAGGCCGGGCAGCAGGTCGATCTCGATCTCCTGCCCCTCGCGCCAGTAGGACGACGCCTGCAGGATCGCCGGCCCCGAGATGCCGCGATGGGTGAACAGCATCGCCTCGTCGAAGGCGATGCCGCCGGCGCCGGCGCGGACCGGCAGCGCCACGCCGGCGAGCGCGGCGAAGCGCTGCGTCAGCTGCGCATCGAAGGTCATCGGCACCAGGCCCGGGCGCGTCTCGGTCACCCGGTGGCCGAAATCCTCGGCGATGCGGTAGCCGACGCCGGTTGCCCCCATCTTCGGCACCGACTTGCCGCCGGTGGCGACGACGAGGTTGCGCGCCGCGATCACCGCGCCGTCCGACAGCGACACCTCGAAACCGTCGTGCCGCCGGTCGATGGCGGTCGCCGAGGTGCCGAGCCTGAGCTCGGCCGGCCGCATCTCGGCCAGCAGCATCGCGATGATCTCTCGCGAGGAGCCGTCGCAGAACAGCTGGCCATGCGCCTTCTCGTGGAAGGCGATGCCGTGCTTGCGCACCAGGCCGATGAAATCCCACTCGGAATAGCGGGCGAGCGCGGATTTCGCGAAATGCGCGTTCTCGGAGATGAACTGCGCCGGCGTGGTGTTGAGGTTGGTGAAGTTGCACCGCCCGCCGCCGGAGATGCGGATCTTCTCGCCCGGGGCCGCGGCATGGTCGATCACGATCACCCGGCCGCCGCCCCGGACGGCCTGCGCCGCGGCATGCAGGCCGGCGGCGCCGGCGCCGAGGATCAGGGCGTGACAGTCGATCATCGGCGGCGTGCTCCGTACGGGTCCCTGCGCGGCGCGGGTCTGGCGCGGCCCCGATCATGGCCGCCGAGTGCCTATCAAACGCTTAACCGTCCCCGCCGATCAAGCGCCGACCAGCTGGAAGGCGGCGACGGCGAGCGCGAGCACCGCCATCGACCCCACGACCAGGGCGCCGCGGTGGCGCTCGAAGAGCGTCCGTGCCCGCGCCCCGATCAGCACCGCGGCAAGCGCGACGGCGCCGTAGCGCAGCCCGCGCGAGGTCGCCATGGCGGCGAGGAACACCACCGGGTTGACCGCCGCCACGCCGGCGCCGAGCGTGCCGACCTGCAGCGGCACCGGCGTCAGCCCGATCAGGAACAGCGTCACGAAGGCGTTGTCGCGGATCGCGTCGATGCGCGCGTCGAACGCCTCGGTCAGGCCGAAGGTCGCCAGGATCGGGTCGACCAGCGCCGCGCCGGCGGCGCGGCCCACCGCGTAGAGCGCAAGGCAGCCGACGAGGCAGCCGGCGAGCAGCGCCGCCGCCATCAGCCAGGCCCGGTGCGGCCGGTAGGCCATGACCGGCAGCACGACCGGCTCGACCGGAACCGGCAGGAACGACCCCTCGGCCACGCCGAGGCCGGCGAAGGCAAGAAGGCCGCGCCGCGTGCCGCCGAGGGCGTCGATCGCCCTGTCGATGACCGGCATCGCCACCCGCCGCCGCCTCCGGTCAGATCGAGAAGCTGGTGCCGCAGCCGCAGGACGACGTGGCGTTGGGGTTCTGGATCACGAACCGGGCGCCGATCAGCTCCTCGCTGAAGTCGATGACGGCATTGGCCAGGAACGGCAGCGACACGGCATCGACCAGCACCTTCTGGCCGTCCTTCTCGAGCACGAGGTCCTCCTCGGCCGGGTCGTCGAGGCGGATGTCGTACTGGAAGCCCGAGCAGCCGCCGCCTTCCACCGCGACGCGCAGCGCCTTGGCCGCCGCCTCGCCGTTGTTGATCTCGGCCAGCCGGGCGAAAGCCCGGTCGGTCACCTTGGGCGGCAGCGTGAGGTCCATGGGGCCACTCCGGTATCTTTTCCCCTGAGGGTGGCATATATGGTTGCGCAAACGAGGCGGCAAGAACAGGCTCGAGACGATGCTCGCCCCCTATGCCTGCCGGCCCGGCGAAAGTCGCGGCCGGCTCCATGCCGAGAAGGTGTCGACGTTCCGCTCGCCGTTCCAGCGCGACCGCGACCGGATCATCCATTCCTCGGCCTTCC
>CAZYBG010000195.1:0-3091 GCA_964645155.1 uncultured Rhodobacterales bacterium | reverse complement strand
TACTGCTCCTCGATCTTCCACTCGATCGGCAGGCCGTGGCAGTCCCAGCCGGGGATGTAGCGCGCGTCGCGGCCCATCATCTGCTGGCTGCGCACCACCATGTCCTTCAGGATCTTGTTCAGCGCGTGGCCGATATGCAGGTGCCCGTTGGCATAGGGCGGGCCGTCATGCAGGGTGAACGCCTCGCGGCCCGCCGCCGTCTCGCGCAGGCGGTCGTAGACGCCGATCCGCTCCCACCGGGCCAGCCAGTCGGGCTCGCGCTGGGGCAGCCCGGCGCGCATTGGAAAGTCGGTCTCGGGCAGGAAGACGGTCGGGCGGTAGTCGGGCATGTCGTCGCGGGGCGTGTCGGCGCACATCGGAAGGACGTCCTCGGAAACGGGCGGGAAAGGCGGCGCTGGCGCGGCGACGCGCCGTTACCCGGCGGCTCTGACGGTCAGAGCGCCGGGCCGGTAATTCGGATGATGCCGGTCGCCCGCGTCATGCGCCGGTTTATAGGGCGGCCGCGCGGCAGGGTCCAGTGGCGCCTGCCGCCGCCCCGTCGGCCACCCCGTCGGCCACCCCGTCGGCCACCCCGTCGGCCGGGTGTCAGCCGGGCACCGCGCCCTGCCGGGTGGCCGCCCAGCGGTTGAGCCCGGCGAGCCCGGCGAGCACCAGGCCGAGCGCCAGGAACGAGAACACCCGGAAGAGCCCGGTCAGCCCGCTCGCATCGACGAGGAACACCTTGGCGACCGCGATCGCGATCACGCCCACCGCGAGGCGCCGCAGCCCCGCGCTCTGCCGGGCGATGGCCTGGTAGAGAAGCCCCCCGCCGGCGAGCAGCAGGGCCACCGTGTAGGTGTAGAGCTCCGGCTGCGAGAAGCCGGAGATCCCGATGTCGTCGCCGCGCCAGAACCAGCGGATCTCGAGAAAGACCCACATCGCCGCGAAGACGCCGGCCAGCAGGCCGGGGCCCGTCCGCCAGGGCAGCCAGGTCGCCCTCGCGGCGACGAGCGCGAACAGCAGGGCGGGCAGCAGATAGGCCACCGACAGCGTGTCGGCCGGCTGGACGCCGAGGATCTCGGGGTCGGTGGCGCGCACCGGGTTGAGGATCGTGAGGCTGGCCACGAACGCCGCCGCCGCCAGCAGCCCGAAGACCCCCGCGAGCCCGCGGCCGAGCCAGCGCAGGCGGCCGGACACCGTGGTGCGCCAGTACTGGGCCAGCGCGACGGCCGTCCAGTTCAGGCCGAACAGCGCCGCGCCCCAGTGCGAGAGGGGCGCGAACCAGGTCTCGTCCGGCGCCGTCAGGAGCGCGCGGTAGAGCAGGATCGTGCTCAGCGCTCCGGCAAAGACCCAGAGTGCCGCCTCAAGGACCGCGCGCGTGTCCTGACGCCTCTCGGGCAGGATGGCGCGCGCGGCCACGAGGCCGCCCAGCGCCGCCCCGAAGGCCAGCAGCACCTCGCCGAGAGGGACGTTGTCGACGTAGGTCGCGAGGCCGGGATCGATCAGCAGCCGCCAGGAGAGCGTCACCACCCCCGCGACGAGGAACAGCGCAAGCTCGGGCAGGTCGAAACGGCGGTCGAGCGCGGCGGCCGCCGCAACGAGGACGGCGAGCGCGACGGTCAGCGCCGCGTCTGACAGCAGCACGAACAGCGCCAGCGCGATCAGCGACAGCGCCGCGAGCGTCGCATAGGCCGCGCGGCGCCGGTCCTCGCCGTCGGCGCGGGCGAAGCGTTCGGCCAGCACGGTCATCAGCGCGGCCAGCGCGATGACATGGCCGGCCCAGCCGTAGCCGCCGAGCGCGCCGGCGGGCTGCCAGAACAGCTCGAAGAGCAAGGCGGCGAGCGGCGCGAAGACCGCGGCCGCCGCGGCCCAGGGCGCGGGGTAGGGGCCGCCCTGGAAACTCCGCCACGCGGCGGCGGTCGAGCCGAGCGCGGCGAGGCCGAGGAGGATCGTCACGCTGCGCGGCGCCGCGACCTCGGGCGCCGGGTCGAAGAGCGCGATCCCGCGGTAGAGATCGCCGAAGCCCGTCGCCTGCGCGACGATCAGGCCGAGGAACAGCGCGGCCGGGACCAGCGCCAGATCGGCCAGTCCCGCGGCCCGCCAGGCCCAGAGGACCAGCATCAGGACGAGGCCCGCGAGGCACCCCATCCCCAGCAGTTCCGCCGCCGCGCCGGCGCCCCAGGGCGCGACCGCGAGCAGCAGGCTCGACACCGCCACGCCGGCCGCGGCGATCAGCACCGGCGGGACCGGTGCCGAAGCGGCGCGCGCGCCGAAGACCTCGAACAGCGCGGGCGCGGGATGGCTCGGCCAGAGCTCGAGCCGGGGCAGGGCGACCGCCGCCAGCGCGAGCCAGACCGCCAGGCCGAGAAAACCGTGGAGCTCGCCGCCGCCGGCATGCACCGCGCTGCCGCCGAGATAGGCCAGCCCCAGCGCCACCGCCGAGACCCAGCCCCAGCGGCGCACCGCGTCGATGGCAAGCCCGGTGCCGGCAAGCAGCCCGTAGAACGCATAGAGCGGCATGCCGCTCGTCGCCTCGCCGCCGACGAGGAACGGCGCGGCCGCCGCCCCGCTCAGGCCCGCCGCCGCGAGGAACGGGCCGTAGAACCAGCCGAAGACGAGCGCGAGCGCCGAGATCGCGGCGAGCGCGGCGAAGGCGGTCTCCGGCCCGATCAGGCCATAGAGCCCCCGCGCGGCGAGGATCGCGGCGTAGAGGACGACGATGCCGGCGGCCGAGAAGGTCGAGGGCAGGTAGGCGGTGCAGCTGTCCTCGCCGTCGCCGGTGCGGCGGCGGATCGCCTCGCCCGCGCCGATCAGCGCGGCGCCGAAGCCGAGCGCGAGGGTGACGCGCACGCCGGGCGAGAGCAGCCCCCGCTCGACCCCGTACTGGACAAGGAAGATGCCGGCAAGGCCCAGCGACACCGCCGAGACGGCGTAGAACCAGTTCGCCATCAGCCAGGCCAGGCCGCGCTCCACCGCCGTCGGCCCGGAGCGGGCGATGGCGGCGCCGGGCCGGGCGGCCGGGCCGGGCGCGACGGGTGGTTCGGGCGCGACGGGCGGTTCGGGCGCGACGATGCCCGTATAGCGCACCAGGGTCTCGATGCGCCCGGCGAGC
>CAZYBG010000194.1:0-3094 GCA_964645155.1 uncultured Rhodobacterales bacterium | reverse complement strand
CCGCTTCGTCGAGGCCCCAGGCGCCGAGGGTCGGGCTTTCCCAGTCGTCCTCGACGAAGCGGATGTCGTGCAGCGCGGGGTCGATGCCGATCGCCTCGAGCGAGCCGAGATAGAGATCCTGCAGGTCGGGCGGCGAGGGTTTGATGATGACCTGGTACTGGTAGTAGTGCTGCAGGCGGTTCGGGTTCTCGCCGTAGCGGCCATCCTTCGGGCGGCGCGACGGCTGGACATAGGCCGCCGCCCAGGGCCGCGGCCCGAGCGCGCGCAGCGTCGTCGCCGGGTGGAAGGTGCCCGCGCCCACCTCCATGTCGTAGGGCTGCAGCACCGCGCAGCCCCTGCCGCCCCAGTAGGACTGGAGACGCAGGATGATCTCCTGGAAACTCCTCGGCTGGGTACTGGCGGACATCGGTCGGACCCCCAGGGGTGGACGGGTGGCGGACGGGCGGCAAGAGGCCCGGCATCCATAGGCAACACTCACGAAAGGGTCAATCGGCGCGGGCGTCGGGGGAGTTATCAACCGCGCGGGCCTCTGCTAGGGTCGCCCGCGTCGAGCAACGGGCAGGAACCGCCCCGAAGGCGGAACAGGTATGACGAAGACAGTTCTGGCGATGATCGCGGCGATCCTCCTCATGGCGGGCGCGGCGCGGGCGCAGGATGCCTGGGTGCAGATCGAGGCGCTGCCGTCGCTGAGGCAGGCCGAGGAGCGGGCGCGGGCGTGGTCGTCGGCATTTCCCGACGTCAACGGCTTCCGCCTGAACTCGGGCTGGTACGCGGTCGTGCTCGGTCCCTACCCGCCGCAGCAGGCCACCCAGCGGCTGTTCGCGCTGCGGACCGAGCGGCTCATTCCGAACGACAGCTTCGTGGCCGATGGCCGCATCTTCCGCGACCGCTACTGGCCGGTGGGCGCCGGCGCGCTCGCGCCCCCGCCGCCGCTTGCCGGCGCGGCGCCCGGGACGCCCGGGGGGCTGGCCCCCGCCGACGATATCGTGGCCGCCGCCCCCGCGGCCCCGGCCCCGCCCCCGATCGACGAGACGCCGGCCGAGGCGCGGGCCAGCGAGGCGCTGCTGACCGAAGCCGAGCGCCGGGACCTGCAGACCGCGCTGCAGTGGTTCGGCTTCTACGAAAGCACCATCGACGGCGCCTTCGGTCGCGGTACCCGTGGCTCGATGGCCGCCTGGCAGGCGGCGCAGGGCTACGAGGAGACCGGCATCCTCACTGCCCGCCAGCGGGGCGAACTGACTGACGCCTGGCGGGGCGAGCTGGAGGCGCTGGGCCTCGGCCGGGTTATTGAGGCGCGCGCGGGCATCGAGATCGAGATGCCGATCGGCCTGGTCGAATTCGACGACTACGCCCCGCCCTTCGTGCGTTACCGCGACAAGGGCGGCTCGGGCGTCCGCGTTCTGCTGATCAGCCAGCAGGGCGACCAGGCCACGCTCGACGGCCTCTACGACGTCATGCAGAGCCTGGAAATCGTGCCGCTCGAGGGATTTCGCGAGCGACAGGGGTCGAGCTTCGTGCTGACCGGGCAGAACGACGTGATCCACAGCCACACCTATGCCCGGCTCGAGAACGGCATGGTGAAGGGCTTCACGCTGATCCATCCGCCGCGCGAGGCCGGGCGGATGGCGAAGGCGATCGAGATCATGCAGCGGACGCTGGTCTCCACCGGTCCCGCGCTCGACCCGACGCTCGGCGCGGCCGACGCGGCGCAGGCGCGCGACCTGCTGTCGGGCCTCGAGATCCGGCAGCCGGTCCGCACCCGCTCGGGCGTCTATGTCGATCGCCGTGGGGCGGTGCTGACGGTGGCCGAGGCGGTCGAGGGCTGCGCGCGGATCACCATCGACGACGTGCACGATGCCCGCGTCGCGGCGACCGACGCGGCCTCGGGGCTTGCTCTGCTGCGCCCCGAGGCGGCGCTGGCGCCGGTCGAGGTCGCCGCACTCGCGCCGGCGGAACCGAGGATCGGCGCGCCGGCCGCCGTCGCGGGGTTTTCGTTCGGGCGGGCGCTGCCGGCCGCGACGGTCACCTTCGGCAAGGTCGAGGATGTCGCCGGCCTGTCGGGCGAGGCGGGGCTGCTGCGGCTCTCGGCCGAGACCGAGGATGGCGATGCCGGTGGCCCGGTCCTCGATCCGACCGGCCGGGTGGCCGGCGTGCTGCTGCCCGATGCGGCGAACGGCACGCGGCAACTGCCGCCCGGCGTGCGCTTCGCCGCCAAGTCGGCGGTCGCGACGCGGTTCCTGGCCGCACAGGGGATCGAGACCGAAACCCTCGACGGCACGCTCTCGAAGGCGCCCGAGGACATCACCGCGGCGGCGATGGCGATGACCGCGCTCGTTTCCTGCTGGGAGTGAGGCCCGGCCAACCCGCCGCCTGCAGCGCCGCCTGACGGGCGCCTGTCGCCGCCGCACCCCCGCCACAGAATCGTCCGGACTCCCCGGCAGGTTTGGACCGCCATGGCGGAAAGGGCCGAAGACAGGTGGAACCGGGTGTTGCCGTTTTTCTCCTGCTGTGTGCAGGGCTGGTGATCGGGAGACTCGCCGGAGGACGGCGGCCGGCGCAGCGACCTCCGCCGCCCGCGCCGAAGGCTCCTCCTGCCAGGCCCGCTGCACCTCCACGGCAGCCGCCGCCCTTCCTTGCCGGCGAGATCAGCGGACCGGCCTGGGTCATCGACGGCGATACGATCGTCATCAAGCGCACGAAGATTCGGCTGGCCGGGATCGACGCGCCGGAACTGGACCAGCCCTGGGGACGCAAGGCCAAGGGGGCGATGATCGAGCTGTGCCGGGGCCAGGTAGTGACCGCGCGGCTGAGCGGAGAGGTCTCCCATGACCGCCTGGTGGCGGTCTGCAGTCTTCCCGATGGTCGTGATCTTGCCGCCGAGCTTGTCCGGCAGGACCTGGCACTTGACTGGAAGGTGTTTTCCGGCGGGCGCTACCGGGCTCTGGAACCGCAGGACGCGCGCCGGCGCCTCTGGTATGTCGGCGACGGTCGGCGGCCGGAGGAGCAGACGCCTCTCGGTGCCCGGAAGTCCGCGCCGTCCGCGCCGTCCGCGCGGGCCGGGCGCGCCGGCTGAACCCGCGCCTCAGCCGGGCTG
>CAZYBG010000193.1:0-3145 GCA_964645155.1 uncultured Rhodobacterales bacterium | reverse complement strand
CGGCGCCAGCCGCGTCCGCGACATGTTCGAGCAGGCCAAGAAGAACGCGCCCTGCATCGTCTTCATCGACGAGATCGACGCCGTCGGCCGCTCGCGTGGCGTCGGCTACGGCGGCGGCAACGATGAGCGCGAGCAGACGCTGAACCAGCTTCTGGTCGAGATGGACGGCTTCGAGGCGAACGAGGGCGTCATCATCGTCGCCGCCACCAACCGCCCCGACGTGCTCGACCCCGCGCTGCTGCGCCCCGGCCGCTTCGACCGCCAGGTGCAGGTGCCGAACCCCGACATCAAGGGCCGCGAGAAGATCCTCGGCGTCCATGCCCGCAAGGTGCCGCTCGGTCCGAACGTCGACCTGCGGATCATCGCCCGCGGCACGCCGGGCTTCTCGGGCGCCGACCTCGCCAACCTCGTCAACGAGGCGGCGCTGATGGCCGCCCGCGTCGGCCGGCGCTTCGTGACGATGGAGGATTTCGAGAACGCCAAGGACAAGGTGATGATGGGCGCCGAGCGGCGCAGCATGGTGATGAGCGAGGACGAGAAGAAGCTGACCGCCTACCACGAGGCCGGCCACGCCATCGTCGGCCTGAACGTCCCGCAGCATGACCCGATCCACAAGGCGACGATCATCCCGCGCGGCCGCGCGCTCGGCCTCGTCCTGTCGCTGCCCGAGCGCGACCAGCTCAGCGTGACCTATACCAAGTACCGCTCGAAGATTGCCATGGCGATGGGCGGAAAGGTGGCCGAGGAGCTGATCTTCGGGCGCGAGAACGTCACCTCGGGCGCCACCTCCGACATCCAGCAGGTCAGCCGCATCGCCCGCGCCATGGTGACCCAGTTCGGCTTCTCCGAAAAGCTCGGCAACGTCGACTACGCCAACGAGCGGGAGAGCTTCCTCGGCGCCTACAACGGCGGCACCAGCCATTCCGGCACCACCCAGAAGACGATCGACGACGAGGTGCGCCGCATCGTCGACGAAGGCTACGAGACCGCCAAGCGCATCCTGACCGAGAAGATCGACGACCTGCACCGGCTGGCGCAGGGCCTGCTGGAATACGAGACCCTGACCGGCCCCGAGATCCTGCGCGTCATCAACGGCGAGCCCCTTGGCCGCGGCGACGATGGCGGCGACCGCGCGGGCCCGTCGGGCAACGCGCCCTCGGTCGCCTCGATCCCGAAGACCCGCGGCCGCAAGGACCGCGGCGGCGAACTGCCCGAGCCGGAACCGACCGCCTGAACCGCTCCTCAGGGGGTCGCCCCTGAGCCGCCGCCGAGGCCCCGCGCCATGGCCGACTGGAGCCCCGAGACCTATGCCGCGTTTCGCGGCCTCCGGCTCCGCCCGGCGCTCGACCCTCATGGCGCAGGTGCCGGGCCTGCCGCCCGGCGACGTGGTCGATCTCGGCTGCGGCGACGGCGCGGCCGCGGCCAACCTCGCACATCGGTTCGGCGGGCCCGGCTGCGCGCCGATCGGGGAGACGGTCTATGTCCAGCACCTCGCGCCGGCGGCCGCGGGCCGTCCGCTGCGCGCCTTCACCGCGTCGACCGCGATGCGGCCGTTTCTCGCGGCGCTCGACCTGGACGCGCGGGAACGCCTCGTCGCCGCCTGCGACGCGGCGCAGGCCGGGGCCTACCGGGCCGAGCCCGACGGCGGCACCCTCTTCCCGGTCCCCAGGGTCTTCGTGGTGCTGACCCGCGCCGCCGCGACGCCCTGACCCCGGCCGCCCCCGGGACGGGCAACGACCGGGCGATGACCGGGCAACGACGGCGCTTGCAGGTTGCCCGGCCGCGGCGCAAAGTCGCCCGCGCCTGACCGGAGGCCCGATGTCCGCCCTGCTGCCTACCGACCATGTCGGCATCATCGTGTTCCTCGGCCGCGTCGCCAACCGCGACGCCGCGCTCCGCTCGGTGCCGGTCGGCGCGCTCGATCTGACCTTCGCCGGCCCGCGGGGCGAGGCGCATGGCGGGCTGACCCGCCCGTCCTGCAGCCGGGTCACGGCGCAATATCCGCGCGGCACCGAAATCCGCAACACCCGGCAGCTCTCGATCCTGTCGGCCGAGGAGCTGGCGGCGATCGCCGCCGCGATGGGCCTCGACGCGCTCGACCCCGCGCTCGTCGGAGCGAGCGCGGTCATCGCCGGCATCCCCGACCTCACCCACCTGCCGCCCTCGTCCCGGCTGCAGGGCGAGGGCGGCGCGACCGTCACCATCGACCTGGAGAACCGCCCCTGCCAGTTGCCGGCGCGCGAGATCGAGGCCGCGCTTCCGGGCTTCGGCGCGGGCTTCAAGGCGGCGGCCCGCGACCGCCGCGGCGTCACCGCCTGGGTCGAGCGCGAGGGGACCTGGCGGGTGGGCGAACGCGTCCGCCTCCACCTGCCGTCGCAGCGCGCCTGGGCGCCAGCCGGCGCCGCGGCCGAGGGCCAGCAGGAGGCTGGCGTGGGCGAGACGGCCCGCCGCGACGCCTGAAGCAGCGGCCAGCGCCGGCCGCGCGCCCCCTCATCCTCCGTTCCCCGGGGGCCGCAGCACACCGCGGATCGGCGCCGGTTCCGCCGCGGAACCTCAGCCCCGCGGGCCACAGATCGCGCTCCGGTCGATTTCCGGGGGCAATCTGTCGGAAAGCTCCTATCCCCCGGCCCGCCTTCCCGGCTTTATGCAGGCAACCGCACTCCTGCCGCGAGGGACGCCCGCAATGGCCGTGAAGACCGATATCGAGATCGCCCGCGAGGCGACAAAGCAGCCGATCCTCGAGGTCGGGGCCAGGCTCGGGATTCCCGCCGAGCACCTGCTGCCCTACGGGCACGACAAGGCCAAGGTCGGGCAGGCCTTCATCGAAAGCCTGCGGGGCCGGCCCGACGGCAAGCTGATCCTCGTCACCGCGATCAACCCGACCCCGGCGGGCGAGGGCAAGACGACGACGACGGTGGGCCTCGGCGACGGGCTGAACCGGATCGGCAAGAAGGCGGTGGTCTGCATCCGCGAGGCGTCGCTCGGCCCGAACTTCGGCATGAAGGGCGGCGCGGCCGGCGGCGGCTACGCGCAGGTCGTGCCGATGGAGGAGATGAACCTCCACTTCACCGGCGACTTCCACGCCATCACCAGCGCGCACAACCTGCTCAGCGCGATGATCGACAACCACATCTACTGGGGCAAC
>CAZYBG010000192.1:0-3184 GCA_964645155.1 uncultured Rhodobacterales bacterium | reverse complement strand
CCCTGCACCACGTTCTCGCCGAGGCCCCAGGCGGCGTTGATCAGCACCACCTTGTCGAAGCCCGATTCGGTGTCGATCGAGAACATCACGCCCGAGCCCGAGACGTCGGACCGCACCATCTGCTGCACGCCGACGCTAAGCGCCACCTGGTCGTGCGCGAAGCCCTTCGCCTCGCGGTAGCTGATCGCCCGGTCGGTGAAGAGCGAGGCATAGCAGCGCCGGCAGGCCGCCAGCAGCGCCGCCTCGCCGCGGATGTTGAGGAACGTTTCCTGCTGGCCGGCGAAGCTCGCATCCGGCAGGTCCTCGGCGGTAGCCGAGGAGCGCACGGCGACCGGCAGGTCGGGCACGCCCGCGCGGGCGCAGAGCTGGCCGTAGGCCGCGACGATGGCGGCACGGGTGTCGTCGGGGAACGTGCCTTCGGTGATCGCGCCCCGGATGCGCGCGCCGGCCTCCTGCAGGGTGATCCGGCCTTCGGCGCGGGCCGCCATCGCCGCCGCGACGACGCCGCGCAGGTCGTTCGCCGCGAGGTAGGCGCGGTAGGCTTCGGCGGTGGTGGCGAAGCCCGGCGGCACGCGGATGCCGGCGGCGGCGAGCCGGGCCACCATCTCGCCCAGCGAGGCGTTCTTGCCGCCGACGCGGGCGACGTCGCCGCGCGCCAGCTCCTCGAACCAGATCACCCTGGGGTCGGTCGCGGTCATGGCACTCTCCTGAATGGCCTGCCGGCGGCACCCTGAAGCGCCACGCGCCGCGGGGCGTTGACCTGCGTCAAGGCCCCGGCAAGGATCGCACGCGATGGTCGGCGCAGGGCCGGCGGCGCCGGATCACAGGAGGCAACGGGGATGCAGGACCAGGGGCTCGCGGCGCTCGCCCGCGACATCGAGGAGGCGGACGAGGTCCCGGCCGCGCTTGCCGACCGGACGCGCGCGCTGCTTGCGCCCCGCGGCGTGGCGCTGCCCGATGGGCCGGTCGGTGCCGAGGCGGCGCTCGGCCTCGCGGCGGCGGCGCTGCCGGGCTGGGAGATCTCGCTCGACGGCCGCGCGAGCCTGGAGCACGGCGACTGGACCTGCACGCTCCGCCGCAACCAGGCCCGCGACAGCGACGAGGTGATCGGCATCGGCCACGGCGCGCGCCCCGCGCCGGCGCTGCTCGCCGCGCTTCTGCGCGCGCTGGCGGCCGGCGCCCGGCCCTGAACCGGCGCCACCGCGGCTGAAGGCGCAGGCCTGCTGCGGGGGACGCGGCCCGCCTGCGGCTCAGGCGCCGACCGCCAGCCGGCGCTCGGCCGCCGCGGCCGGATCGGGGTCGCGCAGGACGTAGCCGCGGCCCCAGACCGTCTCGATGTAGTTGTCGCCGCCGGTGGCCTGGGCGAGCTTCTTTCTCAGCTTGCAGATGAAGACGTCGATGATCTTCAGCTCCGGCTCGTCCATGCCGCCGTAGAGATGGTTGAGGAACATCTCCTTGGTCAGCGTCGTGCCCTTGCGCAGCGAGAGGAGCTCGAGCATCTGGTATTCCTTGCCGGTCAGATGCACGGTCTTGCCGCCGGCATCCACCGTCTTGGCATCGACGTTCACCGCGATCTGGCCGGTGCGGATGATGCTCTGCGAATGGCCCTTCGACCGGCGGATGATGGCGTGGATGCGCGCGACCAGTTCCTCGCGGTGGAACGGCTTCGTCAGGTAGTCGTCGGCGCCGAAGCCGAAGCCCTTCAGCTTGCTCTCGGTATCGTCGGTGCCGGTGAGAATCAGGATCGGCGTGTCGACCTTGCTCATCCGGAGCTGCCGCAGCACCTCGTGCCCGGTCATGTCGGGCAGGCCGAGGTCGAGCAGGATCAGGTCGTAGTCGTAGAGCTTGGCGAGGTCGATTCCCTCTTCGCCGAGATCGGTCGCGTAGACGTTCAGGTTGGCGTGGGTGAGCATCATCTCGATGCTCCGCGAGGTCGTCGGATCGTCCTCGACAAGAAGGATTCGCATGGCTGTCACTCCGCTGGCGCCCCGGTCCCGAGGGGGACGTTCACCCACAATGGTTAACTACACGTTACCGGCTGCCTAGGTGCAATCAGCGCAACTCAGAGTTGCCTGAACCGCTGCACCGCCGTGGCTTTCAGGGCGCTCTCGCCATGTGCGGCGAGCGCGGCGCGCCAGGTCTCCAGCTCCTCCTCCGACAGGCCGTAGCGGCGGCACGCCTCGTCGGCGGGGATCAGCCCCGCATCCACCGCCCGCACCACGGTGGCCTTCCGGCTCGCTACCCAGCGCCGCGTGTCCGGCGGCGGCAGGTCGGCGCGGGTCATGGTGCTGCCATCGGCCAGGGTGACCACGCGCAGACCCTCGACACGCTTGAGAAACATCGTCTTCCCCCTCGTTCCCGTCGCCCGAGCGTCGCGCGGCAGGCTTAATGCGCGATGAACCCCCGGGCTTGAGAGTAGGGAGGATTTTCCTATATTGCGGCGAACCTTCCGGAGCCCGCCCATGCCCCTCGACACGAGGCACCCGCTGAATTCGCTGGGGTTTCCGAAGCCGCCTTCGGAGACCCGCGTCGTCGTGGCGATGTCGGGCGGCGTCGATTCGTCGGTCGTCGCGGCCGAACTCGCCGCCGAGGGCTACGATGTGGTGGGCGTGACGCTGCAGCTCTACGACCACGGCGCAGCACTTGCCAGGAAGGGCGCCTGCTGCGCCGGCCGCGACATCCACGATGCCCGGCGCGTGGCCGAGGCGATGGGCTTTCCGCACTACGTGCTCGACTACGAGAACCTGTTCCGCGAGGCGGTGATCGACGAGTTCGCCGAGAGCTACCTGACCGGCGCCACCCCCGTCCCCTGCATCCGCTGCAACGAGCGGGTGAAGTTCAGGGACCTGCTGGCGACCGCGAGGGACCTCGACGCCGACTGCATGGCCACCGGGCACTACATCCGCCGCCGGGCCGGCCCCGGCGGGCCGGAGCTGCACATGGCGGCCGACCCGGCGCGCGACCAGTCCTACTTCCTGTTCTCGACGACGCCCGAGCAGCTCGGCTTCCTGCGCTTTCCGCTCGGCGGGCTCGCCTCGAAGGCCGAGACGCGGGCGCTGGCGGCCCGGCACGGGCTGACCGTCGCCGACAAGCCCGACAGCCAGGACATCTGCTTCGTGCCGAACGGCGACTATGCCGCGGTGATCGAGAAGCTGCGCCCGGGCGCGGCCGAGCCGGGCGAGAT
>CAZYBG010000191.1:0-3218 GCA_964645155.1 uncultured Rhodobacterales bacterium | reverse complement strand
CCCGGCGGCGCCTCGGTGCCGCTGCTGCCGGCGGGCGTCTGCGGCGACGCGATCATGGATTTCGACTGGCTGAGAGAGCAGAAGTCGGGCCTCGGCACCGCGGCGGTGATCGTGATGGACCAGTCGACCGACGTCATCAAGGCGATCTGGCGGCTGTCGAAGTTCTACAAGCACGAAAGCTGCGGCCAGTGCACGCCGTGCCGCGAGGGCACCGGCTGGATGATGCGGGTCATGGACCGGCTGGTCAGGGGCGAGGCCGAGGTGGCCGAGATCGACATGCTGCTCGACGTGACGAAACAGGTCGAGGGCCACACGATCTGCGCCCTGGGCGATGCCGCCGCCTGGCCGATCCAGGGCTTGATCCGCCATTTCCGCGACGAGATCGAGGACCGGATCAAGGCGAAGCGGACGGCCCCGGCGGCGGCCGTGGCGGCGGAGTGATGGGCGATGACCTGGCGCGACAAGGCGCTCCTGTCCTTCCTGATCTGGGTCTTCGTCTATCCGGGCGTCCTGCTCGTGACCTATGGCTTCCAGTGGCTCGGGATCGAGATCGCGTTGTGGCTCGAGATCGCGATCTCCACGGCGCTCACGGTCCCGCTGATCTCGATCTTGGCCGCGCCGCAGGTCGAGCGGATCGTCGCCGCCGCGAAGGGCGAGAGCCCGGCCGAGCTGAAGATCGACCAGGCGCGCGAGGCGCCGGGGCCGGACCCGGAGGACATCGTGCGATGACCCGCCCTGGCCGCCATCACCTCGCCGAGTTCAACCTCGGCATCCTGCGCCACGACTGGGATGATCCGCGGGTGAAGGATTTTGTCGATGGTCTCGACCTCGTCAACGGTATAGCGCGGCGCAGCCCCGGCTTCGTCTGGATGCTGGGCGAGGACGAGATGGACGCCGCGCAGCGCGACCTCCACGGGCCGCTGGGCGGCAACCCCCGGACCGCCTCGACCCTGTCGGTCTGGGAAGATGCAGCAAGCCTGGAGCGGTTCGTGTGGAATACCGTCCACCGGCACTTCTACGGGCGCCGGGCCGAGTGGTACGACACGGTCGAAAGCCTCCGGCTGGTGCTGTGGCAGGTACCCGCCGGCCACCGGCCGACCATCCCCGAGGCGATGGCGCGCTTCCGGCACCTGGAGGCCCATGGCGACAGCGACTTCGCCTTCGGCTGGGCGCATCTGAAGGAGGCGCGGCTGTGGAAGACCCACGGCTGCGCCCATCTGGCAGCGGAGTAGCGATGAAGCCCGGCCACCACCTCGCCCAGCTGAACATCGGCCGCCTTGTCGCCGAGACCGACGACCCGCGCGTCGCCGAGTTCATGGGCGCGCTCGATCGTGTCAACGGGCTTGGAAAACGCATGCCCGGCTTTATCTGGATGATGGAGGGCTCGGGCGAGCCCGGCACGGGCAACACCGAGGCGAAGATCGGCGGCGATCCGCGCTTCGTCGCCAACCTGACCGTGTGGGAAAGCGTCGAGACGCTCGAGAACTTCGTCTGGAACACCGTGCACCGGCAGTTCTACGAACGCCGGCGGGAATGGTTCGAGGTGCTGGGTGACATGCACTTCGTCATGTGGTGGGTGCCCGCGGGGCACCGCCCGACACTGGACGAGGCGCTCGAACGCCTCGCGCATCTGAAGACTGCGGGGGAAAGCGACCACGCCTTCGGCTGGTCATACCTGAAGCAGGCGCGGCTTTACCGGACGCGCCAATGCAGTGCAACCGCGGCGGAGTAGAACAATGAGAACGAGCAGGAACATCATCATCCTCACCCTCGCGGCGCTGATGCCCGCGACGGTCGCGGCGGCCGACCTGCCGCCGCTGTCCGAGAACGAGCGCGTGCGCGGCGAATTCCTCGCCGGCGCCGTGGGCGACGCGATCGTGGACAACTGCCCGACGATGTCGGCGCGGATGTTCACCGTCATCGGCAAGCTGCGCGACCTGCAGCAATATGCCCGCTCGCTCGGCTACACCGACGACGACATCCGCGAGTTCCGCAAGAGCCGCGAGAACCGGGCCGCGCTCGACCGGATGCGCGACGACTACCTCGCCGCCAACGGCGTGGTCGAGGGCGAGCCGCAGAGCTACTGCGCGCTCGGCACGCGCGAGATCGAGAACCGGACGCTGATCGGATCGCTGATCCGGTCGCGCTGACCCGCGAGGAGGGGCCGACGGCCATGCCTGACACCTCCGCCAGCCATCCGATCCGCGTGCGGGACGCGCTCGGGCTCGGCGATGCGTTTGCCGGCTATGCCGTCGATGCCGCCCGCGTGGACATGCAGGGCTGGAACTCCACCCATCCGTTCTTCGCGGTGGCGATCCGGCTGGCCCGGCCGCGGCTGGTCATCGAGCTCGGCGTCTGGAAGGGGATGTCGACGATCGAGATGGCGCGGCTGATGAAGGCCGAGGGGCTGGAGGGCGAGGTTCTGGCCATCGACACCTGGCTCGGCTCGTCGGGACACCTGTCGCAGCCGGGCCGGCGCGACGAGCTGCGCCCCGCGCACGGCTATCCGACGATCTACCAGACCTTCCTCGCCAACGTCGCCACGGCCGGGCAGACCGATGTCGTGACGCCGCTCGCGATGGACGGGACCTCGGCCGCGACCGCGCTCGCGCGCCTCGGTGTGAGGGCCGAGGTCATCCACATCGACGCGAGCCACGAACATGCCGCCGCGCTCGCCGATCTGCGCAACTACTGGCCGCTGCTGTCCGATGCGGGCATCCTGATCGCCGACGACTACGGCTCGTGGCCAGGCGTGACCCGCGCCGTCTGCGAGTTCGCCGCCGAAGTCGACCGGCCGGTCTTCGGGTCGATCGGCAAGGCGCTGATCCCGAAGGACCCCGCGCTCGGGTTCGAGATGAAATTCGTGCGCACGCGGCGCTACCGCCGCACCGCCCACAAGGACTGAGGACGACCGATGACCGAGCTTCGCAAGATCATCATCGACGGGCGCGAGATCGAGGTCGATCCCGCGCTGACGCTGATCCAGGCCTGCGAGGAGGCGGGGGTGGAGATCCCCCGCTTCTGCTACCACGAGCGGCTCAGCATCGCCGGAAACTGCCGGATGTGTCTGGTCGAGGTCGTCGGCGGCCCGCCGAAGCCAGCCGCGTCCTGCGCGATGCAGGTGCGTGACCTGCGTCCGGGGCCGGAGGGGCAGCCGCCGGTGGTCAGGACCAACTCGCCGATGGTCAAGAAGGCGCGCGAGGGGGTGATGGAGTTCC
>CAZYBG010000190.1:0-3333 GCA_964645155.1 uncultured Rhodobacterales bacterium | reverse complement strand
TCGAGATCGTGAACCCCGAGAACGACCCGCGCTACCGCGACTACTGGGGCACCTACCACGAGCTCATGGCCCGCCGCGGCGTGACCCCCGACATCGCCCGCGCCGTGATGCGCACCAACACCACCGCGATCGGCGCGGTGATGGTGCACCGCGGCGAGGCGGAGTCGCTCATCTGCGGCACATTCGGCCAGTATCTCTGGCACCTGAACTACATCCGCCAGATCCTCGCGCGCGACGGGCTGCGTCCGGTCGGCGCGCTCAGCCTGATGATCCTCGAGGACGGGCCGCTGTTCGTGGCCGACACCCAGGTCAACCCCGAGCCGACGCCGGACCAGATCGCCGACACGGCGATCGGCGCGGCCCGCCACGCCCGCCGCTTCGGCATCACGCCCAAGGTCGCGCTCTGCTCGCATTCGCAGTTCGGCAATCTCGACTGCGACACCGGCCGGCGGATGCGCGCCGCGCTCGACATCCTCGACCAGCGCGAGGCCGATTTCGCCTATGAGGGCGAGATGCATATCGACGCGGCGCTCGACCCCGAGCTGCGCGACCGCATCTTCCCCGGCGGGCGCTTCGAAGGCGCGGCGAACTGCCTGATCTTCGCCAATTCCGACGCCGCCTCGGGCGTGCGCAACATCCTCAAGATGAAGGCGCGCGGGCTCGAGGTCGGCCCGATCCTGATGGGCATGGGCAACCGGGCCCATGTCGTGACGCCCTCGATCACCGCGCGCGGCCTGCTCAACATGTCGGCGATCGCCGGCACGCCGGTCGCGCATTACGGCTGACCCGCGCGGCCGGCGCGCGCCCCGCCCCTCCCGCGCCGCTTGCCGGGCGGGCGCGGGCCGGGCTAACTGGCAGCCACGAACAGGCCGCCTGCAACGGCCGAGGAGGAGGGGGGCATCCATGGCCTATGCCGAGATCCATGCGCGGTCGCTCGACGATCCGGAAGGCTTCTGGATGGAGGCGGCCGGCGCGCTCGACTGGATCGCCCCGCCATCGCGGGCGCTCTTCGGCGACCGGGCGCCGCTCTACGAGTGGTTCGTCGACGGCCGCCTGAACGGCTGCTGGAACTGCGTCGACCGGCATGTCGAGGCCGGCCACGGCGACCGCATCGCGATCATCCACGACAGTCCGCTGACCGGCACGGTGCGCCGGATCACCTTCGCCGAGCTGCAGGACAGCGTGGCCCGGCTTGCCGGCGCGCTCGCCGCGCGGGGCATCACGGCGGGCGACCGGGTGATCATCTACATGCCGATGGTGCCCGAGGCGCTCGAGGCGATGCTGGCCTGCGCCCGGCTCGGCGCGATCCACTCGGTGGTGTTCGGCGGCTTCGCTGCGCACGAGCTCGCGGTCCGCATCGACGACGCGCAGCCGAAGGCGATCATCGCCGCGTCCTGCGGGCTCGAGCCGGGGCGGGTCGTGCACTACAAGCCGCTGCTCGATGCCGCAATCGACCAGGCACGGCACCGGCCCGACTTCTGCGTGATCCTGCAGCGCCCGCAGGAGGTCGCGCATCTGGCGCCGGGGCGCGACCATGACTGGCACGCCTTCCAGGCCGGCGCGGCGCCGGCGGCCTGCGTGCCGGTCGCCGGCAACCACCCGGCCTACATCCTCTACACCTCGGGCACGACGGGCCAGCCGAAGGGCGTGGTGCGGCCCACGGCCGGCCATCTCGTGGCGCTCCACTGGTCGATGAAGAACGTCTACGGCGTCGATCCCGGCGAGGTGTTCTGGGCCGCCTCCGATGTCGGCTGGGTCGTCGGCCACAGCTACATCTGCTACGGCCCCCTGGTGCACGGCAACACGACCCTCGTCTACGAGGGCAAGCCGGTCGGCACGCCCGATGCCGCGGCCTTCTGGCGGGTGATCGCCGAACATGGCGTACGATCGTTCTTCACGGCGCCGACGGCGTTCCGCGCGATCAAGCGCGACGATCCGCAGGGCGCGCTGGTCGGGCGGCACGATCTGTCGTCGCTCCGCGCGCTCTACCTTGCCGGCGAACGCGCCGACCCCGACACGATCCGCTGGGCCGAGGACAAGCTGCAGGTCCCGGTGATCGACCACTGGTGGCAGACCGAGACGGGCTGGCCGATCGCGGCCAACCCGCTCGGCCTCGAGGCGCTGCCGGTGAAGATCGGCAGCCCCTCGGTCGCTATGCCCGGCTACGACGTGCGCGTGCTCGACGAGGCGGGCCAGGAGGTGCCGGCAGGCACCCTCGGCGCAATCGCGGTCCGGCTGCCGCTGCCGCCCGGCACGCTGCCGACGCTCTGGAACGCCGAGGAGCGGTTCGTGCGCAGCTATCTCTCGCGCTTTCCTGGCTGGTACGAGACCGGCGACGCCGGCTACAAGGACGGCGACGGCTATCTCTACATCATGGCCCGCACCGACGACGTGATCAACGTGGCCGGCCACCGGCTGTCCACCGGCGCGATGGAGGAGGTGCTGGCCGGCCACCCCGATGTCGCCGAATGCGCGGTGATCGGCGTCGCCGACGACCTCAAGGGCCAGTTGCCGATGGGCTTTCTCTGCCTCAACAAGGGCTGCACCCGCCCCCCGGCCGAGATCGCCGCCGAAGCGGTCGCGCTGGTCCGCGACCAGATCGGCCCGGTGGCGGCGTTCAAGCTCGCCCTCGTCGTCGACCGGCTGCCCAAGACGCGGTCGGGCAAGATCCTGCGCGCGACGATGGCCCGGATCGCCGACGGCGAGGCGTTCAGGATGCCCGCGACGATCGACGACCCCGCGGTCCTCGACGAGATCCGCGCCGCGCTCGGCGGCCTCGGCTACCCGCGGGCCGCCCGCTGAGCGCACGCTGGACAGGGGCAGCAGCGGGCCGGCGGGGATCAAGGGGCATGGATGGCCCCCCGCTCAGCCGCAGAAGGCCTCCGCCGTGTCGCCGAAGGCGCTGTAGCGTTCCCAGAACTCGGCGTCGCGCGCGCGCGCCGACTGGCGGATCTGCTGCGCCTGTTCGGGATTGCGGAAGACCTTCGCGGCGCGGTTCTGGTCGCGCCGCGACAGCGTGAGGTCGGCGGCCTGCTGGATGCAGCCGCAGACCGCCCGGTTCGCCCCATCGCGCCCGGATTGCAGACAGGCGCGCTCGATCGCGCCCGCATGGACGGAAAGCGGCAGCATTGCGATGCCCGCCGCCACGACTAGACCCCTCATCGACTGCCTCATCTGATCGGACGGCGCCGGTTCGCTCCGGCGTCTCGCCACGGTTGTTACCCATGGGGCGGAGTATGCCGGGCGGCTCGCCCGGGCGCAATTGCCGGCAGGCGCCGCCGCCCCTCGCGGGCGGCCCGCCGCGGCGGCCGCGCAACGCCGGCGCGCCCTCCG
>CAZYBG010000189.1:0-3400 GCA_964645155.1 uncultured Rhodobacterales bacterium | reverse complement strand
TTCGATGCCCGCCTTCGTGACTGGTCTGTCGGTGTCGAAGGTCCGCTATGGGCCGTTAGTGTCGCGGGTCTAGCCGACCCAGTAAGCGATGAAGGCGCCAAGCCCCAAGTGAGCCGGATTATCCCTTGCTGCACAAAGTGCATCACAACCTGCTGCGCCGCCTTGCAGAAAGTAGTTATTTTTCCGATCCTTAACGGGACGACCTCCATGCCATGGAAGGACACCCTCTCCGCCACTTTGGAACATAAGTGCGAACGCCGTCCGCCGCCGTTCCTACGCCACTAGCTGAAGCCAGGACCCTCAGGAGCTCGTTGCGCGAGCCCATGATCCGAACCTCGCGCTCGGCGACCTCGACCCGCTGGGCCAGAGCCCGCAGATGATCCCGCCGAAATCCGCCGTCCTTTCCGCGCATGCGCCGGCGGGCGACGGCCGCGAAGCGGGCGATCTGGTCGGGCGTGACCGCCTGGCCCGCGCTCTCGATCGCGGCGCGTGCGCGTTCCGCGTCGATGCGGGCCTGATCCCGCGTCGCCTTCAATTCCTCGATCCGCGTCCTGAGCGATGGATCGTCCAGATCGGCGATCCCGCTTTCGATGGCGTCGTAGAGCCGCTTCAAACGCGCCTCGGCGGCAGCAGCGCGATTGACCAATTCCGTCGCATGCGCGCGCCGGCGTTCGTCCCGCTCCTCGCGCCGGTCGAGATGGATGGCGAGCAGGTCGCGCAGCCGCTCTGGCTGTAGAAGCCGCTTTTCCAGATGTTCGGCGACCAGATGATCGAGCCGGTCCATCTGGATGGTGCGACCGGTGCAGCCGGTCTTGCCCTGCCGCGCGGCGGTCGAGCAGGTGTAGTAGCGATAGTGCTTGGCCTTGCCCGAGGTGCGCAGCGTCATCGCGCCGCCGCAGTCGGCGCAGAAGCAGATGCCGGTGAGCAGCGTCGGCCCACTCACCGTCCGGCCCGGAACGACCATCGGGCTGCGCGACTTGAGCAGCTCCTGGACCGCGTCGAAGGTCTCCCGGTCGATCAGCGGCGGCACGGGTACGGTTACGGTTTCGGCCTGGGTCTTGGGCGTGCCGTCCTTGTAGTTCCTGCCCCATTGATGCTCGCCGATATAGGTGCGGCGCGTCAGGATGCGGTGCACCGTGCCGACGCCCCAGCGCCCGCCGGTGCGGGTGTAGAGCTTGCGCGCGTTGAGATACGCGGCGATCGCCTTGACGCCCATGCGCCCGCTCGTGCCGTCGCCTTCCAGCGCCAGCCTGAACATCAGCCGGACTGTGTCGGCATGCAGCGGATCGATCTCCAGCACTTTCTTGATCTTCGCCCCGCGCTTCTCCGCGTCGACGACGCGGTAGCCGACCGGCGGCAGCGAGCCGTTCCAGAAGCCTTGACGGGCGTTCTCCTTCAGCGCCCGGAGCGTGTGCTTGGCGTTCTCCTTGGACTGGTATTCGTCGAACAGCGCCATGATCTGGCGCATCATGACGTGCATCGGGTCGTCGCCGAGCTCCTGCGTCATCGAGACGAGCCGGACGCCGTTCTTGGCGAGCTTGCGGACGTAGAACTCCAGCTCGAAATGGTCGCGGAAGAAGCGGCTGAAGGAGTGGACCACCACCACATCGAAGGCGGCGGGCCTGGCCGTGCCGGCTTCCATCATGCGCTGGAACTCCGGCCGCCGGTCATTGGTCGCCGACGCGCCGGGCTCGATATAGGTCTCGACGAGGTCATACCCACGCGCCGCGCAATAGGCTTCGCCCTGCCGACGCTGGTCGGGGATCGAGACGTCGTGCTCCGCCTGCCGCGCCGTCGAGACGCGCAGATACAACGCTGCGCGCAGTTTCACCGCTGACATCGGCGCGTTCACGCCGCCTTCCTCAGAGCTTTCTGGACCGCCTTTGGATTGCGGTCGATGACGAGCAGATAGGCGCGCGCCGGACCTTCGGGCGCGCGCTGCCCTTGCTCCCAATGGCGCAGCGTCTTGATCGAAAACCCGAACCGTCCGGCGAATTCCTCCTGCGTCATGCCGAGTCTCAGGCGGATGGCCTTTACGTCGATCTCCTCGGGAATATGCACACCGTAGCGGTTCTCATCCGCTGTTCCTTCCGCATAAGCAACCGCCTCTTCGAGGCCGCGCCGGATGCTCTCGGCCGCTTTGCCACTCATGATGTGCTCCTCCCGAGATACGCTTCCTTCAAACGCGCGGTCAGTTCGCGAAAGCCGTTGCGGTCGGCCTGACTGAGATCGGCTCGCTGGTTCTTGGCGAACGCGGTCAGGGCGAAGAGAGGCATGGCCGCGCTGTGATAGAAGTAGATCACGCGGGCGCCGCCGCGTTTTCCCCGGCCAGGCAGGGCCCAGCGAAGTTTGCGTACGCCGCCCGTGCCGGGAATGAGATCGCCGGCGCCGGGATTGTAGGCGAGGTAATCAACCAGCACCGCGCGTTCCTCTTCATCCATCATCCGCCCCGTCGCCGCGATGAATTCTGGCGTCTCAACAACGCTTACGGGGGCATCTTTCACCATTTCGGCTATACTCCAATGAGGCATCTATGGCAAGCGATTTCCGCCGCTCATTCCCCGCCGGATTCCGGCCCGAACATCTCGTCGAGCAGATCGCCGAACCATCGCTCGAAAACATCGACTTCTTCGGGCGTGACCGGAACGTCGTCGGGCCAGTCATCCACGACCCGCCAGTCGGAGAGATCGTACGTGACTGGACGTCCGCGCGGCTTCGGGCCAGGCAACTTGCGATAGTCGTAAAGATCGATCCGTTCCGGTGGATCGGATGCGGCGCGTCGTCGGCGGTTCTTTGGCGAGTATGTCATGCCTCGACGCTGCCCTTCTTCCAGGCAGCGCTGAAGTCATCACGGGTCGTAGAAGTTCACCGGAAAACAAAGACAGGTAATCGGCGCGATCTGTTCCAGCGTCTCGCGCCAGGTCTTTGCGAAACCGGCGCGAGAGTAAGAGGCCTGCGGCTTTCTCACTGACGGGTTAGGAGGTCGAGAGAGAGGCTCTCAGGCCGCCCGTCATGGAGATGAGCCATGACTACAACTGAGATCATGACCGGCCGCGCCGAGTGCGTCGGCTACAAGGTGGCCGTGTCGCGCGGGGAACGGGTGGGCCGCGTGTCCTCGGAATGGTTTTCCCGACCGGACGATGAGCGGTATCTGTCGCTCGACGACCTGTTCGCCTCGGTGAAGGGACGCGCCGAGCGCAGCCGGACGCGCACCGTTGAGAGCGCGGCGATCCGCGTCGAGGCGCACCGGGACGACCCGGAACGTCTGGCGCTGGTCCTGCCCAAGGCCGAGGGGCCGGTCGCGCCGACCCATTGGAGCTTCGGGCAGCTCGCGAGCCTCGTCGGCGCGCCTGCCGCTTATCTGCGCCAGCTCCCGGCGCCGATTGCCGGGATCAACCTG
>CAZYBG010000188.1:0-3442 GCA_964645155.1 uncultured Rhodobacterales bacterium | reverse complement strand
CCCTCGGCGGCCGAGCGCGCGCCGCGCGCCGAGCCTGCCATCGCAGCCGCGCCCGCCCGGGTCGCGCCGCAGACGACGCCCGCCGCCGTGCCACCCCCATCGCCCCCGGCCTCACCGCCCTGGATCTCCGCGGCCGGCACGCTGCCCGCCCCGCTGCCCGTCACACTCTCCCAAGACCCGTTCGACGTGGCGCCGGCCGAGCATCTGCCGCTTCCGTCCGGCGGCGCGCCGCAGCCGGCGGATCCCCAGTACCAGCCGCGGCAGGCCGTCGCGCCTGCCGTTCCCGTCCTGCCGCCGGCGCTCGTCGCGCCGCCGCGCCCGCAGGACATCGCCGCCACCCTAGCGGCGCCGGCCCGGTCGCCAAGCCGCATCGCCCGCGCGCTGCAGCCGCGCCGCAAGGCCGCGGCCGCCGGCGGCAGGCCGCGCGACCCGGCGCCGTCGCGGCTGAGCTACCGGATGCACCGGCTCTGGCTCACCCCGCTTTACCGGTCGATCTTCCGTGTCGGCCTGCCCGCCTTCGGCGTGGCGCTGGCGGTCGGCCTCTACCTCGCGGACGATGGCCGCCGCGCGGCGCTGGCGGGGCAGGGCAGCGAGGCGCTGCGCTCGATCCAGGAGCGGCCGGAATTCATGGTGAACCTGATGGCCGTCGAGGGCGCGACCGGCGAGCTGGCCGAGGCGATCCGCGCCGCGATCCCGGTGAGCTTTCCGGTCAGCTCGTTCGAGCTCGACCTCGAGGAGATGCGCCGCAACGTCGCCGCGATCGACGCCGTCGCCACGGCCGACCTGCGCATCCAGCCCGGCGGGATCCTCGAGGTCCGGGTCGAGGAGCGTATCCCGGCGAGCTTCTGGCGGGCGCCGGAGGGCCTGTTCCTGATCGACGCGACCGGCCACCGCGTGGCCCCGGCCGCCTCGCGCCTCGAGCGGCCCGACCTGCCGGTGATCGCGGGCGACGGCGCCGACCGCGCCGTGGCCGAGGCGCTCCAGCTGATCGAAGCCGCCCGGCCGGTCGCCGCGCGGCTGCGCGGGGTCGTCCGCATGGGAGAGCGGCGCTGGGACGTGGTGCTTGACCGCGGCCAGCGCATCCTGCTGCCCGAGGTCGGCGCGGTCGAGGCGATGGAACGGGTCATGGCGCTGGCCGCGGCGGACGACATGCTCGCCCGCGACGTCACCGTGATCGACATGAGATTCGGCCAGCGCCCGACGCTGCGCCTTTCCCCCGACGCGCTGGACGATCTTCGCCAGGGCCGGGAAATTCTGATCGGAGCGACCGAAGGATGACCGACCTCTACCAGACCCAGCGCGCCATGCGCCGGATGCGCAAGGCCGCGATGGACCGCCGGGTGATCGCGATCCTCGATGTGGGATCCTCGAAGATTGCCTGCCTGGTGCTGCGCTTCGACGGGCCCGACCGGTTCCGCGGCGAGGACGGGATGGGCTCGCTCGCAGGCCAGACCTCGTTCCGGGTGATCGGCGCGGCGACGACACGCTCGCGCGGGGTCCGCTTCGGCGAGGTCGACGCGATGCAGGAGACCGAGCGCGCGATCCGCACCGCGGTGCAGGCGGCGCAGAAGATGGCGAACGTGCGCGTCGACCACGTGATCGCCTGTTTCGCCGGCGCGCGGCCGCGCTCCTACGGACTCGCCGGGCAGGTCGAGCTTGCCGAGGGCACGGTGAGCGAGAACGACATCGCGCGGGCGCTGGCCGCCTGCGACGTGCCCGACCTTGGCCATGGCCGCGACGTGCTGCATGCCCAGCCGGTCAACTTCGCGCTCGACCACCGCTCGGGCATGGGCGATCCGCGCGGCCAGATCGGCAACCGGCTGGCGGTCGACATGCATCTTCTGTCGGTCGAGGCCTCGGCGATCCAGAACGTCCTGTTCTGCATCCATCGCTGCGACCTCGAACTCGCCGGCCTTGCCTCATCGGCCTATGTCGCCGGGATCTCGAGCCTCGTCGAGGACGAGCAGGAGCTCGGGGCCGCCTGCATCGACATGGGCGGCGGCGCCACCGGCGTCTCGGTCTTCATCAAGAAGCACATGATCTACGCCGATGCCGTGCGCCTCGGCGGCGATCACATCACCACCGACATCTCCAAGGGCCTGCAGGTGCCGATGACCCAGGCCGAGCGGATCAAGACATTCCACGGCGGCGTCGTCGCGACCGGCATGGACGACCGCGAGATGATCGAGACCGGCGGCGAGACCGGCGACTGGGAGCGCGACCGCCGCCGGATCAGCCGGTCGGAGCTGATCGGGATCATGCGGCCGCGCGTCGAGGAGATCCTCGAGGAGGTGCGCGCCCGGCTCGATGCCGCCGGCTTCGAGCACCTGCCGGCGCGGCAGATCGTGCTGACCGGCGGCGGCAGCCAGATCCCCGGCCTCGACGGGCTGGCGAGCCGCATCCTCGGCCAGCAGGTGCGCCTCGGCCGGCCGCTGCGCGTCCAGGGCCTGCCGCAGGCGGCCACCGGGCCGGCCTTCGCAGCCTCGGTCGGCCTGTGCCTGTTTGCGGCGCACCCCCAGGACGAATGGTGGGACTTCGAGATTCCGATGGAGAGCTACCCGGCACGCAGCCTGCGGCGGGCGGTGAAATGGTTCAAGGACAACTGGTAACCCCCAGAACTTGCGTCACCCGGCGAAATACCGCTGACGGACCGCGCAAGATCGCCAGATTTTGTGGGCAAACAGTTGATTTTTGGTGACCGCGGGCCGGGCCGAAGCTAGTATCGGCCAAATTTGACAGCCGGCGGCGGCTGACCGCCGGAAAAAGCCACACCGGACGAGACCGGCAACCACACAGGCGGACCCATGGCACTCAACCTCACCTTGCCCAACCAGGATCATGACGAACTGAAGCCCCGGATCACCGTCTTCGGTGTTGGCGGCGCGGGCGGCAACGCGGTCAACAACATGATCGAGAAGGAGCTGCAGGGCGTCGACTTCGTGGTGGCGAACACCGACGCGCAGGCGCTGGCGCAGAGCCGCTCGAACCTGCGGATCCAGATGGGCGTGAAGGTGACCGAGGGCCTCGGCGCGGGGGCGCGGCCCGCCGTGGGCGCCGCGGCCGCCGAGGAGACGATCGAGGAGATCGTCGACAAGCTGGCCGGCGCCCACATGTGCTTCATCACCGCCGGCATGGGCGGCGGCACCGGCACCGGCGCGGCGCCGATCATCGCCCAGGCGGCGCGCGAGCTCGGCGTGCTGACCGTGGGCGTGGTGACCAAGCCGTTCCAGTTCGAGGGCGCCAAGCGGATGCGCCAGGCCGAGGAGGGCGTGGACGCGCTGCAGCGCGTCGTCGACACGCTCATCATCATCCCGAACCAGAACCTGTTCCGCATCGCCAACGAGAAGACGACCTTCACCGAGGCCTTCGCGATGGCCGACGACGTGCTCTACCAGGGCGTGAAGGGCGTGACCGACCTGATGGTGCGGCCCGGCCTCATCAA
>CAZYBG010000187.1:0-3515 GCA_964645155.1 uncultured Rhodobacterales bacterium | reverse complement strand
TCGTAGGCGGCCTGCGCGTCGGGCAGCTTCGAGCCGCAGAACGACCCGGCCGAGCGGTAGGGCAGGTTCATCCGCCGCGCGAGCTGGCCCGCGCCATAGGTGATCTGCGCCGCCTCCGGCGTGCCGAAGGTGGGCGCGCCGGAGTTCATGTCGATCGAGGTCACGAAGGCGCCGAAGATCACCGGTGCCCCCTTCCGGACAAGCTGGCTGTAGGCAACGCCCGCCAGCACCTCGGCCAGCACCTGCGTCAGCGTGCCGGCCACGGTGACCGGCGCCATCGCGCCGCCGACGATGAACGGCGAGATGATCGCGGCCTGGTTGGCGCGGGCATAGACTTCGAGCGCGCCCATCATCGTGCCGTCGAAGGTGAGCGGCGAGTTGATGTTGATGAGCGAGGTCATCACGCAGTTGCGGTCGACGAAGTCGTCGCCGAACAGGATCTTCGACATCGCGACCGAATCCTCGGCCCGCGACGGCTCGGTGACCGAGCCCATGTAGGGCTTGTCGCTCAGCGTCATGTGCGCGAGCAGCATGTCGAGATGGCGCTTGTTCACCGGCACGTCGGTCGGCTCGCAGACGGTGCCGCCGGAATGGTGCAGCCATTTCGACATGTAGCCGAGCTTCACGAAGTTCTGGAAATCGGCGATCGTGGCGTAGCGCCGCCCGCCGTTCGCGTCGCGCACGAAGGGCGGGCCGTAGACCGGGGCGAGCACCAGGTTGCGCCCGCCGACCTCGACGTTGCGGGCCGGGTTGCGGGCGTGCTGGGTGTAGGACGACGGCGCCGAGGCGCAGAGCTGCCGGGCGAGGCCGCGCGGAATCCGCACCCGCTCGTCGCGCACCTCGGCCCCCGCCTCGCGCCAGAGCGCGAGCGCGCCGGGATTGTCGACGAAGTTGACGCCGATCTCCGCCAGCACCGTCTCGGCGTTGGCCTCGATGATGCCGAGCGCCTCCTCGTTCAGGATCTCCAGGTCGGGGATGTTGCGCTCGATATAGCGGGCCGCCTCGATCCGCACGGCCGTGCGCTCGGCCCGGCGTGCCGCACCCCCGCCGGCACGGGTGCCTCCCCGCGCGCCGCGCCCCTCGATCACCTCGGCCATGGCCGGCCCTCCCGGTAGCTGTGGCCCCTGTCCTACCGCCCCCCGCGCGGGGCCACCGACGGGTTTGCGTCGCTTCCGCGAGGAAAGCGACATTTCCCGCGCCGGGGCTGCGTCAGATCGACAGCCGGACGCCCTGCGTCCCGCGCTCGCGATAGGGCGTGGTGTTGTAGTGCGCCCGGTAGCACTTCGAGAAATGCGAGGGCGAGGCGAAGCCGCAGGCCAGCGCCACGTTGATCACGCTCATGTCGGTCTGCATCAGCAGGTTCCGCGCCTTCTGGAGCCGCAGCTCCATGTAGTAGCGCTTGGGCGAGCGGTTGAGGTAGCGGCGGAACAGCCGCTCGAGCTGGCGGGTCGACATGCCCACGTCCTCGGCCAGCACCGCCGGGCTGATCGGCTCCTCGAGGTTGTGCTCCATCATCTGGATCACCTGCGAGAGCTTGGGGTGCCGCACGCCGATCCGGGTCGGGATCGACAGCCGCGGCGTGTCCTGGTCGGTGCGGATCGAGGAGTAGATCAGCTGGTCGGCGACGTTGCCGGCCAGTTCCTCGCTGTGGTCGGTCGCGATGATCTTGAGCATCAGGTCGATCGATGAGGTGCCGCCCGCCGTCGTGTAGCGGTTGCCGTCCATCACGAAGACGGACTTGGTAAGCTTCACGTCCTCGAATTCCTCGGCGAAGCTGTCCTGGTTCTCCCAGTGGATCGTGGCGCGCCTGCCTTCCAGCAGCCCCGCGGCCGCGAGCGAATGCGAGGCGGTGCAGAGCCCGCCCATGGTCGTGCCGCGGCGCGCCTCGCGGCGCAGCCAGCCGACCAGCCGCTTCGTCGTCGCCTTCTGCACGTCGATCCCGCCGCAGAGCAGGATCACGTCCTCGCGGCTCACCTCGTCGAGGTCCATGTCGAGCTTGAAGGCGGTGCCGTTCGAGCAGACCGCCTCGATGCCGCCCTCGCCGGCAAGCTTCCAGGCGTAGAGCTGCCGGCCGGCCATGCGGTTGGCGATCCGCAGGCATTCGATCGCGCAGGAGAAGCAGAGCATGGTGAACTGGTCGAGCAGCACGAAGACGTACTGCTTCGGTTTCGTCGCGACGATCGGCTTTTCGGCCTGGAGCTTCCGGTCCAGCATCGAGACTGCCCTTCCGCACCGCCAGCGGGTGCGCTACCCCCGACCCAAGCGAAATCAGGAATCGGCCGCGCGTTCAAGGGGCGCATTGGCCGAAAGCGACAGGTTACGGTCGGAAACCGGTTCCGCGCCATGGCAAACGGGTGTTGGCAGGGCGGCGAAGTCCGGCGTATAGGGGGGCCGCGGCGGACGGCCGCGCGGGAGAGGCGAGATGACGAAGGCCTGGACCAAGAGCGACTGGCGCGGCAAGCCCCGGGTGCAGATGCCCGACTACGCCGATGCCGCGGCGCTGGCCGCGGTCGAGGCGCAGCTGGCGAAGTACCCCCCGCTGGTCTTTGCGGGCGAGGCGCGGCGGCTCAAGCGGGCGCTCGGCCAGGTCGCCGAGGGCAAGGCGTTCCTGCTCCAGGGCGGCGACTGCGCCGAGAGCTTCGCCGAATTCTCGGCCGACCAGATCCGCGACACCTTCAAGGTCATGCTGCAGATGGCGGTGGTTCTGACCTTCGCCGCCAAGGTTCCGGTGGTGAAGGTGGGCCGGATGGCGGGGCAGTTCGCCAAGCCGCGATCGGCCGCGACCGAGGCGGTCGGCGGGGTCGAGTTGCCGTCCTACCGCGGCGACATCGTCAACGGCTTCGACTTCACGCCCGAGGCCCGGCTGCCCGACCCGGCGCGGATGCTGCAGGCCTATACCCAGTCGGCCGCGACGCTGAACCTGCTGCGCGCCTTCTCGACCGGCGGCTTCGCCGACATTCACCGGGTGCATGCCTGGACGCTCGGCTTCGCCGACAGCGAGAAGGCCGAGCGCTACAAGGCGATGTCCGACCGGATCTCGGACGCGCTCGACTTCATGACGGCCGCCGGCATCAACGGCGAGACGGCGCATTCCCTCTCGACGGTCGATTTCTACACCAGCCACGAGGCGCTGCTGCTGGAATACGAGGAGGCGCTCTGCCGGATCGATTCCACGACCGGCCTGCCCGTCGCGGGATCCGGCCACATGATCTGGATCGGCGACCGCACGCGCCAGCCCGACGGCGCGCATGTCGAGTTCGCGCGCGGCGTGCAGAACCCGGTCGGCCTCAAATGCGGCCCCTCGCTGTCGTCCGACGACCTCAAGATGCTGCTGCAGAAGCTCAACCCCGGCAACGAGCCCGGCCGGCTGACGCTGATCGCGCGGTTCGGCGCCGGCAAGGTCGCCGACCACCTGCCGCGCCTGATCCGCGCGGTGCGCGAGGAGGGCGCGAACGTCGTCTGGTCCTGCGACCCGATGCACGGCAACACGATCAAGTCGGCCTCGGGCTACAAGA
>CAZYBG010000186.1:0-3524 GCA_964645155.1 uncultured Rhodobacterales bacterium | reverse complement strand
CCGCGAAGGCGGCCGCACCGTCGGCGCAGGCGTCGTGTCGAAGATCCTGAAGTAGTCCCGCCCGATCGGGGCCGAACGCGAAGGGCGCGCCGGGAGGCCGGCGCGCCCTTTCGATTTCCGCCGCCCCCACCCTTCGCGATCCGGGCCGGCGCCGGACTGGCCGGCAATGCGGAAGGCGCCACCCACGCCTGGGAACGGCGATAGTTTCGTGCGCCAATGCACAGTGACTTGGCGGCAGCCTCCCTTTCGCGTGATGTCACGCACAGGGCGATCACGCTTGAGGGACGGTAACATGCCGCGCGCCTTGCTGGACTGGGGCTTCGTGTTACAGCCCCGCACCTGAACGCCCCGCGCTCACATCAAGCACACATCTTGGCGAGGCGACGCGATTTTCTCGTGATTTTCCAAACCTCTCGGCATCCCTCATGTTGACTTCACCGGACGCCGAGACGGCTCCGACCAGAAACCGAAACCCACTGCCGAAAGGAAAAACCATGAACCGCCTGATCCTCGCCGCCGCCGCGACCCTCGCTCTGACGGGTGCCGCCTCGGCCATGACCAGCGCCTCGCTGCAGAACGAAGTGAACGGCTACGTCTCGGGCGTCGACCTCGACAGCCTGACCGACGCGCAGGTCAACGCGATCAAGCTCTCGGTGCATTCGGGCGACAGCTCGGCCGAAGTGCGGTCGTTCATCCAGTCGATCATCCGCGGCTGAGCTTCGTGCGGGCCAAGGCAAGAGGCCGCTCCCTCGGGGGGCGGCCTCTTCGCTTTTCCGGCCCCAAGTCGGCGCTTGATTTCCCGCTGGCCGTGACGTACTCCGACGCCGGCCTAGGGGTATAGCTCAGTTGGTAGAGCATCGGTCTCCAAAACCGAGGGTCGGGGGTTCGAGTCCCTCTGCCCCTGCCAGGTCGGCCCCGCAGGACAAGCAGGGGTATCACCACGGGTACCGGCGCACGCGTCGCGCTTGAAAAAGCCGGCCTGAGCGCGTATCTCGCCCGCAGCCCGCGCAAAGGATCCCTCCCGATGGCCAGGACCAACCCGTTCCAGTTCCTCCAGCAGACCCGGGCCGAGGTCGCCAAGGTGGTCTGGCCGAACCGGCGCGAGGTCGGGGTGACGACGCTCATGGTGTTCATCATGGCGGCGCTGACGGCGGTGTTCTTCTTCCTCGTCGACCTGACGATCCGCAGCGGCCTTCAGGCGGTCCTGAACCTTTTCGGCTGAGCAGGCGATTTTTCCCGCCGCGCCCTTGATATTGCGGGGCACGGGCTGTAATCCGAGCGCCACTCTCCCAGCCCGGCGTGCAATGATTCGAGTTGCGCGCCGTGTTTTGTTCGGCGGGGCGCAGTGAACGGACAGACCGGCGCGGGCGCCGGAAGGCGCAAGGGCAGGCGGGCATGGCAATGCGGTGGTATTCGGTAAGCGTCCTCTCGAACTTCGAGAAGCGCGTGGCCGAGCAGATCAGGCAGGCCGTGGCCGAGAAGGGCCTGCAGGAACAGATCGAGGAAGTGCTGGTCCCGACCGAGGAGGTCCTCGAGATCCGGCGCGGCAAGAAGGTGACGGCCGAGCGCCGCTTCATGCCGGGCTATGTGCTGGTCCGCATGGAGATGAACGACCGGACCTATCACCTGATCAACTCGATCAACCGGGTGACGGGATTCCTCGGGCCGCAGGGCAAGCCGTCGCCGATGCGCGATGCCGAGGTGAACGCGATCCTGAACCGCGTCGAAGAGGGTCAGGAGTCGCCGCGCAACCTCATCACCTACGTGGTGGGCGAGACGGTGCAGGTGACCGACGGCCCGTTCGAGGGCTTCTCGGGCATGGTCGAGGATGTGGACGACGACGCGCAGCGGGTAAAGGTCAGCGTATCGATCTTCGGCCGCGCGACGCCGGTCGAGTTGGAATTCGCGCAGGTCTCGAAGGGGACCTGACGATCTCGTGGGAGGCGACGCCGGACCGGGTCCGGGGGCCGCACCACTAAACGCACCCCAGCGGGTGCCGTGACGACAAGGAGAGGCCGGATGGCCAAGAAAGTGATTGGGCAGCTCAAGCTGCAGGTGAAGGCGGGGCAGGCCAACCCCTCGCCGCCCGTCGGCCCGGCGCTGGGCCAGCGGGGCATCAACATCATGGAGTTCTGCAAGGCCTTCAACGCCCGGACGCAGGAGATGGAGGTCGGCTCGCCGGTTCCGACGGTGATCACCTACTACGCCGACAAGTCGTTCACCTTCGAGACCAAGACGCCGCCGGCCTCGTTCTACCTGAAGAAGGCGGCGGGGCTGAAGCCGGTCGGCAAGCGCAACCGCCCGCGTGGCTCGGAAAAGCCGGGCCGGATGGTCGCCGGCACGGTGACGGTGGCGCAGGTGCGCGAGATCGCCGAGGCAAAGATGAAGGACCTGAGCGCGAACGACGTCGAGGCGGCAATGCAGATCATCCTGGGCAGCGCCCGGTCGATCGGCATCGAGGTCAAGGGGTAGGGTGATGGCGAAGCATGGAAAACGTGTGGCCGCCGCGCGCGAGGCCTTCGCCGGCAAGGCGAACCTGACGGTCGAGGAGGCGCTGGCGCTGGTCAAGGCCAACGCCCGGGCGAAGTTCGACGAGACCGTCGAGGTGGCGCTGAACCTCGGCGTCGATCCGCGGCACGCCGACCAGATGGTGCGCGGCGTGGTGCAGCTGCCGAACGGTACGGGCAAGACGGTGCGCGTCGCGGTCTTCGCGCGCGGCCCGAAGGCCGACGAGGCGAAGGCCGCCGGGGCCGACATCGTCGGCGCCGAGGACCTGGTCGAGACCATCCAGGGCGGCAAGATCGACTTCGATCGCTGCATCGCCACGCCCGACCTGATGCCGCTCGTCGGCAGGCTCGGCAAGGTCCTGGGCCCGCGCAACCTGATGCCGAACCCCAAGGTCGGTACGGTGACGATGGACGTGGCCGGGGCGGTCAAGGCCGCCAAGGGCGGCGAAGTGCAGTTCAAGGTCGAGAAGGCCGGGATCGTTCAGTCGGGCATCGGCAAGGCCTCGTTCGAGCCAGCGAAGCTAGCCGAGAACCTGCGCGCCTTCGTCGAGGCGGTGAACCGCGCCAAGCCTTCGGGGGCGAAGGGGACCTACCTCAAGAAGGTGTCGGTCTCGTCCACCATGGGGCCCGGCGTGTCGGTCGACCTCGCGTCGGCGACCGGCAACGGCTGAACCGGCGGTGGGCGTCGTGGCCCACCTTGAGAGATTTGCCGGGCTTTCGAGCCCGGCGAATGGCGGGGCGGCCCGCGAGGATGCCGCCCTGTCCTGTCCGAGACGGAGGGTGTGCCGGGTCTGATCCGGCACTTAATGTCCTTCCCGAGACGGGAGAACGAGACGTTTCGGTCGGGGCTACTGCCTCGGGCGATCTGGCCCTCGGGACCCCGTGAAGACGGACCCGAACGCCCCTGACGCAGGTCAGGGGCAAACCTGAGCCGGAGGGGGGAACCCCTCCACACTTGGAGCGAAACTGTGGATAGAGCCCAGAAAGAGAAAGTGGTCGATGAACTCGGCCAGATCT
>CAZYBG010000185.1:0-3639 GCA_964645155.1 uncultured Rhodobacterales bacterium | reverse complement strand
CGAGCGATTGAACATCGCGGTTTCCTGCGTGACCATCGCGATCTGGCGGCGCAGGCTTTCCTGCGTGACGCCGCGGACGTCGTGCCCGTCGATCAGCACGCGGCCCTCCTCGGTGTCGTAGAGCCTGAGAAGCAGCGCCACCAGCGTCGACTTTCCCGCCCCCGAGGCGCCGACGATGCCCACCTTCTCGCCCGGGCGGATCGTCAGCGACAGCCGCTCGACACCGCCCGACCCGCGGCCATAGGCAAAGCCCACATCCTCGAAGGCGATCTCTCCGCCGACGCGCCCCAGATCGCGCGCGTCTGTCGCATCGGTCAGCGTGTAGGGCGGCGTCAGCGTGTTCATCCCGTCCTCGACCTCGCCGATCGAGGCGTAGATCGACATCAGCGTGAAGCTGACCCAGCCGGTCATCTGCGCGATGCGGATCGAGATGGCGCCGGCTGCCGCGATCTCGCCCGCCGTCGCCCCGCCCAGCGTCCAGAGCAGCAGCGCCCCGCCGACCAGGATGATCGGCAGGAGCCCGGCCAGCGCCATCAGCGACAGCCGGAACCATGCCGAGACCACGCCGAAGTCGAGCGCCCGCTCGCGGTAGCGGCTCATGCTCTTCAGCGCGGCCCGATCCTCGTGCTCGGCATGGGCGAACAGCTTCACCGTCTTGATGTTGGTGATCGTGTCGACGACCTGCCCGGTCACGTTCGCCCGCGCCGCCGCCCGCGCGGTCGAGGTCGAGCGCACCCGCGGCAGGAAGAACCGGATCAGGATCAGGTAGGCCGCGAGCCAAAGGGTCAGCGCCAGCGCCACCCAGCCGTCGATCGCCAGGAGGAAGATCGCCGAACCGATGATCGAGGCCAGCGCGAAACACACCGTGTTGATCGTCTCGGTCGCGACATCGGTCACCGCCCGCGCCGCCTGCATCTGCTTCTGCGCGAGCCGCCCGGCGAAGTCGTTGTCGAAGAAGGTCACGGCCTGGCCCAGCGTCCAGCGGTGGATGCGGCTCAGCACCTGCGGCAGCAGGTTCGGCGCCACCCAGACCGACTGCGTCATCGCCGACACGCCGAAGACCAGCGGCCGGACGAGCAGGTAGAACACGACGAACCCGGCGATCAGCCAGACGTTGTCGCCGAAGAACGCGCCCTGCGGCGAGACCAGCGCGGCGTCGATCACCCAGCCGAGAAGCAGCGCCGAGACCACTTCCAGCGTCCCGGCGAGCGAGGACACGGCCGCCGCGCCGGTCAGCATCCGCCACGACCCGCCGAGGCACCAGCGCAGGAAGGCGCCGAGCGTCCGCGGCGGCGCTTCCTCGATCCGGGCGAAGGGGTCGTACTTCATTCGGCGGCCTCTCCGACGACATCGTCGGTCTGAATGAACCCGCCCGACTGGCGGTTCCAGAACCGCGCATAGAGCCCGCCGCGCGCCAGCAGCTCGGCATGCGTGCCTTCCTCGGCGATCCGGCCCTCGTCGATCACCACGATACGGTCCATATGCGCGATGGTCGAGAGGCGGTGCGCGATGGCGATCACTGTTTTGCCCTCCATCACGCCGTAGAGCGTCGACTGGATCGCCGCCTCGACCTCGCTGTCGAGCGCGCTCGTCGCCTCGTCGAGCAGCAGGATCGGCGCGTCCTTCAGGATCGCCCGCGCGATGGCGACGCGCTGCCGCTGGCCGCCCGACAGCTTCACCCCGCGCTCGCCCACATGCGCGTCGTAGCCCCGGCGCCCCTCGGGGTCCTGGAGCGTCAGGATGAACTCCTGCGCCTCGGCGCGCCGCGCCGCCTCGACCATCTCGGCTTCGGTGGCCTCGGGGCGGCCGTAGAGGATGTTGTCGCGCACCGACCGGTGGAGGAGCGAGCTTTCCTGCTGCACCATGCCGATCACGCGGCGGAGCGAATCCTGCGTCACGGCGGTAATGTCCTGCCCGTCGATGCGGATCGTCCCGCCCTCAGGGTCGTAGAACCTGAGCAGCAGCTTCACCAGCGTCGACTTGCCCGCGCCCGACCGGCCGACGAGGCCCACCTTCTCGCCCGGCCGGATCGTCAGGTTCACCCGGTCGAGCCCGCCCGAGCCGCGGCCGTAGTGGTGCGACACGCCATCCACTTCGATCCGCCCCTCGCGGAGCTCCAGCGGCTTCGCCCCGATCCGGTCCCTGAGGCGGATCGGCTGGGCGATCGTCTCCATCCCCTCGGCCACGACGCCGAGGTTCTGCACCAGGTTCGTCGTCGCCCACATGATCCAGTAGGTCATGTTGTTCAGGCGCAGCACCAGCGCCGCCGCCGCGGCGACCATGCCCGGCGTGCCCTGGCCGGTATACCAGAGCCAGAGCGCGAGCCCTGTCACCGACACGATCAGCAGCCCGTTCAGCCCGGTCAGCGTCACGTCCATCCGCGTGATGATCCGCATCTCGCGGAAGAACGCCTGCCGCGCCGTCTCGATCGCCTCCTTTGCGTAGGTCACCTCGCGGTCGTGATGCGCGAAGAGCTTGACCGAATGGATGTTGGTGTAGCTGTCCACCACGCGGCCGGTGATCGCGCTGCGCGCGTCCGAAGACGCCTGCGCCGCCGGCCCGGCCCTGCGGATCGTCCAGCGCATCAGCGCGATGTAGGCCAGGATCCACAGCAGCATCGGCACGACGAGGCGGATGTCGAAGCCCGACAGCATCGCCACCGCACCGATCATCGTTGTGACGGCGAAGGCCACCGCGTCGAACAGCTGGAACGCCGCCTCGCCCGCCGCCGGCGGGGTCTGCATGATCCGGTTGGCGATCCGGCCGGCGAAGTCGTTCTCGAACCAGCCGACCGGCTGGCGCAGGACGTGCCGGTGCGCGCGCCAGCGGATCATCGTGCCGAAGTTCGGCAGGATCGTGTTGTGCAGGAGCGCGACGTCGATCCCCGAGATCAGCGGCCGGGCGAGCAGCACGAACACCCCGGCGAGGATCAGCTCCATCCCGTAATCGGCCCAGACCGCCTCGGGCGTGCCCGACGCCAGCAGGTCGACGATCCGGCCGACATACCAGATCAGCAGGATCTCGACACCGGCCACCGCCATCTTGAGCAGCGCGGTGACGACGAAGACCGTCCGGAACGGCCGCACGTACTGGCGCAGGAACGGCCAGAGCCGCTGCGGCGGGCTGTCGGTCTCCTGATAGGAGCCGTAGGGATCGACGAGGTTCTCGAAATAGCGGAACATGGAAGGCGCTCCTGACCGAGCGAGATAGAACGACATGGGAAGGCGGCGAGTGACGGGGCCGCCCGAACGGGACCGGTCCTGTCAGCGCAGGCGAACGATGGTCCCGTGATCCATGAAGCTCTCCTTCCGTAGGATGCGGGCGGCATACCGCAAACCCGCGGCGCTGTCCACCGGCCACCGCCCCGGTCAGCGCAGAAGCGCCTCGCGGGTCAGCGCGAAATCCGATGCGATCCAGCGGTCCTCGATCTGGCGGAGCCGCCGGCCCAGCGCCTCGCCCGACAACCCCGGCATCAGGTCGGCGGCCGCCACCGGAAAGCGTGCCGCCGCGCCCCGCGCGGCCTGTGCTGCGGCGTTGTCGGGCACCGGCGTGCCCGACAGCGCGGCCCGCAGCAGCACCGCGCCAAGCCCCTCCGCCGCGCCCAGCCGGTAGCCGAGCTCGGCCGCCGCCGCGGCCGAC
>CAZYBG010000184.1:0-3775 GCA_964645155.1 uncultured Rhodobacterales bacterium | reverse complement strand
ATCCTCTCGGCGATATGCTGACCCGCATCCGGAACGCGCAGATGCGCGGCCGGTCGACGGTCCGCACGCCTGCGTCCAAGCTGCGCGCCTGGGTGCTCGACGTGCTGAAGGACGAAGGCTACATCCGCGGCTACGAGAAGGTGACCGGCACGACGGGGCACCCCGAACTCGAGATCAGCCTCAAGTACTACGAGGGCACGCCGGTCATCCGCGAGCTCCACCGCGTCTCGAAGCCGGGCCGCCGCGTCTACATGGGCGTGAAGGAACTGCCGAGCGTCCGCCAGGGGCTCGGCGTGTCGATCATCTCCACCCCGAGGGGTGTGATGTCGGACGCCGCGGCACGCACCGCCAATGTCGGCGGCGAAGTGCTCTGCACAGTGTTCTGAGGAGGGTGGCATGTCTCGCATTGGCAAGAAACCGGTCGAGCTGCCGTCGGGGGTCTCCGCCTCCGTCTCCGGCCAGACCGTCGAAGTGAAGGGGCCGAAGGGCACCCGCAGCTTCACCGCGACCGACGACGTGACCCTTGCCGTAGATGGCAACAGGGTCAACGTGGCGCCGCGCGGCACCTCCAAGCGCGCCCGCGCGCAGTGGGGGATGAGCCGCTCGATGGTGCAGAACCTCGTCACCGGGGTCTCGCAGGGCTTCAGGAAGGACCTGGAGATCAACGGCGTGGGCTACCGCGCCCAGATGCAGGGCAACACGCTGAAGCTGTCGCTCGGCTACAGCCACGAGGTCAATTTCGAGGTGCCGAAGGGGGTGACCGTCACCGCCCCGAAGCAGACCGAGATCGTCGTGGAAGGGATCGACCAGCAGCTCGTCGGCCAGGTCGCGGCGAACATCCGCGAATGGCGCGGCCCGGAGCCTTACAAGGGCAAGGGCATCAAGTACAAGGACGAGTACATCTTCCGCAAGGAAGGCAAGAAGAAGTAAGGGGCGCAGACAATGGCACTGAACAAGAGAGAGTTGTTCCAGAAACGCCGCCTGCGCGTCCGGAACAAGCTGCGGGCGACGGCGGACGGGCGGGCCCGGCTGTCGGTCCACCGCTCGAACAAGAACATCAGCGTGCAGCTGATCGACGACGCGACGGGCGTGACGCTCGCCGCGGCGTCGTCGCTCGAGAAGGACCTCGGCTTCGCCGGCCGCAACAACGTCGAGGCCGCCGCCAAGGTCGGCCAGGCGATCGCCGAGCGGGCGAAGAAGGCCGGCGTGACCGAATGCTACTTCGACCGCGGCGGGTTCCTGTTTCACGGGAAGGTCAAGGCGCTTGCCGATGCCGCCCGCGAAGGCGGCCTGAAGTTCTGACGAAGGTGGGCAGCGCCCGTCGCTGCCCCGATGATCCGGGCCCGGGACCAAGCTCCAGGCGCACCAGGATTGGCGACAACGGCGCGCGGTTCGCGTCACCAGAGACAAGGAAGTGCTGACCAATGGCAGAACGTGAACATCGCCGGGAGCGTCGCGACGACCGTCGCGATCGGGACGAGACCCCGGAATTCGCCGACCGTCTCGTGGCGATCAACCGCGTGTCGAAGACGGTGAAGGGCGGCAAGCGCTTCGGCTTTGCGGCGCTCGTTGTCGTCGGCGACCAGCGCGGCCGCGTCGGCTTCGGCAAGGGCAAGGCCAAGGAAGTGCCCGAGGCGATCCGCAAGGCGACCGAGCAGGCCAAGCGCAGCATGGTCCGGGTTCCCCTGCGCGAGGGTCGCACACTGCACCATGACATCGAGGGGCGCCACGGCGCCGGCCGCGTCATCATGCGCACCTCGGTCGCGGGAACCGGGATCATTGCCGGCGGCCCGATGCGGGCGGTGTTCGAGATGCTGGGCCTGCAGGACGTGGTCGCGAAGTCGCTGGGCAGCCAGAACCCCTACAACATGATCCGCGCCACGATGGACGGTCTGTCCAAGCAGGCGAGCCCGCGCACCGTCGCGGCCCGCCGCGGCAAGAAGGTCGCCGACATCCTGCGCAAGCCCGAAGCCGCCGAAGCGGCGGAAGCCTGAGGGGAGACCGGACATGGCGAAGAAGACCATCGTGGTGAAACAGATCGGCTCGCCGATCCGCCGCCCGGCCGTCCAGCGTGCGACGCTGAAGGGCCTCGGGCTGAACAAGATGCACCGCACGCGCGAGCTCGAGGACACCCCGGCCGTCCGCGGCATGGTGAACGCGATCCCGCACCTGGTGACGATCGTCGAGGAGAAGGGCTGACGACATGGTGGGCTGACGCCCGCATTGTCCGAAATCCGTAGGGCGGGTCTCGGCCCGCAACCATCGAAACCCGCGTTCGGCCCCGTCGCTCCGGGGCCGCATCCGGCAAGGAGAGAGCGACATGAAACTGAACGAACTGCGCGACAATCCCGGCGCGGCGAAGAAGCAGAAGCGCATCGGCCGCGGCCCGGGCTCGGGCAAGGGCAAGACCGGCGGCCGCGGCATCAAGGGCCAGAAGTCGCGGTCGGGCGTCGCGCTGAACGCCTACGAGGGCGGCCAGATGCCGCTCTACCAGCGGCTTCCGAAGCGCGGCTTCAACAAGCCGAACCGCAAGAGCTACGCGGTGGTGAACCTCGGCCTGATCCAGAAGTTCGTCGAGGCCGGCAAGCTCGACGCCAAGGCCGAGATCACCGAGGATGCGCTCGTCGCCTCGGGCCTCGTGCGGCGCAAGCGCGACGGCGTCCGGATCCTGGCCAAGGGCGAGATCACGGCGAAGCTGAAACTCGCGGTGACAGGCGCCTCGCAGGCCGCGATCGAGGCGGTCGAGAAGGCGGGCGGCTCGCTCACGGTTGCGCGTGCCCCGGCGGCGGCGGCCGAATAATCGCTTGTGGGCGGCGACCCCGCCGCTTACATGAGCAGGAGTTTCCGCGCCGCCTGACCGGCAAACGGTTCGGCGGCGCATTGCTTGACGAAACAGAGATCAGGGCATCATGGCATCTGCGGCTGAGCAAATGGCGGCGAACATGAGCTGGTCGGCCCTGGGCAAGGCCACCGAGCTCCGCCAGCGGATCTTCTTCACCCTCGGGCTTCTGATCGTCTACCGGCTCGGCACCTACATTCCCGTTCCCGGGATCGACGGGGCGGCGCTGCGCGAATTCGTCGATCAGGCCTCGGCCGGCCTCGGCGGCATCCTCAACATGTTCACCGGCGGCGCGATCGGGCGCATGGGCATCTTCGCGCTCGGCATCATGCCCTACATCTCGGCGTCGATCATCGTCCAGCTGATGTCGTCGCTGACGCCCTCGCTGCAGGCCCTGAAGAAGGAGGGCGAACTCGGCCGGCGGAAGCTGAACCAGTACACCCGCTACGGCACGGTGTTCCTCGCCACGTTCCAGGCCTACGGCCTGGCGGCCAGCCTCGAGGCCGGCAACCTCGCGCATGACCCGGGCCTGTTCTTCCGCGCCGCCTGCGTCATCACGCTGGTCGGCGGCACGATGTTCCTGATGTGGCTCGGCGAGCAGATCACGGCGCGCGGCATCGGCAACGGCATCTCGCTCATCATCTTCGTCGGCATCGTCGCCGAGCTTCCGGGGGCGCTGGCGCAGTTCTTCAGCCAGGGCCGGTCGGGCGCGATCTCGCCGGCGGTGATCGTCGGGATGATGCTGCTCGTCGTCGTCACCATCGCCTTCGTGGTGTTCATGGAACGGGCGCTGCGCAAGATCCACATCCAGTATCCGCGCCGTCAGGTGGGGATGAAGGTCTACGACGGCGGCTCGTCGCATCTGCCGGTGAAGGTCAACCCCTCGGGCGTGATCCCGGCGATCTTCGCCTCGTCGCTGCTGCTGCTGCCGACCAC
>CAZYBG010000183.1:0-3855 GCA_964645155.1 uncultured Rhodobacterales bacterium | reverse complement strand
GCGGCCGAGCCCGCCCGCGCCCCGGTCGCCGAGGACGAGGCCCCTGCCTTCGAGCCGGCGGCCTACGAGCCGGCGGCGCACCGGCCCGCGGCGCGCAGCGGTGCGCCCGAGCCGTCGCTGTTCGAGGGCATCGACGAGACGCCCCTGGCCGCCGAGGCGGACGATGACGACCGGCTGCCCGAGCCGGCCTACGCCCCCGCCACCCGCCGCGAGGTCGAGACGCTGCCCGACGCGGCGCCGGATGCCTTCGTCGCGCCGGCCCCGCCCCGCCCCGGCATGCCGTCGCCGGAGACGCTGCAGCGGCTCCAGGCGGCCGTGAACAAGGTGCCGCCGCGCCCGGGACTTTCGGCGCGTCCGACGATGCCGCCGGCCGCACCGGCGCAGCAGGAGCGCGGCCGCTTCGGGATCAACACGCTCATCAACCGGATGACCGGCGCCCATCCGACTGCCGAGGCGGAACGGCCAGCCTTCGCCGCCCGCCCGCAGCCGCCGGTGCAGGCCACCCAGCCCCGCACGGCCGAGCCGGAGCACGACCCCGACCAGGAACGGATCGAGATCCCGGCCTTCCTGCGGCGGCAGGCGAACTGAGCCATCGTCACATTTTCGTTGCAGGGGGGCCGGAGCGATCCGGCCCCAACGTATTGGAAAGCATCTTCTTTCGGACAGCGCAGCAGGGGCCGGCAGATTCCCGCGCGCACGGTTCCGTCAATATTTCATGAAGTTGCAAAGAGTGAATTGTTGCTTGCCCGGCGCGTCGCTACCTCGGGTCCAGCGGTCCGGCTCCATCAGAAGCGCCGGGCTGATCCGAGGTGGTTCGTGCAAGCAACTGTAAGATCTCCGATCGTCTTCGCCGGCACCGGCCTCCATACCGGGCGCCCGGTGCGGCTGACGATCCTCCCGGCGCCGCCCGACCATGGCGTCAAGTTCCGCCGCACCGATGCGGCGGGCCGGGGTGCGGTCATCCCGGCGACGTGGGACGCGGTGGTCGAGGCGCGGCTCTGCACCAAGCTCGCCGATGCGCAGGGCATCGAGGTCTCGACCGTCGAGCACCTGATGGCCGCACTGGCGGGCACCGGGGTGCTGAACGCGATGGTCGAGATCGACGGGCCCGAGGTGCCGATCCTCGACGGCTCGGCGGCGCCGTTCGTCCGGGCCATCCTGGCCCGCGGCCTGCGCATGCAGAACGCGCCGGCGCGCGCGATCCGCGTGCTCGAGCCGGTCGAGGTGCGGTCGGGCGACGCCTGGGCGCGGCTCGCCCCGGCCGATGCGTTCGAGATGGCCTTCTCGATCGACTTCGCCGATGCCGCGATCGGCCGGCAGCAGAAGATGCTGACGCTGGCCAACGGCACCTTCGTGCGCGAGCTTTCAGACAGCCGCACCTTCTGCCGGCGCGAGGATGTCGAGGCGATGCATGCAACCGGCCTCGCCCTTGGCGGCACCTACGACAACGCCGTTGTCGTCGACGGCGACCGGGTGCTGACGCCGGGCGGCCTGCGCCATGCCGACGAACCGGTGCGCCACAAGATGCTCGATGCGCTGGGCGACCTCGCGCTCGCCGGTGCGCCGATCCTCGGGCGGTATACCGGCCACCGCGCCGGCCATGCCATGACCAACCGCCTGCTGCGCGCGCTCTTCGCGCGGCCCGCCGCCTTCCGGATCGTCGAATGCGAACCCGACACGGCCCGCCGTCTGCCCGGCGTCGGGCTCGACCACGCCGACTATCTGGCCATCGCCTGACGGTGCCTTCGGGGCGCAGAAACGCGTTTTGCGCCCCGGATTTTTCTATGCTACCACACGCCGCAAGAGGGGGCCGCCGCGGCGCCGCCCCCCGGTTTCGATGAGTCACGGGAACGGGCAGCAGGTGATGACGGGCGGTCGGAAGGCAACGCGGTTGATCGGCACGGTCGCGCTGGTCGCGCTGCTGGCGGCCTGCGGGCCCGGCGAACCGCCGCTCGAGACCTTCTCGGCCGAAGAGATCTTCACCCGCGGCGAGGTCGAGCTCGAATCCGGCCGGGCCGAGGAGGCCGCGCGCTTCTTCGGCGAGGTCGAGCGGCTCTATCCCTATTCCGAATGGGCCAAGCGCGCGCTGATCATGCAGGCGATGGCCTATCACCGCGACCGCGATTACGAGAACAGCCGCGCCACCGCGCAGCGGTTCATCGACTTCTATCCCGCCGACGACGATGCGGCCTATGCGCAATACCTGCTGGCGCTCAGCTACTACGACCAGATCGACGCGATCGGCCGCGACCAGGGCCTGACCTTCCAGGCGCTCCAGGCGCTGCGCGCGGTCATCGAGCGCTATCCCGAAAGCGAATACGCCCGCTCGTCGATCCTGAAGTTCGACCTTGCCTTCGACCATCTCGCCGCGAAGGAGATGGAGATCGGGCGCTACTACCTCAAGCGCGGCCACTACGCCGCCGCGATCAACCGGTTCCGCGTGGTGGTCGAGGAGTTCCAGACCACGACGCATACGCCCGAGGCGCTGCACCGGCTGGTCGAGGCCTATCTCTCGCTCGGCCTGACCGACGAGGCGCAGACTGCCGGCGCGATCCTCGGCTACAACTTCCAGTCGAGCCCGTTCTACCAGGACAGCTTCGCGCTGCTGGCCGGGCGGGGGCTGCGCCCCGAGGTGCGCGGCAACGGCTGGCTCGCGCAGGTCTACCGCCAGGTGATCCGCGGCGAATGGCTGTGACGGTGCGCTGAAGCGCATCCTACGGGGGCGGGATGCTTCGGTCGCTGGACATCCGTGACATGCTGCTGATCGAGCGGCTGGCGCTCGACTTCCGGCCCGGCCTGAACGTGCTGACCGGCGAGACCGGGGCGGGCAAGTCGATCCTGCTCGACTGCCTCGGCTTCGTGCTGGGCTGGCGCGGCCGCGCCGACCTCGCGCGGCAGGGCGCCGCCGAGGGCGAGGTGACGGCGGTGTTCGACCTGCCCGGCGGGCACCCAGCGCGCGCCGTGCTGGCCGAGGCCGGCCTGCCCGAGGGCGACGAGCTGCTGCTCCGCCGGACGGTCGCCGGCGACGGGCGCAAGACGGCCTTCGTGAACGATCGCCGCGCCTCGGGCGAGGTGCTGCGCGCGCTCGGCGACACGCTGGTCGAGCTGCACGGCCAGCACGACGACCGCGGCCTGCTCGACCCGCGCGGCCACCGCCGGCTGCTCGACAGCTTCGCCGAGGCCGAGGCCGCGCTGGCGGCGACGCGTGCCGCCTGGGCGCGCCGGCGCGAGGCCGCGAGGACGCTGGCCGAGGCCGAGGCGGCGCTGGCGGCCGCCCGCGCCGAGGAGGATTTCCTGCGCCACGCGGTGGCCGAGCTTGACGCGCTTGCGCCCGAGGCCGGCGAGGAGGCCGCGCTCGATGCGCGGCGGCGGCTGATGCAGGGCGCGGGCCGGATCCGCGAGGACATCGTCCGCGCGCATGCCGCGCTCGGCACCGACGGGGCCGAAAGCCTGCTTCTCGACGCGATCCGCCGGCTCGAGGTCGCGGCCGAGCGCGCCGAGGGGCGTCTCGATGCGCCGCTCGAGGCGCTGTCGCGCGCGCTGACCGAGCTTGGCGAGGCCGAGCGCGGGGTGGCCGACTGCCTCGACGCGCTCGACATCGACCCGGGCGAGCTCGAGCGGGTCGAGGAGCGGCTGTTCGCGATCCGCGCGCTTGCCCGCAAGCACGGCGTCCTGGCCGACGATCTGGGCGGCTTCGCCGAGGACCTGCGCGGGCGGCTCGCCGGGCTCGACCGCGGGGCGGCGGGGATCGGCACGCTGCGGGTGGCGGTGGCCGAGGCGGGTGCCGCCTACGACGACGCGGCGGCTGCGCTGACCGGGCTGCGCCGCGCGGCCGCGGCGCGGCTCGATGCCGCG
>CAZYBG010000182.1:0-3959 GCA_964645155.1 uncultured Rhodobacterales bacterium | reverse complement strand
TCGCCTACGCCGCGCTGCGCGCGCTGCGCTGGCTCGCCCCGCGCGCCCGCCGGCCGGCGACCGGCGCTAGAACGCGTCGGGCCGCGCCTCGCGCGCCATGTGGTCAAGGACAGCGTTGACAAAGCGCGCCTCGCGGCCATCGGGGAAGAACGCCTTGGCGATCTCGACATATTCGTTGATGACCACCTTCGGCGGCGCCCCGTCGCCGACCAGTTCGGCGCCCGCGGCGCGGAACAGCGCCCGCAGCGTCGGGTCGATCCGGTCGATCGGCCATTTCGCGACCAGCGCGCGGTCGGTCATCTGGTCGATCCTCGCCTGCCAGTTCACCGCCTCGCCGACGATCCGGCGGAACAGCTCGACATCGCCCGCGGCCATCTCGCCCTCGTCATAGACGGCGCCGAAGCGATGCGTCTCGAACTCGGCCAGCACGCTGTCGGCGCCCTGCCCCGAGGCCTCCATCTGGAACAGCGCCTGCAGCGCGTAGAGCCGCGCGGCCGACTTCATCTGCCGGTCTGGCTTCATGCCGCCCCGCCGGCGGGGCGAAAGCCGATGCCCTTGGTCGCGCCCTTCCACCTGCGGCCGAGCGCGATCAGGTGCAGCGCCGCGGCCGCCGCGCCGCCGCCCTTGTCCTCGCCCGCCGGGTCGGCGCGGACGACCGCCTGCGGGCGGGTCTCGACGGTCAGGATGCCGTTGCCGATGCAGACGCCGTCGAGGCCGAGCAGCATGAGCCCGCGCGAGCTTTCCTCGCTGACGATCTCGTAATGCGTGGTCTCGCCCCGGATCACGCAGCCAAGCGCCACGAAGCCGTCGAAATCGCCCATCCGGCGGGCGAGGCGGATCGCGGTCGGGATCTCCAGCGCGCCCGGCACCTCGGCCACCTCCACCCCGGCGCCGGCCTTCCCGGCCACCGCCTGCGCGCCGGCAAGGAGGCTGTCGGCGATGTCGCGGTAATAGGGCGCAATGACGATCAGAAGCCTGACCGGCGCGTCGAAGGCCGGCAGCGGCAGCACGTGGTGGGCTTCGGTTCCGGCCATCTGCTCAGTCCTTCGGAATGGGCCGCGTGCCCGTGATCGACAGGCCGTAGCCCTCGAGCCCGACGACCTTCGGCCGGGCCGAGTTGGTGAGCAGCACGATCTCGTGCAGCCCGAGCGCCGAGAGGATCTGCGCGCCGAGGCCGTATTGCCTGAGCGTCTGCGGCGACACGGCATCCTCCATCACCAGCTTCATGTGGGTGTCGCGCAGCAGGACGAGGACGCCGCGCCCTTCTTCGGCGATCAGCCGCATGGCATTGCCGAACTCGCGCGCCCGGCCCGGCCCGCCGAGGCCCACGACGTCGAGCAGCGGGTCGAGCGTGTGCATCCGCACCAGCACCGGCAGGTCGCCCCCGATGTCGCCCTTGACGAGGGCGATGTGCTCGGAGCCGTGGGTCGCGTCGGTGAAGACCTTCATCGCCCAGTCGCCGCCGAACTCCGACCGGATCACCCGCTCGTCAGTGACCCGCACGAGGTTGTCGTTGCGCCGGCGGTAGGCGATCAGGTCGGCGATGGTGCCGATCTTGAGGTTGTGGCGCTGCGCGAAGGCCACGAGGTCGGGCAGCCGCGCCATCGAGCCGTCCTCGTTCATGATCTCGCAGATCACGCCCGACGGGTTGAGCCCGGCGAGGCGGGCGATGTCGACCGCCGCCTCGGTATGGCCGGCGCGGACGAGGACGCCGCCGTCCTTGGCGCGGAGCGGAAAGATGTGGCCCGGCGTCGCGATGTCGGCCCCGGTCCGCGAGGGGTCGATCGCCACCGCGACGGTGCGCGCCCGGTCATAGGCCGAAATCCCGGTCGTCACGCCCTCGCGCGCCTCGATCGAGACGGTGAAGGCGGTTTCGTGGCGCGAGGAATTGGCATGTGCCATCAGCGGCAGCCCCAGCGCGTCGATCCGCTCGGCGGTCATCGACAGGCAGATCAGGCCGCGGCCATGGGTGGCCATGAAGTTGATCTTCTCGGGCGTCGCCATCTGCGCGGGAATCACGAGGTCGCCCTCGTTCTCGCGGTCCTCATGGTCGATCAGGATGAACATGCGCCCGTTTCGCGCATCGTCGAGGATTTCCTCGATCGAGGAGACGGCGTCGGCATAGGTACCGGGCGTGCTGTCGGCCATGTCGTGCCCCATCTCGCTCCCCGTCGCTCCCCTCTCGGGCTCTTGCGCCGCGGAGATACACGCGGGCGGGCGGCTTGGCCAGAGGGTGCGCCCCGATGACAATGCCGCAGCGGCCATGCTAGCCATGGCGACCGCCGCGGCCGCACTGGACGGCGCGGTGTGCGCAGCGAAGGAGTGTCCGGATGCAGACCGCGTTCACCATCGCGACCGCCGGCCCCGGACTCTACGACTTCACCGACCGCGTCACGGACTGGCTCTCGGGCCAGATGCTCGGCCAGGGCGACGGCCTGCTCACGCTGTTCGTCAGGCACACGTCGTGCTCGCTCCTGATTCAGGAGAACGCCGACCCCGCGGTGCGCGACGACCTTGCGGGCTTTCTCGGCCGGCTCGTGCCGCGCGGCGACGACCAGGCGATGCGCTGGCTGACGCATACCGCCGAGGGCCCGGACGACATGCCGGCGCATCTGCGCGCCGCACTGCTGCCGGTCAGCCTCGGCATTCCGGTCACGGCCGGGCGGCCGCTGCTCGGCACCTGGCAGGGCATCTACCTTGTCGAGCATCGCGACCGGCCGCACCGGCGCGAGGTCGCGGCGCATTTCCGCGCCGACTAGCCCGTCGGCATCAGGAAGACTTCGCGCACCCCGTTGCGGGGATGCGCCTCGAGGGCGAAGACGACCGCGTCGGCCACGTCCTCGGGCTGCAGCTTGCCGGGCTTCGGCGTGTCGAAGAACGGCGTGTCCACCATGCCGGGCGCGACCAGCGTGCAGCGCCCGCCCCAGGCCTGCATCTCCTCGGCCATGTTGCCGGCATAGCCGTGCACGAACCACTTGGTCGCACCGTAGATCGAGCCCGCGATGTGCCTCCGCCCGGCGGCCGAGCCGGTCAGCACCAGGTGGCCCCCGGTCCGGCGCAGTTCGGGCAGCACGGCCCGCGCGGTCAGCAGCACGCCCATCACGTTCACGCCGATCAGGCCCTGCCATTCGGCGGGATCGCCGGCCTCGGTGCCGGGGGTCGCGAGGCCCCTGCCGGCATTCGCGAACGCGGCCTCGAGGCCGCCGAACCGCGCCACCGCGGCGGCGACGGCACCGGCGAGGTCGCCCTCGCTCTCGACGCTGCCCGGAAGCGCGAGCGCGGCGTCGCCGATCTCGGCGGCGAGGGCCGCGAGCCGGTCCTCCGACCGGGCGAAGAGCGCGACGTTCCAGCCGCGGCCGGCAGCGGCGCGGGCGGTGGCCGCACCGATGCCGCTGGAGGCGCCGGTGACGAACAGGGTGCGGGGCATGCGGGGTCTCCTTCCATGGGCGCCGCGCCGGAAACGCCCGGCCGCGCGGCCCTGTTCCGACAGCATGTAGAGCGCCCATTTGCCCCCTACCCAAAGCCTAGCGGCTCGGCTATGGTCTTGTGGCTGGCCGGGTGCAGGACGACGAGGGGAAGGCGATGCGCTGTCCGTTTTGCGGGAACGTGGATACCCAGGTCAAGGATTCACGCCCCGCCGAGGATCACGTCGCCATCCGCCGCCGCCGGTTCTGCCCCGCCTGCGGCGGCCGTTTCACCACCTACGAACGGGTGCAGCTGCGCGACCTCGTGGTGATCAAGTCGAGCGGCCGGCGCGAGGAATTCGACCGTGACAAGCTGGAACGCTCGGTCCGGATCGCGCTGCAGAAGCGCCCGATCGAGCCCGAGCGGATCGACCAGATGGTCTCTGGCATCGTCCGCCGGCTGGAAAGCATGGGCGAGACCGACATCCCCTCGAAGGTGATCGGCGAGATCGTGATGGAGACGCTGGCCCGGATCGACACCGTGGCCTATGTGCG
>CAZYBG010000181.1:0-4003 GCA_964645155.1 uncultured Rhodobacterales bacterium | reverse complement strand
GACGGCGGCCGGCCCGGCTGCGCCGCCGTCCGCGGCGGCTGATGCGGCGCAGGCGCAGCAGGCCCGGGAGACGGCGCGCCGCGCCAAGCAGCTCGCCAAGCTCAGCCGCCGGGCCGGCCGGATGTGACGCGCCGCCCTCCCGCGGGGGCGGCGGTCGCACGAAGGCGGGGGGGTCAGTAGCTGCGGATCAGGCCGACCAGCCGGCCCTGCACCCGCACCTGGTCGGCGGGCAGCATCCGCGTCTCGTAGGCCGGGTTCGCGGCCTCGAGCGCGATCATGTCGCCGCGCCGGCGGAACCGCTTCAGCGTCGCCTCGTGGCCCTCGATCAGCGCAACGACGATGTCGCCGTTCTCGGCCGTGGTCTGCTCGCGGATCACCACGATGTCGCCGTCGTTGATCCCGACCTCGATCATCGAATCGCCGCGCACTTCCAGCGCGTAGTGCTGGCCCGACCCGGCGAGCATCGTGCCCGGGACCGAGACATGGTGGCTGACCTCGCTGATCGCCTCGATCGGCGTGCCGGCGGCGATCCGGCCCATCACCGGCAGCTCCAGCGCATGCGCCGGCTCGACCGGCAGCGCACGGGCGGGGCGGACGCCCTTGCCGCCGCGGTCGCCCTCGATCACGCGCGGGCTGAAGCCGGGTTTCTCCATCGCTTCGGGCAGCTTGACGATCTCGATCGCGCGGGCGCGGTGGGCCAGCCGGCGGATGAAGCCACGCTCCTCCAGCGCGGTGATGAGCCGGTGGATGCCGGACTTCGACCGCAGGTCGAGCGCCTCCTTCATCTCGTCGAACGAGGGCGGCACGCCGTCGCGCTGGACCCGCCTGTGGATGAAATCCAGAAGATCGAGCTGCTTGCGCGTGAGCATGAGGCCCCTCCGCCTGCGTCGCATTCCTGCGGTTGCGTTCGCGGACGTTCTACGCACGTTCCCGTTTTGTGTCAACTCCGCCCGTCGCCGTGCCGGTCAGATCGCGATGTAGTCGACCGATTCGCCGGCCTGCCGTGGCGGATCGGCCACGGGCCGGACGAGGAGGGCATCGGCCTCGGCCAGCACGGTTAGAAGCGCGCTGTCCTGCCGCTCGAACGGGGCGATGACCTCGCCGTCGAGCCGCGCGCGCATGTAGTGGGCGCGCGGGCCGTTCGCGCCGAGCGCTGTGGCGAGCTGCGCGCGGCGGTGCCGGGGCAGGGGCGCGGGATCGCCCTGCATGGCGCGGATCATCGGCGCGAGGAACAGCGTCGCGCAGACCAGCGCCGAGACCGGGTTGCCCGGCAGGCCGAGCAGTGCGGCGCCGCCGAGGCGGCCCGACATCAGGGGCTTGCCGGGCCGCAGCGCGACCTTGTGGAACGCCATCTCGACGCCGAGGCCGCGGGCGACCTGCGCCACCAGGTCGTGGTCGCCGACCGAGGCGCCGCCGACCGTGACGATCAGGTCGGCGCCGTCCGCCAGCGCGAAGACCGCCCTGAGGCTCGCCTCGGTGTCGCGCGCCACCGGCAGGAGCCGCGGCACGCCGCCGGCCGCGGCGACGATCGCGCGGAGCCCGAAGAGGTTCGAGGCGACGATCTGGTCGGGCCCGGCCGCCTCGCCCGGCATGACAAGCTCGTCGCCGGTGCCGATCAGCGCGACCTCGGGCCGGCGCGCCACGCTCACCGTCGGAAGGTTCATCGCGGCGATCAGCGACAGTTCCGCCGGCCCCAGCCGCCGCGGCGCGGCCAGCCGGTCGCCCGGCGCGAAATCGGCGCCCTTCGGCCGGACATGGGTGCCGGTGCGGCTGCCGGCGCGGGTGCCGGCGCCCGCGTCGAGCGAGGGCAGCACCGTGATGTGGCCGTCCCCGGCCGTCACGTCCTCCTGGATCACCACGGCGTCGGCGCCCGCGGGCATCGGCGCGCCGGTGAAGATGCGCGCCGCCTCGCCGCCCTCGATCCGCCGCAGCGCCTGGCCGCCGGCGGCGACCTCGAAGACGACCGGCAATGCGATCGGGCGCGCCGGGCCGGCTCCCGCGAGGTCCGCCCGCCGCACCGCGTAGCCGTCCATCGCCGAGCAATCGGCCGGCGGATGTCGGCGGGTCGCCCGGATGGGCTCCGCGAGCACGCGACCGGCCGCCGCCCAGGCCGAGACCGTCTCGGCGCCGAGAACGCCCGCCGCCTCGAGCACCACCTGCTGCGCCTCGGCGACCGTCAGTCCCTCTCTCATCGTCTCCACCCTGCTCCGTGCCCGCCCTGCTCGTCGATCCGGCCGTCCGGCTTCCTGCGCGACGCGCCGGCCCACGCATCGGCGACGCCCTACGGTAGTCCCTCGAACGGGTCGTGCGCAGCCCATTCGCGCCGCGCGTTTGCGATGGGGTCGCGCCCGGCTAGATTGCCCGCCCACGGGCCCGATCCCCCCTCGCCCACGGACACGAGCTCCATGAAACACGACCTCCAGGGCATCTTCGACGCGTTGCTCGAGGGGGTCCTGATCCTCGACGAGACGGACCGGATCGAGCGGGTCAACCCGGAAGCGCGCCGCCTGCTCGGCCTGGCCGTCGACGCCATCCCGGGCCGAACGTTAGGCGAGGTGCTGGGCACCGATCATCCGGTCTGCGGCGTCGTCGAGCGCGTCCGGCGCTCGGGTCGCGCCTCGATCCACGACGAGGTCGAGTTCCCCCAGCGCTTCGAGAATCCGATCCCGGTCGACGTCGCCGTCTCGAACATCGGCGACAACCCGAGCGGCGGCCCGTCGGCGCTCGCCATCGCGATGCGCGACCGCAGCGCCGCGCGCACGCTGCGCGAAGAGATCAGCGAGCGGGAGCGCCAGGAATCCTACGGCCACATCGCCGCCGGCATCGCCCACGAGGTCCGCAACCCGCTCGGCGGCATCCGCGGCGCGGCCGAGCTGATCGGCATGCGATCGACGGACGAGCGCAGCCAGAAGGCCGCGAACCTGATCGTGCACGAAGTCGATCGAATCTCCGGGCTCGTCGACGAGCTCATGGTCTTCGCCCGCGGCGATCGTCTCGAGCTGCGCCCCGTCAACATCCATCGCCTGCTCGACGGGTTGCTCGACCTCGTCCAGCTCGAGCGCGGCCACGAAGAGATCCGCCTCGTCCGCCGCTACGACCCGTCCCTGCCCGAGCTCGAGGCCGACGAAGCCCGGCTCCAGCAGGTCTTCCTGAACCTCGTCCGCAACGCGATGCAGGCGATGGAGAACAAGCCCGGGCGACTGACGGTCTCGACCGGCATGACGCTCGAACATCGCCTGGTCGGCGAGGACGGCCGCGCCCAGCCGACCGTCCGGATCCGCGTACAGGACGAGGGGCCCGGCATCCCCGAGGAGATCCTGGGTCGGCTCTCGACGCCCTTCTTCACGACCAAGCCGAAAGGGACGGGCCTCGGCCTCTCGGTCGCGCGACACTGGGTCCGTCGCCACGGCGGTCGCCTCCGCATCGAATCCGTGCTCGGCGAGGGTACGCGCATCGACGTCGACCTTCCGCTCCTTTCCGCCGCCCAGGAGGCCCGATTTTGACGCTGCCCCACGACCGCATGCGCGTGCTGGTCGCCGATGACGAGCCCTCGATCCGCTTCGTGCTCCAGGAGACCCTCGAGAGTCTCGGCCACGAAGTCCAGGTCGCCGAAGACGGCGAGGCGGCGCTGCGCGCGCTCCAGCTGGAGCGGTTCGATCTCGCCTTCGTCGACATCCGCATGCCCGGCATGACGGGCATCGACGTCCTCAAGCAGAGCCGCGCCGCCGGCAACGACGTCGCGATCGTCCTGATCACCGCGCAGAACCTGCTCGAGAACGCCGTCGAGTCGATGAAGGCCGGCGCCCTCGACTATCTCGTCAAGCCCTTCGCGCTCGCCGCCGTGAAGGCGCTGGCGGAGAAGGCGCTCGCGACCCGCGCGCTCAAGGACGAGGTGCGCTCGCTGCGCCGCGCCGTCGGCCGGGCCGTGGCGCCCGGCGGCGATCGACTCGTCGGCTCGAGCTCGGCCCTGCTCGAGATCTTCAAGACCGTCGGCAAGGTCGCG
>CAZYBG010000180.1:0-4083 GCA_964645155.1 uncultured Rhodobacterales bacterium | reverse complement strand
TTCCGCTCGCCGTTCCAGCGCGACCGCGACCGGATCATCCATTCCTCGGCCTTCCGCCGGCTGAAGCACAAGACGCAGGTCTTCGTCGAGCATGAGGGCGACTACTACCGCACCCGGCTGACCCACACGATCGAGGTGGCGCAGGTGGCGCGCACCATCGCCGGGGCGCTCGGGCTGAATGTCGAGCTGGCCGAGGCGGTGGCGCTGGCGCACGACCTCGGCCACCCGCCCTTCGGCCATACCGGCGAGGATGCGCTGCACGGGCTGATGGCCCCCTATGGCGGGTTCGACCACAACGCGCAGGCGATCCGCATCGTCACCGCGCTGGAGCGGCACTACGCCGATTTCGACGGGCTGAACCTGACCTGGGAGACGCTGGAGGGCATCGCCAAGCACAACGGCCCGGTCGCGCCGCCCTTCCCCGTTGCGCTGGCCGAGTACAACGCCCGCCACGACCTCGAGCTTCACACCTACGCCTCGGCCGAGGCGCAGGTGGCCGCGATCGCCGACGACGTGGCCTACAACCACCACGACCTGCATGACGGGCTGCGCGCCGGCCTCTTCACCGAGGCCGATCTCTGCGAGCTGCCGGTGACCGGCCCGGCCTTCGCCGAGGTGGACCGGCTCTATCCGGGGCTCGAGACGATGCGGCGCCGGCACGAGGCGCTGCGCCGCGTCTTCGGGGTGATGGTCGAGGATGTCATCGCGGTCGCCGAGGCGCGCCTCGCCGCCGCCCAGCCGAAGAGCGCGGCCGAGATCCGCGCCATGGGCACCACGATCATCCGGTTCTCGAAGAAGCTCTACCAAGAGCTGAAGGCGATCCGGTCGTTCCTGTTCCACCGGATGTACCGCGCACCCTCGGTCATGGCCGAGCGGGCGCGGGTGACCGAGGTCGTGAACGCGCTGTTCCCGGCCTTCCTCGCGCGGCCCGACCTGCTGCCCGCCGAATGGCAGGCCGACTGCGCGGCCGCGGCGGACGAGGCGGCGCTGGCGCGCGTGGTCTGCGACTACATCTCGGGCATGACCGACCGTTTCGCGATCCAGGAGCAGGCCCGGCTCGGCGGCTGAGCGGGGCCCGGGCCCTGCCTTCGCATGTATGAGGCGGTGCGTGCAAATCTCTGGCGCGACAGGTGAATTGTGGTAGCGTGCGGCGAAAGCCCGCACGCATTTCCGCTGGAGACCTTCGATGCTTCGCCATTGCCTCGCCACGCTCGCCCTGACCCTGCTGCCGTCGCTGGCCGAGGCCGAGGGGCGGACGATGATCGTCCTCGATGCCTCCGGCTCGATGTGGGGGCAGATCGAGGGGCGGACCAAGGTCGAGATCGCGCGCGAGGTGCTGGGCACGGTGCTCGGCGGCGTCCCGCCCGAGACCGAGCTCGGCCTCACCGTCTATGGCCACCGCACCCGCGGCGACTGCGCCGACATCGAGGTGGCGGTGCCCGCCGCCTCCGGCACGGCGCAGGCGATCACCGATTTCGCCAATGCCACGCGGTTCCAGGGCAAGACCCCGCTGACCGACGCCGTGCGCATTGCGGCGGAAGCGCTTCGCGCGAGCGAGGAGAAGGCGACGGTGATCCTTGTCACCGACGGGATCGAGACCTGCGACGCCGACCCTTGCGCGCTCGGCGCCGAGCTGGAGGCGACGGGGGTCGACTTCACCGCCCATGTCGTCGGCTTCGGCCTGACCGAGGAGGAGGGCAGGGCGGTCGCCTGCCTCGCCGAGGCGACGGGCGGGCTCTACCTGCCGGCGGGCGACGCGGCGCAGCTCGGCGAGGCGCTGACCCGCACCGTCGTCGCCGAACCCGCGCCCGAACCCGTGCCCGAACCCGAACCGGCGCCCGAACCGGAGCCGGAACCTGCGGCGCTGCCGTTCAACCTTGCCGCCACGGCCTCGCTCGCCGAGGGCGGCGAGGACTTCGAGGGCGAGATGTACTGGGAGGTCGTGACGCCTGTGGGCGAGACCGTCCACTACACCTACGGCGCGGCCTACGAGATCAGCGTGCCGCCGGGCGACTACATCCTCAAGGTCGCGACCGGCGAGGTCGCGCAGGAGCGCCCCGTCACGGTGACCGCCGACGCGCTGGCCGAGGAGCACTTCGTGCTGAACGCGGGCCTCCTGACGCTGTCGGCGACCCGCACCGAGGGCGGCGAGATCGACCAGTCGATGTATGTCGAGGCAACGAACGGCGAGGCGCAGGCCTACGGCTACGGCAGCTTCACGTCGGTGATGCCGGCGGGCGAGATCGTGCTGCGCGGCCAGCAGGGCGAGGCCGAGGCGACACGGACGATCACGCTCGCCCCCGGCGACCGGATCGAGGAGATCGTGGTGGTCGGATCGGGCGTCGCCGCGATCTCGGCGCTCTACGCGCCCGGCGGGCCGCCGGTCGAGGGCAACGGCATCTACTTCGAGGTGTTCGGCGCGGCGCAGAAGATCGACGGCTCGCGCGACAGCTTCGCCTATACCTACGGCACCGGCCAGCTTGACGTGCCGGCCGGTGAATACGTCCTCTTCGCCCGGATCGACGAGGCCGAGGTGACCTCGGAGCCGTTCCGGGTGGAGGCCGGCGGGCGGACCGAGGTGCAGGTGGTGATGAACGCGGGCGTCGTCGCGGTCAGCGCGCCGGGCGCGGCCAAGATGAACCTCTTCGGCGCGACGGTGGACATCAACGGCGACCGCCGCAAGGTCGGCTACACGTTCAGCGAGACCTACCAGACGACGCTGCCGGCGGGTCGCTATGTCGCCGTCGTCGGCTATGGCGACGACCGGCCGGATGCCGAGGTTGCCTTCGAGGTCAAGGCCGGCGAGCGGGTCGAGGTCGCGGTCCCCTGAACGCCCTCTGAACGCTCCCTGAACTCCCCCCTGAGCGCCCCAGCGCCCCCTGAAACGCCCGGCCGGGCGGCGCCGGCCCGCACATCGCGGGCCACGCCCTGCGGGAGCGGGCCCCCTTCTGTTTCCCGGCCGTGGACGGGGCGTTCCCGCCGGACGGGCCAATCCCGCCGACCCGCCAGGCGCGTCAGAATCACCCGGCTCACACCCCTAGGTCGAGTGTGGCGAAACCCGGCGAAGAGTTGGGCGAAACTATGGCGGATTGTTTCTGCAGCTTCCACAAAGCCGCCGCCAAAGCCGAAATTTCTCGATACTGGCGCGGTCATTGGCTACGATCCTGCGAGGCGGGGGCGGCTGGGACCTCGCCATATCACGGGTGAGGTTTTGACATGTCTTTCGGAGACATTGTCCTGTCGTTCGCGGCAGGCGCTTGGCAGATTTTGCTGTCTGGAATAACGCTGCTCTTCAGTTTCTCGGCCGCCGGCAACCTGCTGGCCGTGCTCATCCTCGCCTCGGTGCTCGGCGCGATCGTCTGGGCGAAATACAACGCCTCGCGGCGCCGGGCGCGCCGGCGCCTCGCGGCGGCTGAATCCGACCGGCTCCGCACGATCCTCTCGGCGGTCACCGAAGGTCCGGCCGGCGCATCGGAAAGCGCCAGCCACGCCGCGCTCGACCCCGCGGCGTTCCTGGCCGCGCTGCACGAGGCCGAGGCCCGCGGCGGCCCGGTCGAGGCGGCGGTGACGGCCCGCACCTGGCTCGACCCGCTCGTCCCGGCGCTGGAGCGGGCCTATGCCGTCCTCGCCGCCGAGGCGCTGACCTCGGCCGACAGCGGCGACGCGCTGCGGAACGCCCGCCGCCTCGCGGCCGGCGCCGAGGCCGCCCGCCCGGGCAGCGCCGCCGCCGCCCGGCTCTGCACCATCGCCGAGGAGGCCGAGGAGCGGCGCATCTTCGACACGCTCTCCGAGGCCGGCCGCCTCGCCTGGCGCATCGGCCGGCTCAGCCCCGATCGCCAGTCGGCGCGCTCGGCCGGCGCCTCGATCGTTAGCCAGGGCCTCTACCGCGTCGGCGGCGCCCTCCGCCTGTCCGGCTGGGAGCCCGAGGAGATGCGGGCCGAGGCGCTGGACCTGATCGGGTTCGGCCCGATGGCGGGCATCGACGAGCCCGCGGGTGAGGCCGCCGAGCCGGCCCGCCCGGTGCGCCCGGCGCTGCCGACGCTGCGCCCGCGGCGGATCGAGGCGCTGCCGCGGCTGGTCGCC
>CAZYBG010000179.1:0-4101 GCA_964645155.1 uncultured Rhodobacterales bacterium | reverse complement strand
CTGGCGCATCGCCCGCACCACTGGCCGCCGTTGACGGCCCGTCCGGCCCGGCGCCACCCGGCGACCCCAGCCACGACACCCCGGCATAAAGCGCCGCGAGCCCGCCAAGCGCCACCGCGGCGCCAAGCACCGCGCCGCGCATCGTCGGGCCGATCGCTGCCCAGGCCGCCATTCCGTTTCCCCCTGCGGCGCCTCCCGAGGCCCGCTTGAGCGACCATAGCAACCCCGCTATCAGGGAACAAGAAATCCCGCCGCCAACCCCTCCACCGCCCCGCTGCGGCCCGCGCACCGTCCGGAGACCCCCGCGATGCCGAAACGATCCGTCTGCATCTTCTGCGGTGCCCGCCCCGGCGCCCGGCCGGCCTATGCCGAGGCGGCCCGCGCCACCGGCGCGATGCTGGCGCGGAACGGCTGGCGCCTGGTCTACGGGGCCGGCGATGTCGGCCTGATGGGCGAGACGGCGCGCGCCGCGATCGACGGCGGCGGCGACGCGATGGGGGTGATCCCGGTGCACCTGGTCGCCCGCGAGCAGGGCCGCCGCGACCTCGGCGGCTTCGTCGTCACCGAGACGATGCACGAGCGCAAGAAGGTCATGTACATGAATTCCGACGCGATCGTGGTGCTGCCGGGCGGCGCCGGCTCGCTCGACGAGTTCTTCGAGGTGCTGACCTGGCGGCAGCTCGGCCTGCATGCCAAGCCGATCCTGCTGCTCGACACCGAGGGGTTCTGGGCGCCGCTCGAGGCGCTCCTGCAGAACGTCGTGGCGGAGGGCTTCGCCGAACCCTCGCTCATCGGCTTCGTCGGCCGGGTCGCGGATGTCGGCATGCTCGAGGCGGTGCTGCGCGAGGCCTTCGCCTGACCGGTGGTCCGGCGCAGACACGTTTGCGTGACATCGCGGGTTCGCGGGATCCCGGAGGTTCAAGGGGCCGTGGTAGGGTCCGCCCCGAAGAACTGGGAGTTCATCATTTGAAACGACAGTACATTCTGCCGATCTGCATAGCTGCGACCATGACCCAGGGGCTGCCGGCGGCGGCCGGGGAAGGCTTCTACTTCGGCCTCGGCCTCGGCTTCACGGCCGCTGAGTCGCCCGACGGTGAAGTCTCCGGGATCGTTTCCGAGGCTGATTTCGGCGTGCTGGCCCTTACCGGGGGCTACCGCTGGGACCTGCCGGGCACGTTCGTGGCGGCCGAGATCGATCTCGACCTGAGCCTCGGCGCCGAGTTCGAGGAGAGCGAGAGCGGCCGGACCTGCGAGCAGGGCGCCGACGGCCCCCATTTTTGCAGCCACGACGCGACGGTGCGCCTGCGGGGTCTCTACGGCGGGCCGGTCGGCAGCTACGAGGCATTCGTGAGCGGCGGTCTGGCGGTGGTGATCGGCGACAGCGCTGTCGACGGCTTCGAGCAGGAAAGCAACACCAATCTCGGTGTCACGCTTGGCCTGGGCCTCCAGCGGGCCTATGGCGGCAGCATGGTGCGCGGCGAACTGATCTATGACCGGGCGGACCGCTCGCTGAGCGAGCCGCAGGGCTTCGACCCCGACTACGAGGCGGTGACAGTCAAGGCCACGTTCCTGTTCTGACCTCCGCCGTCGCGGTCAGCCCAGGCTTTCCGCGACGATCTTCTCCACCTCGTCGAGCGGGTGGTTGGTCAGCGTCTTGCCGATCTCGGCCACCACCACGCCCTCGACCGCCTTGTGCAGCTTGCCGCGCAGCGCGCCGAGGACCACGGGCGAGGCGACGAGGACCAGCCGGTCGATCCGGCCGGCATGGACGCGCCGGTAGAGCATCCCGGCCAGCTCCTCGGCGAAGCGCTCCTTCGCCAGGCGGTGCCAGTCGGTCTCCTCCACCGCCGAGCGGTGGACCGAGGGGCCGTCGTTGAAGCGGCCGGGGCGGTCGGTGCCCTGCTCGCGCGTCTCGGGGTTCTCCTGCGTCTCCTTCAGCGCGACCTGCAGGTGCGGAAAGTCGGCGTCGCCGACATTGCGCAAGAGCAGCGCCTTCTCGCCGTCGGCGATCAGGACATGGGTGCCTTCGGTCAGCCGTGCCATCACGCGCCCCCCTCGCCGCCTTGCGCAGCGCCCCTGCGCCCGTCCGCCCCGCGCTCCGCCGGGTCCCTGTGCCCTGCCATCTCGCCCTCCCTCCGGCTTCCTCACAGGAACCCCGGGGCGCCGCGGGCGGTTCCCCCGCGGCGGGCCAGGGGATCAGAGCCGCGCGGCGACGTTCTCCCAGTTCACCAGCTTGTCGAGGAAATTGGCGAGGTAGGCCGGGCGCTTGTTGCGGAAGTCGATGTAGTAGCTGTGCTCCCAGACGTCGCAGCCGAGGAGCGCGGTCTGCCCGAAGCAGAGCGGGTTCACGCCGTTCTCGGTCTTGGTGACCTTGAGCGAGCCCTCGGTGTCCTTGACGAGCCAGGCCCAGCCCGAGCCGAACTGGCCGGCGCCCGCGGCGGCGAAGTCCTCCTTGAACTTCTCGACCGAGCCGAAGGCGTCCTTCAGCGCGGCCTCGAGCGCGCCCGGCATCGCCTTGCCCTCGCCCGGGCCCATCATCTCCCAGAACTGGGCGTGGTTCCAGTGCTGGCTGGCGTTGTTGAAGATGCCCGACTGCGCCACCGCGCCGGGCTGGTAGGTGCCCTTGACGATCTCCTCGACCGACTTGCCCTCCCACTGGGTGCCGGCGATCAGCTTGTTGCCGTTGTCGACATAGGCCTTGTGGTGGATGTCGTGGTGGTATTCCAGCGTCTCCTTCGACATGCCGAGGCCGGCAAGCGCGTCGTGCGGATAGGGAAGATCGGGAAGTTCGAAAGCCATCTGGTCACCTTTCGGTCGGAGGTTTCGGTTCGTCGCGATAAAGAGCCCCGGGTCCTGCAAGGTCAAGGGGACCCGGCGGGGAAACGCGGCCGGAGGGCGGCGGGGTTCCCGCACGGCCATGGCACGGCGGACCGGCGCGCACCGGTCACCGATGCAGCGCCTCCGGCCCGCCTGGGCGGGCGCGAGGATCGCGTCGGCCTCGCGGCAGGCAGGCGCGGCCCGATCTGTCGACGGACAGATCGGGCAAGTGCCCTCTGCCCGCCTGCGCCCGGGCGCCGCGGCTGCACCCCTTGCCACCGCCCTATGGGCAGCCCCGGCGGCCCGTGCTAGAACCGCCGCCGTCGCAGTCAGGGAAGGCCATGCCGCGCAAGACATCCGCCGCCAAGGGCGACCTCGTCCGGCTCGGCTCGCTCTGGATCGGCGGGAATCTCAGCTGGCTCGAACAGCTCTGCATCAAGTCGTTCCTCGACCACGGCCATGCCTTCACGCTCTTCACCTACGAGGGCGTCACCAACGCCCCAGAAGGCACGATCGTCGCCGATGCGAGCGCGATGTTCCCGAAATCGGAGTTCATCGTGCACCGGGCCAGCGGGTCGTCGGCGCTCCATTCCGACATCTTCCGCTACCACATGATCGCCCGCACCGGGCTGACCTGGGTGGACTGCGACATGCTCTGCATGCGGCCCTGGCTGTTCCCCTCGGGCCATGTCTACGGCTGGGAGAAGCCGAAGCGGCTGATCTGCGGCGCGGCGCTGGGCTTCCCGGCCGACAGCGCCGCGCTGCGGGCGCTGATCGCGTTCTGCGAGGACCCCGCCCCGGTGCCGGACTGGTATGCGCCCGAGGAGCGCGAGCGGCTCCGCGCCGCGGCGGCGGCGGGTGCGCCGGTGCATGTGTCGGACCTGCCCTGGGGCATCTGGGGCCCGGCCGCGCTGACCCATTTCCTGACCGCCACCGGCGAGGCGGCGAACGCGCTGCCGCAGGCGGCGTTCTACCCGATCCCGTTCAAGGACCGGCGCGACATGCTCGACCCGGCGATCGACATCGCGCCGCGGCTCGGGCCGGGCTGCTACGGCGTCCACCTGTGGAACCGCCGGCTGCGGCGGCGGCTCGTCACCCATCACGGCGGCGTGCCCGAGGCCGGCAGCTTCGTCGGCCAGGCGGTGGCGCGCCACGGGATCGACTGCGCCGCCGCGCCGATCCCCGATGTGCCGCCGGCCTCGGTGCTGGCGGCACGGGCGGCGGCGGCGAACGCGGCGGCGGCGACGACTACGGCCACGCCCGCCCCCGCCCCGGCGCCAGCCC
>CAZYBG010000178.1:0-4111 GCA_964645155.1 uncultured Rhodobacterales bacterium | reverse complement strand
AGGGGATGCGCAGCCATTCCAGCAGGCCCTGCACGCAGCCGTCCTCGCCCCAGCGGCCGTGCAGCGCATTGAAGGCGACTTCCGGGGCAAGCATGCGGAGGCGGTCGGCGAGGTCGATGCCTGCATCGACCTCGGTCACCTCGAAGCCCGCCACACGCAGCGCCTGGGCGCAGCCGCGCCCGGTCGACAGCGACACCTCGCGCTCGGCCGAGGCACCGCCCATCAGAACCGCTACGTGGGGGCCAGTCCTGCTCGACCTGCCCGTCACTATTTTGCCTCAACGGGGCGATTCTGCCCCTTGTATTTGCTCGTTATTCCGGGGCCGGTTCACCGACCCTCATGATTTCCCACTCTAGCAACATGCCGGTGGCTTGCAAAACCTTTTTCCGGACCTCCTCGCCGAGCGCCTCGAGCTCGGCGGCGGTCGCGCCGCCGGTATTGACGAGGAAATTGGCGTGCTTGTCGCTCATCATCGCGCCGCCGAGGCGGGCGCCGCGCATCCCGGCGCGGTCGATCAGCGCCCACGCCTTGAGGTCGTGCACGTCGTCCGCCCTACCGGTTGAGGAATAGCCGGCCGGGTTGCGGAAGGTGGAACCGGCCGAGCGGTCCCGGACCGGCTGGCTCGCATCGCGCCGGGCGACCTGGTCCTCCATCCGCGCGGCCAGTGTGGCCGGATCGCCGCAGTCGGCCTCGAAAGTGGCCTCGGTCAGCACCCAGTCGGCGGGGAAGGCCGAGGTGCGGTAGCCGAAACCGATCTCGGCCGGCGTCAGCGTGACCGCCTCGCCCGCCCGCGTCACCGCCCGCGCGGAGACCAGGTGGTCGGCGGTGTAGCTCCCGTAGCAGCCGGCGTTCATCCGCACCGCCCCACCGATCGAGCCGGGGATGGTGCGCAGGAACGCAAGGTCCACCCCCGCCTCGGCCGCGCGCCGCGCGACATGGGCATCGAGCGCGGCGGCGCCGGCCGTCACCCGGTTGCCGGCGACGGCGATGCCGTTGAAGCCGCGCCCGAGCCGGATCACCACCGCGCGCAAGCCGCCGTCGCGCACGATCATGTTCGACCCCACGCCGATCGGGAACACCGGCACCGCGGGGTCGAGCGCGGCGAGAAAGTCCCGCAGGTCGTCCTCGTCGGCCGGCTGGAACAGCCAGTCGGCCGGCCCGCCGACCCGGAGCCAGGTGAGATCGGCCAGCGGCCGGCCGGGGGTGAGCGTTCCCCTGACCCCGGGCATCGCCGTCGTCCGGTCTGCCGTCACCTCGCGTCCCTCCGCCGCTGCGCGCCCCGCCCCCGAATAGGCGACGCCGGCCGGCTTGAAAACACCTTCCCGCTGGGCCCTGCGCTTGTGCCCGCGCTTGTGCCCGCGCTTGTGCCCGCGCTTGTGCCCGCGCTTGTGAACGATAAGGTGCGCGGGCTAATAGGTTCGGGCCGGACGCGGGCCATCTCGGGCGGCCCGCACGACAGAAGCGAACGGGGGAGGCTGACGTGAGGATCGGAGCACCGAAGGAGGTTTCCGAGGGCGAAGCGCGCGTCGCGCTGACCCCGGCCAGCGCGCGCGAGTTGCAGAAGCTCGGGCACGACTGCCTGGTCGAGGCCGGCGCCGGTGCCGCGGCGGGCTTTTCCGACGCCGCCTACCGCGAGGCGGGGGTCGAGGTCGTCCGGACCGCCGCCGCGCTCTGGAAGGCCGCCGACATCATCGTCAAGGTCCGCCCGCCGACCGAGGCCGAGGCGAAGCGGCTCGACGGCGGCAAGACGCTGATCTCGTTCTTCTATCCCGCGCAGAACGAGAGGCTCCTCAAGCTGGCCGAGGAGAGGGGCGCGAGCGTCGTCGCGATGGACATGGTGCCCCGGATCAGCCGGGCGCAGAAGATGGACGCGCTGTCGTCGATGGCCAACATCGCGGGCTACCGCGCGGTGATCGAGGCCGGCGCCAATTTCGGACGGTTCTTCACCGGCCAGGTGACGGCCGCGGGCAAGGTGCCGCCGGCCAAGGTTCTGGTCGTCGGCGCCGGGGTCGCCGGCCTCGCCGCGATCGGCACCTCGGTCAGCCTCGGCGCCATCGTCCACGCCTTCGACGTGCGCCCCGAAGTGGCCGAGCAGATCGAGTCGATGGGCGCCGAATTCGTGTTCCTCGAGTTCGAGGCGAGCCAGGACGGCGCCGCCACCGGGGGCTACGCCGCCCCCTCCAGCCCCGAGTTCCGCGAAAAGCAGCTGGCGAAGTTCCGCGAGCTGGCCCCCGAGATGGACATCGTCATCACCACCGCGCTGATCCCCGGCCGGCCCGCGCCGAAGCTCTGGACCGGCGACATGGTGGGGATGATGAAGCCCGGCAGCGTCATCGTCGACCTCGCCGCCGAGCGCGGCGGCAACTGCGACCTGACGGTGCCCGACCAGAAGATCGTCACCGAGAACGGCGTCACCATCGTCGGCTACACCGACTTCCCGAGCCGCATGGCGGCGCAGTCGTCGACCCTCTATGCCACCAACATCCGCCACATGCTGAGCGACCTGACGCCGGCGAAGGACGGCACGGTCGTCCACAACATGGAAGACGACGTGATCCGCGGCGCGACGGTGGCGCACCAGGGCAAGATCACCTATCCACCGCCGCCGCCCAAGGTGGCCGCGATCGCCGCGGCGAAGCCGAAGGAGAAGGCGCGCGAACTGACCCCCGAGGAGCGCCGCGCGAGCGAGGTCGCGCTGTTCCAGAAGCAGACCCGCAGCCAGGTCGTCCTGCTCGCCGCCGGCGGGACGCTGATGCTGCTCATCGGCGCCTATGCGCCGGCGAGCTTCATGAGCCACTTCATCGTCTTCGCACTGGCCTGCTTCGTCGGGTTCCAGGTGATCTGGAACGTGTCGCATGCGCTGCACACGCCGCTGATGGCGGTCACCAACGCCATCTCGGGGATCATCATCCTCGGCGCGCTGCTGCAGGTCGGGTCGGGGAACTACCTGGTGATCCTGCTCTCCACCATCTCCATCCTGATCGCCAGCATCAACATCGTGGGCGGCTTCCTCGTCACGCGCCGGATGCTCGCCATGTTCCAGAAATCGTGAGGGCGCGGCCATGAGCATCGGCATCACCTCGGCCGCCTACATCGCCGCCGCCGTCCTCTTCATCCTGTCGCTCGGCGGGCTGTCGAACCAGGAAAGCGCCAAGCGCGCCGTCTGGTACGGCATCGTCGGCATGGCCGTCGCGGTCGTCGCGACCGTGTTCGGCCCCGGCATCGGCAACATGTTCCTGATCCTGCTGGCCATCGCGGCGGGCGCCTTCGCCGGCCAGTACGTGGCGGCCCGCGTCCAGATGACCGAGATGCCGCAGCTCGTCGCGGCGCTGCATTCCTTCGTCGGCCTCGCGGCGGTGTTCATCGGGCTCAACGCCGAGATCATGCTCGGCTCGGTGCAGGCGCTGGTCGCGCGCGGCGGCGATGTCGCGGCGCTGACCGGGTTCGAGGCGATCCTCGCCGGGAAGGACGCGGTCGAGATCGCGATCCTAAAGGTCGAGGTGTTCCTCGGCATCTTCATCGGCGCCGTCACCTTCACCGGCTCGGTCGTTGCCTTTGGCAAGCTGGCCGGCCGGATCGACGGCAAGCCGAGGAAGCTGATGCTGCCCTCGGACGAGGCGCCGGTCGCGTTCATCTCGGGCCACTGGCTCAACGCGCTCTCGCTCGCCGCCTGCCTCCTGCTCGGCTGGCTCTACCTCGACGGCGCCGGAATCTGGACGATGGTCCTCGTCGCGCTGATCGCGGGGTTCATCGGCTGGCACCTGATCATGGGGATCGGCGGCGCCGACATGCCGGTCGTCGTGTCGATGCTGAACAGCTATTCGGGCTGGGCGGCGGCGGCGATCGGGTTCACGCTGGGCAACGACCTGCTGATCGTCACCGGCGCGCTCGTCGGCTCGTCGGGCGCGATCCTCTCCTACATCATGTGCAAGGCGATGAACCGGTCCTTCGTCAGCGTGATCCTGGGCGGGTTCGGCGGCACGGGCGAGCCCGCCGCCGCGATCGAGGGCGAGCAGATCGCGATCGACGCCGACGGCGTCGCGGCGGCGCTGAACGACGCCGACAGCGTCATCATCGTGCCGGGCTACGGCATGGCGGTGGCGCAGGCGCA
>CAZYBG010000177.1:0-4179 GCA_964645155.1 uncultured Rhodobacterales bacterium | reverse complement strand
CCTGCGCCTCGGCGCGTTCGACGTGCTGGTCGGCATCAACCTCCTGCGCGAGGGGCTCGACATCCCCGAATGCGGGCTGGTGGCGATCCTCGACGCCGACAAGGAGGGGTTCCTGCGCTCGGAAACCTCGCTGATCCAGACCATCGGCCGCGCCGCGCGGAACGTCGACGGCCGCGTCATCCTCTATGCCGACCGGATCACCGGCAGCATGGAGCGCGCGATGCGCGAGACCGACCGCCGCCGCGAGAAGCAGGTGGCCTACAACATCGCCCACGACATCACCCCCGCGACGGTGAAGAAGAACGTCGAGGACGTGCTGGCCGGGCTCTACAAGGGCGACGTGGACATGAACCGGGTCACGGCCAGGGTGGACAAGCCCCTCGTCGGCGCCAACCTAGCCGCCCATCTCGATGCGCTGCGCACGCAGATGCGCAAGGCCGCCGAGAACCTGGAATTCGAGGAAGCGGCGCGCCTCCGCGACGAGGTCCGGCGGCTGGAGGCGGTGGAACTCGCGGTCGCCGACGACCCGCTTGCCCGGCAGTCGGCGGTCGAGGCGGCGAGCGACGCGGCAGTGAAGGCGAGCGGCCGGAGCACGGCCGGGCGGGCCGGACAGAGGGGCGGGAACAAGAGAAGGGGGAGGGGGTAGAGCGTTCCGCTGCGCCGGCGCAGACGCGGCCGCCTTGCCCCGGCGGTCGGCCGCGCGGCGTGCTACGCTTCGAAAAGCTCCAGCGCGACGCGCCCATCCGCGAGCGAGCCCCGCATCAGGAAGCCCGGAGCAGCGACCTGCGGGTGGCTGTCCGTCCAGTCCCTGAACCTGTCGTTGCTGACTACTCGCGCTTGCAGGACCGCGGCGCCGCTCAGAAGCAACCGATCGGCCTGCATTGCCTTGGGCGCCACGAAGATCTGGCGTGCCGGCACGTCGAGCTGGGCAGCCAGATGATGCGGGGCCATGTAGCGGTTCGCAAGCTCGTGGCCCACGTTCGCATCGAACCACGCCACGCGGCGATAGCCGCGACTCGAAAGGTCGGACATCACCGCCGCCACGGCACCGAGCGAGGGCTGACCACCCGACCCGTGCATGACGTTCGAATCGTCCACCACGATCCAGGGCGGGCGCCGGGCAGCCAGCCAGCGCTGCAGCAGGAGAAAGAGGGCGGCCGCCGACACCGCCCCGGCGAGGAGGACCCATCCCGCTGCGACGCTGCCTGGAAGGAGGAGCCCCGTTGCCACGCCCGAGGCCGAGATAAGGAAAAGGGTCGGAAGGAACCGCATCGTGCAGGGTTGCTTGCATCCAATTCAGGTAGCAGTTTGGCAGCGGGCCCAGCGCGGGCGATCTGCCCACTACCCGCCCGAGGGCGCGGACGGACGCTGGCCACGCGGGGCCTGTTGCGGGCCGGCTGGGCGGCGCCGTTTCCTCCGCTATCTTTCCCCATCATGCGCCTCGCCCTTCCCCTTCTGCTCCTCGCCACGCCCGCGGCCGCCTGGGAGTTCTCGCCCGAGCCGGTCTGCACCCTCTCGCACGCCACCCCCGAGGCGGCGCTCACGATCACCCACGATCCCGGCCGCCCCGAGCCCTATGCCATTGCGATCACGCTTGCAGGGCCCTGGCCCGACACCCCGATCTTCGCGATCCGCTACGATGGCCCTTGGCCGCTGACCATATCGACCGACCGCCACCGGCGCTCGGCCGATGGCCAGACCCTGACGGTGGCCGACCAGGGGTTCGGCAACGTCCTTAACGGGCTGGAGTTCAACGCGACGGCCACGGCGCTGGCAGGTGCCGCCGCCGTCGCCTTCGACCTGACCGGTGCGGCAGAGCCCGTCCGCGCCTTCCGGGCCTGCGGCGAGGCGCCCGCCGCCTGATCCCTGCAGCCAAGCGTGACGCCCCTCACAACGCCTTCCGCGCGCGCAGCGCCGCAGTGATCGTGCCGTCGTCGAGATAGTCGAGCTCGCCGCCCATCGGCACGCCCTGCGCCAGCGTCGTCACGGCGACCCCGGTCCCTTCCAGCGCGTCGGCGATGTAATGCGCGGTGGTCTGGCCGTCGATCGTGGCGCCCAGCGCCAGGATCACCTCGCGCACCCCCTCCGCGGCGACCCGGGCGACCAGCCGGGGGATGCGCAGCTCGTCCGGCCCGACGGCGTCCAGCGCCGAGAGCGTTCCGCCGAGCACGTGGTAGCGGCCGCGGAACACCGCCGCCCGCTCCATCGCCCAGAGGTCGGCAACGTCCTCGACCACGCAGATCTCGGCCGTCGTCCGGCGCGCGTCGCGGCAGATGTCGCAGACATCCGCGGTGCCGATGTTGCCGCAGACGGCGCATTCCCGCGCCGAGGCGGCCACCCGCGCCATCGCCTCGGCCAGCGGGCCCATCAGCACGCGGCGCTTCTTGACAAGGTGCAGGACCGCCCGCCGGGCCGACCGGGGGCCGAGCCCCGGCAGCTTCGCCATCATCTCGATGAGCGTCTCGATCTCGCGGGTGGCCTCGCTCAAGGGCGCCTCAGAACGGCAGCTTCATGCCCGGCGGCAGGCCGAGGCCCTCGGTCAGCCGGGCAAGCTCCTGCTGGCTGCGCTCGGCCGCCTTGGCCTGGGCATCCTTGATCGCGGCCAGGATCAGGTCCTCCACGACTTCCCTGTCGTCCGGCGTGAAGATCGAAGGGTCGATCGACAGCGCCGTCAGTTCGCCCTGCGCCGTGGCGGTGGCGCGCACCAGGCCGGCGCCGCTCTGTCCCTCGACCGTCACGCGGGCAAGGTCCTCCTGCAGCGAGGCCATCTTGGCCTGCATCTCCTGCGCCGCCTTCATCATCTTGGCCATGTCGCCAAGCCCGCCCAGGCCCTTCAGCATCCTGCTTCTCCGATTGTGGCGTGTTCCGTTCCGACATACGCACCGACGGCCCGCCCGGCAAGGACAGCGCGCGCTCCGGTGCGCCCCCTGCACGCCGCAACATGGCCCGGCTTCCCGATATCTTGACAAAACCGTTCAGGATTGCGACCGTCCGCCACGAGGCACCCTCGCGGCACCCGGAAATCCCCCTGTGGAGGAGCCTCCCGTGCCGCTTGATGTCCGTCACCTTGCCGCCGGCCTGCTGATCGCCCCGTTCCTGTCGGCCGCGACCTTGCCGGCCGACGCCCAGTCCGCCGACCCGGCCGGGCTTGTCGAGGCGCTGCGCGGCGGCGGCCATGTCATCTACATCCGCCACGCCCGGACCGAGGTCGACTACGCCGACCAGGTGATGGCGGTCATGGGCTACTGCACCACCCAGCGCGTGCTGGGCGAGGAAGGCTGGCAGGAAGCCCGCGCGATCGGCGGCGCGTTCGAGCGCCTCGCGATACCGGTGGGCGAGGTCCTTTCCAGCGAGTACTGCCGCGCCTGGCAGACGGCGGATCTCGCCTTCGGGCGCTACGAGAAGACGCCCGCGCTCAACTTCCAGCCGGCCGAGACCTACAGCGACGCGCAGGTCGCCGCGATGCGCGACGCGGTGACGCCGCTGCTGTCCGAGCCGCCGGCGGAGCCGGGCGAGAACACCGTGATCGTCGCCCATGACGACCCGTTCGAGGCCGCGACCGGCATCTACCCCGAGCCGATGGGGGTGGCCTATGTCCTCCGGCCCGGCGGCGACGGCACCTTCGAGGTGCTGGGCGCGATCGCCCCCGACCAGTGGCCCGAGAACTGAGCGATCAGTCGGCCTCGAACGGGTCCCATTCGTCATCCACCTCGGGCAGCGCCTGGGCGGCGGCCTCCTGCACGATCTCCTCGGCGGTGCGGATCTCGACGATCTTCGCCCCGGGGAAGGCCTCGAACACCGCCCGCACCAGCGGGTGATCCATCGCCTGCGCGCGCAGCCCGTCCTGGGTGGCGTTCCGCGCCTCGGTGATGGTGGGTGCGCCGCCCGTGGACACCACCGAGACCCCCCAGCGCACGCCCGTGAACGCCTGGAGCCGCTGGCCGAGGCGGGCGGCGAGGTCGGCCGGCGCATCGGGCGCGGGCTCGAACTCGATCCGGCCGGGCGCGTAGCGGACCAGGCGGAGATGGCTCTCCACCTCGACCAGCAGCTTCACGTCGCGGTTCGCGCGGATCAGCGCGACGACATCCTCGAAGCGCCCGTAGCGGGCCAGCGCGGTGTCGGGCGCGGGGGCCAGCGCGGTCGCCGTGGCTGCGGCTGCCGGCCCGGCGGATGCCGGTG
>CAZYBG010000176.1:0-4192 GCA_964645155.1 uncultured Rhodobacterales bacterium | reverse complement strand
GGCGCCCGGCCCGGCGGCCGCCCCGGCCGGCTTGCCCGGCAGGTCGCGGGCCTGGCGCGAGCGGAAGTAGTAGGCCTCGCGCGCGCCGAAGTAGAAGCTGACGATCGCGCCCAGAAGCCACCAGAGCGGCTCGGGCACGTAGGCGAGGCCGACCATCCGCTCGGCAAAGCTGACCGGGTCGATCATGGCGTAGACGAAGAGGCCGAGCGTGCCGAGCGCCAGCATCGGCCGCGGCATCCGGTTCAACCCGTTGACGAAGCGGTCGAAGACGCCCGGGCGGATATGGCGGAACTCCTCGCCGTGCTCGTCGAGGGCGGCGGTGTAGGCGTCGTGCGAGAGCTCCATCCTCCGGGTGGCGTTCGGCACGAAGACCTCGGCGACCTGCGTGGCGGCCGAGGCGAGCGCGGTGGCGGCCGCCGGGCCGCCAGTGATGCGGGAGATCAGGCCCATCGGGCGGTCCTTTCGCGGTGCTCGGCATCGGTGAGGTGGAAGCGCGGCGCGATGAACTCCTCGGCGCGGACGATCCAGCCGCCCTTGCCGCCGTCGCGCCGGCGGGCGTACTTGCGGCTGGCCGGGCGGGCGTCCGCCAGCGCGTAGTAGTAGTTCCGACGGGCGATGCCGTAGGCGTCGGCGAGGTGCTCGGGGGCGATGGCGGCGGCCCGTGCGGCGGCCGCCAGCGTCGCCGGCCCCAGCACGCCATCGACGGCAAGCGGCTCGCCCATCCGGGCCAGGAGGCGCTGGAGGATGCGGATCGCGTTCGCGCCGGCGTTGACCTGCATGTCGAACACGCTCGCCTGCAGCGCCTCGGGCAGCCGGTCGAGGCCGGGGCGGCGGAAATAGTGCTCGACATAGATGTCGCGCGCCCGCGCCGGCGTGAGGCGGCGGACATCGGCCTCGGTCACCCGTCCGTCGCCGGTCAGGTCGATGCCGAGGCGACGCATGGTGTGGATCGTGACGCCGTACTTGGTGGCGCCGCCCGGATCGTCGGGGTCGTTGACGTAGCCGCCCTCGCGGGCGACGATCTCGGTGGCGATGTCGGTGACGGTTTTCATCGGCTGGCCCTTCGCGGAGAAGCCGGCCGAGTCATGGGGGCGATGCGTTAATCCCGCGGCAACGCACCGTGCGCTCAGCTGCCGTCGCCCGGCGCGCCTCCGTCCGCCGGGTCGACGTAGACGCCCTGCTCCTTCAGCGCGTCGATGACCTCCTTCGGCATGTAGGTCTCGTCGTGCCGGGCAAGGATTTCCGTGGCTTCGAAGACGCCGTTCACCCAGCGCCCGGTGCCCACCATGCCCTCGCCCTCGCCGAAGAGGTCGGGGAGCACGCCGGTATAGGCGACCGGAACCGACGCGCCGCCGTCGGTGACGCGGAAGGTGATCGTCTCGCCCTGGCCGCGCACCAGGCTGCCATCCTCGACGAGGCCGCCGATGCGGAAGGTCTCGGCCGGGCCGGGCGGGGCGGCGACGAGCTGCGAGGGCGAGCGGAAGAAGTTGATACCGTCGCGCATCGCGTAGCCGACGATCCCAGTTGCCGCGGTCAGCGCCACCGCGGCGAGCGCGACGATCTGGATCCGGCGCTTCTTCTTCAGCCCCTTCATGGCGATCATTCTAGGTCAGCACCGGCGCCGGGGGAAGACCGGGTCACGGAAAGACCGGGGCCAGCATCAGCCCCGCCGTCTCCTCGGCGCCGAGCATCAGGTTGGCATTCTGCAGCGCCTGGCCGGACGACCCCTTGGTGAGGTTGTCGAGCGCCGCGACCACCACGGCGCGGCCGGGAATGCGGTCGCCGACCACGCCCAGATGGCAGAAGTTCGAGCCCCTGACATGGCGGATCGACGGCAGCTCCCCAAGCGGCAGGACCTGCAGGAAAACCTCGTCGCGATAGGCGTTTGCGAGGCATTCGTGAACCGCCTCGGGCACGCCGCGGACATAGACGGTGGCCAGGATGCCGCGGTTGGCGGGGATCAGGTGCGGCGTGAACTGCACCCGCACCGGGCGGCCGGCGATCTTCGAGAACTCCTGGTCGAACTCGCCCAGATGCCGGTGGGTGCCGCCCGCCGCATAGGCATGCGCCCCTTCGGACAGCTCGGCATGGAGCAGGTTCTCCCTGGGCGACCGCCCGGCGCCGGAGACGCCGGCCTTGAGGTCGATCACGATCTCGTCGGGGTCGATCACGCCGGCCGCGATCAGGGGCCGCAGCGCGTACTGGCCGGCCGCGGCGTTGCAGCCGGTTCCGGCGACGAGGCGGGCGGCCTCGATCTCCTCGCGGTAGAACTCGGTCAGGCCGTAGACCGCCTCGGCCTGCAGGTCGGGCGCGGCGTGCGGCTTGCCGTACCACGTCTGGTAGTCGGCCGGGTCGCGCAGGCGGAAATCGGCGGAAAGATCGACGATCCGGAGGTCGCGCGGCAGGGCGGCGATCACCTCCTGGGTGGTGCCGTGCGGCAGCGCGCAGAAGCAGAGCTGGACGGCGGAGAAGTCGATCTCCTCGATCCGCTGCAGGCGCGGCAGCGCGAGGTGGCGCAGGAACGGGAACACCTCGGCCATCGCCTGCCCGGCCTTCCGGTCGGCCGAAAGCGCCGCGATGTCCATCGTGGGATGGGTGGCGATCAGGCGCACCAGATCGGCCCCGGTATAGCCCGACGCCCCGAGAATGGCGATGCGGTAGGTCATGGCGCCTCACCTCGCGAAAACGGCCTGACCGATAGGGGAGCCGGCCCCGCGATGCAACGGCAAACCTGCGGGAGCGGCGGGCAACCGTCCCGAACATCACGATCGAGAAGGGCGGCCATGTGGGACAAAGAGGACCTTCCAACGAGTTCGATGCGTCTCGTAATGCGTCATGGTGTTGCCGCACAGAAGCGCTAGGGATAGCGCGATGATCCGGTCTAAATTTTGCTCCGTCAGCACGTTGGACTATCTTGTTGCTGCGGTCTTGACCGCTATTGTTCCAATAGCCCTGGCCTACTCAATCTACTGGTACGCACCGTGGGGCTGTGACGCGAGTGCATGGCTTTGCCTGTTTCCGTTGTCGCTTACCGGTGTGGCCCCGATAGCGGCAACATGCCTGCCCATCCTGTTCCGTTTGAACCGGCAGAGGCGCCATCCTCTTCCCGACGGCTGGCTGTTGGTCGTCTTGTCGGTCGCCATCGTCTCGCAGATGGCGGTGACCGGATACAGCCTTTGGTTGCTTGCAGACTACATGAGGCGGATCTTCTTCTACGAGGTTCTCATCTTTCCGCAGGGCCTCGCCGCCGGGGCTGTAACCGGAGCAGTCTTCTGGTGCTCGCTGTTCATGCTGAACAAGAGACGATCAAGGTTGCATCGGGGAGACTAAGAGCGTCCGCTCCGGGCTCCAAGCCGTCAGAGGGCATTTTCTGCAAGGCGGCGCAGCTAGGGGCGCGGCCGGTCGTCCCAGTCCTTGTTGAGGATGCGGCGGCTGTCGCCCTCGGGGTCGTCGAACTGCCGCGTCTTCATCGCCCAGACGAAGGCCAAAAGCCCGATCGCGCCGAGCAGCAGCGACACCGGAATGAGATAGGAGAGGACATCCATCGCCGCTACCGCCGCAGCCGGAGGGCATTGAGCGTGACGGTGATCGACGAGGTCGACATCGCGACCGCGGCGAGGAGCGGGGTGCAGAGGCCGGCGACCGCGAGCGGCACCGCGACGAGGTTGTAGAGGTTCGAGATCACGATGTTCTCGCGGATCCGGGCGATCGCCTGGCGCGAGACGCCGAGCGCCTCGTCGATCGGCATCAGCGTCCGGCCGACCAGCACGATGTCGGCCGCGGTCCGCGCCGCGTCGAGCGCCGAGGCCGGCGAGGTCGAGACATGCGCCGCGGCGAGGGCCGCGGTGTCGTTCAGCCCGTCGCCCACCATGAGCACCTTGCGGCCGGCCGCCTTGAGGTCGGCGATCAGCGCCGCCTTGTCCTGGGGAAGCGCGCCCGAGGCCCAGGCGGCGATCCCGAGGCGGCGCGCCGTCTCGGCCACCGGCGCCTCGGCATCGCCGGAGACCAGGCGGACGGCGATGCCGCGGCGCGCCAGCGCGGCCACGAGGTCCAGCGCGCCGGGCCGGGCCCGGTCGGCGAAGGTGAAGACGCGCGGCGCCTCGGCGCCGATACGAAGATAGGCCGCGGTCGCGCCGCAGGCCTCTGCGCCGACCCAGTCAGCCCGGCCGAAGCGCAGCGGCATGCCGTCCGC
>CAZYBG010000175.1:0-4203 GCA_964645155.1 uncultured Rhodobacterales bacterium | reverse complement strand
CTGCAGGGCTTCGCGCTCTGGGCGCCGCTGCGGCGGACGGTTCTTCTGGGCGAGGCGGCGGCGGTGATCGAGGTGCCGGCGCCGGGCCGCTTCGCCGTCGGCCTCGGGGACGCGGCGGTGACGGTGGAGCGGCGCGCCGACGGCTGGTGGATCGACGGCGCGAAGGCCGGCGCGCGGGCGCTGCGGCTGCCCGGCGGCGTCGCGGTGTTCGACGGCCGGCCGTGGGAGTTCGCGGTGCCCGACCCGCTTGGCCGCGGCGCCGCGGCGGGGGCGGGCGGCGATCTTGTCGAGGCGCCGATGCCGGGCCTTGTCAAGTCGGTCCATGCCCGCCCGGGCGACGTGGTGGCGCAGGGCGACCGCCTCGCCGTGCTCGAGGCGATGAAGATGGAGCATACGCTGGGCGCGCCCCGAGACGGCGTGGTGGCCGAGGTGCTGGTCGCGGCGGGCGCCCAGGTCGAGGCCGGGGCGGCGCTGGTCCGCCTCGAGGAGGCGGGCGATGCCTGAGCGGGTCGAGATCTTCGAGGTCGGGCCGCGCGACGGCCTGCAGAACGAGGCGCGGCCGATCCCGACGGCGGCGAAGATCGCGCTTGTCGACCTGCTGTCGCGCGCCGGCTTCCGGCGGATCGAGGCGACGAGCTTCGTGAGCCCGAAATGGGTGCCGCAGATGGCCGACGCGGCGGCGGTGCTGGCCGGCATCAGGCGCGCGCCGGGCGTGCGCTACGCCGCGCTGACGCCAAACCTGAAGGGGTTCGAGCGGGCGCTGGCCGCCGGCGCCGACGAGATCGCGGTCTTCGCCTCGGCGTCGGAAGGGTTCAGCCGGGCCAACCTAAATTGTTCCATAAGTGAAAGTCTGGAGCGATTCCTGCCGGTGACGGAGGCCGCCAAGGCAGCAGGACTGCCGGTCCGGGGCTATGTCTCCTGCGTCACCGACTGCCCGTTCGACGGCCCCGTGCCGCCCGCCGCGGTGGCGCGGGTGGCCGTCGCGCTGCGCGCGATGGGCTGCTACGAGATCAGCCTCGGCGATACGATCGGCCGCGGCACGCCCGCGACCGTCGGCGCGATGCTGGCCGCCGTGCTGGCCGAGATCCCGGCGGGCGCGCTGGCCGGGCACTATCACGATACCGGCGGGCGGGCGCTCGACAATGCCGCGGTCTCGCTCGACCTCGGGCTGCGGGTGTTCGACGCCTCGGTCGGCGGGCTCGGCGGCTGCCCCTACGCGCCGGGCGCGGCAGGGAACGTGGCGACCGAGGCGCTGGTTGACTGGCTGGCGGCGCGGGGCTGCGAGACCGGGCTCGACCGCGCCGTGCTGGGCGAGGCGGCGGTGATGGCGCGGGCGATGCGGGGAGGTTGAGCGATGGTTCTGAGGATCGAGGCCGATGCGCGGGGCGTGGCGGTGCTGACGCTCGACCGGAGCGAGAAGCACAATGCGCTCTCCGGCGAGCTGATCGAGGCGCTCGACGCCGCGGCGCGGCGGCTGGGCCGGGATCCGGCGGTCCGCGTCATCGTCCTGACCGGGGCGGGCGAGAGCTTCTGCGCCGGCGGCGACCTGGGCTGGATGAAGGCGCAGATGGCGGCCGACGGGCCCAGCCGGGCACGCGAGGCCAAGCGCCTCGCCGGCATGCTGATGGCGCTGAACGCGCTGCCGAAGCCGCTGATCGCGCGGGTGAACGGACAGGCCTTCGGTGGCGGCCTGGGGCTGATGGCGGTGGCCGACGTGGCGGTCGGCGTCGAGACCGCGACCTTCGGCCTGACCGAGACGCGGCTCGGCCTGATCCCGGCGACGATCGGGCCCTACATCGTCGCCCGGATGGGCGAGGCGATGGCGCGGCGGGTGTTCTTCTCGTCGCGGCGGTTCGGCGCGGCCGAGGCGGTGGCGCTCGGCCTCCTCGCCCGGGCGGTGCCCGCCCCCGGCCTCGACGCCGCGGTCGAGGCCGAGGTCGCGCCCTACCTCGACTGCCCGCCGGGCGCAGTGGCCGAGGCGAAGGCGCTGGTGCGCAAGCTCGGCCCGCGGATCGACGAGGCGGTGGTCGCCGAGACGATCGACGCCCTCGTCCGCCGCTGGGAGAGCGACGAGGCGGCGGAGGGCGTCGCGGCCTTCTTCGAGAAGCGACGGCCGCGCTGGGCGCAGGGCTAGCAGCCGGCGCCCGCCGCCGCTAGGGTCGCGCCCGGACCGAACGGGAGGGGACAGGAGATGACGTTCAGGCAGCGGCTCGCGGGCGGAGAGGTGCTGGCCGGCACCTTCGTGAAGACGCCGGCGCACGAGGTCGTCGAGGTGCTGGCGAAGGCGGGGCTCGACTTTCTCTGCCTCGATGCCGAGCACGCGCCGTTCGACCGCGGCCGGCTCGACCTCTGCCTCGCGATCGGCCTGGCCCTCGGCATCCCGATGCTGGTGCGTGTGCCCTCGGCGGCGCCCGAGCACATCCTCGCGGCGCTCGATTCCGGCGCGACGGGCGTCGTGGTGCCCCATGTCCGCAGCCGCGCCGAGGCCGAGGCGGCGGCCCGCGCGGCGCGCTACGGGCGCGGCGGGCGCGGCTATGCGGGCTCGACCCGCTGGGCCGCGTTCGGCGGCGGCACGATGGCCGCGAACCTCGCGCGCTCGGCCGACGAGACGGTCGTCTTCGCGCAGATCGAGGATGCCGAGGCGCTGGCCGAGCTCGACGCGATCGCGGCGACGCCGGGCATCGACGCGCTGTTCCTCGGGCCGGCCGACCTCTCGGTCTCGCTCGGCAAGACCGACACCGGCAGCGACGAGCTTGCCCGCGCCGTGGCCGAGACCGGGCGCACGGCGCGGGCGGCGGGCCGGGCGGCGGCCACCTGGGTCTCCGACCCCGCCGCCGCCGCGCCGCTGCGGGGCCTCGGCTATTCGGCCTTCTTCGTCGCCTCGGAACACGCCTGGATGCTCGCCGGCGCCCGCGCCGCCGCCGCGGCCGTCCGCGCCGGCTGATCGCGCGAGGTTGCGCCCCGCGCCCGGGGCGCCCTATCTGTCACCCGATAACGCCTCAGGAGAACGCCCATGCCCGGCACCGCCGCCCGCCCCGTCTTCGACGCCAACGCCGACGGCAAGGGCGCGTTCGGCGACCTGCCCGAATGGAACCTGACCGACCTCTATGCCGCGCCGGACGCGCCGGAGGTCGGGCGCGACCTCGACTGGCTGAAGCGCGCCTGTGCCGACTTCGCGGCCCGCTACGACGGCAGGCTCGCCGCGCTGGCGGCGGCCGAGATGCTCGACTGCATCGCCGCCTACGAGGGCATCGACCGGACCGCCGGGCGCATCATGTCCTATGCCGGCCTGCGCTACTACCAGAACACGCTCGACCCCGCGCGCGCCAAGTTCATGTCCGACTGCCAGGACAAGGTGACCGACTACACCACCCCGCTGGTCTTCTTCAGCCTCGAATTCAACCGGATCGACGATGCGGCCTATGCCGCGCTCTTCGCCGACCCGGGCCTTGCCCGCTACAGGCCGGTGTTCGACCGGATGCGGGCGATGAAGCCGCACCAGCTGTCCGACGAGCTGGAGAAGTTCCTGCACGACCAGTCCACCGTCGGCGCCGCGGCGTGGAACAGGCTCTTCGACGAGACGATGGCCGCGCTCGGCTTCGAGGTCGGCGGTGAGGCGCTGAGCCTCGAGGAGACGCTGAACCTGCTGACCGACACCGAGCGCGACAGGCGCGAGGCCGCGGCGCGCGAGCTCGCGCGGGTGTTCGGCGCCAACGTCAAGCTCTTCGCCCGCGTCCACAACACGCTGGCCAAGGACAAGGAGATCACCGACCGCTGGCGCAAGATGCCGACGCCGATGCATGGCCGGCACCTCGCCAACCATGTCGAGCCCGAGGTGGTCGAGGCGCTGAGGAACGCGGTCGTCGCGGCGTATCCGAGGCTTTCGCACCGCTACTACGCGCTGAAGGCGAAGTGGATGGGGCTGGAGAAGCTCCAGGTCTGGGACCGCAACGCGCCGCTGCCGATGGAGGAGAAGCGGGTCGTCGGCTGGGACGACGCGCAGAAGATCGTGCTCGACGCCTATGCCGGCTTCGACCCGAGGATGGCCGACCTCGCCCGGCCCTTCTTCACCGACGGCTGGATCGATGCAGGCGTGAAGCCCGGCAAGGCGCCCGGCGCCTTCGCCCACCCCACGGTGACGGATGTGCACCCCTACGTCATGCTCAACTACCTCGGCAAGCCGCGCGACGTGATGACGCTCGC
>CAZYBG010000174.1:0-4319 GCA_964645155.1 uncultured Rhodobacterales bacterium | reverse complement strand
ACGCCGGCCCGGCTGCGCCCGCGCCCGCCGCCACGGCGCCGCGGCCGCTGGTCGTCGCGCTCGATCCGGGCCATGGCGGGATCGACCCGGGCGCCGAGGGCGCCGGGGTGACCGAGGCCGCGCTGATGCTCGTCTTCGCGCGCGAGCTTCGCGAGGCGCTGCTGCGCGCCGGCGGGGTCGAGGGCGGCGTCGAGGTGGTGCTGACCCGCACCGAGGACGTGTTCGTGCCGCTCGACACCCGCTTGTCGATCGCCCGCGCGGCGGGGGCCGACATCTTCGTCTCGCTCCACGCCGATGCGGTGGCCGAGGGCCGCGCGACCGGCGCCTCGGTCTATACGCTGTCGGCCAGCGCCGCCGACGCGGCGACCGCGGCCCTTGTCGAGCGCCACGAGCGCACCGACCTCCTCTCGGGCGTCGACCTCGCCGCGCAGGACGACGTCATCGCCGGCGTGCTGATGGATGTCGCGCGGCTCGATACCCGGCCGCGGTCGGAAAGCCTCGCCGACGCGCTTGCCCGCGGCCTCGAGGACAGCGTCGGCGGGATGCATAAGCGTGCGCGCCGCTCGGCCGGATTTTCGGTCCTGCGGGCGGCCGACATCCCCTCGGCGCTGGTCGAGCTCGGCTATATCTCCTCGGCGGGCGACCGCGACCGGCTGACCTCGGCCGACTGGCGCGCCCGCGCGGCGCGGGGCCTCGCCGGGGCGATCCTCGGCTGGGCCGACGACGACCGGGCCCGCCGCAGCCTCCTGCGCCGCTGATCCGACGCCGCGGCATCCCGCCGATGCCGCGGCCCTTTCTTTTGACCCTGCCGCCCCGGCGCCGTATATGTCGCTGGCACGCCCAACAGGACTCGCGAGACCCATGCTGCGCTTCATCGCCTCGTTCTTCGGGGCCATCTTCACCCTCGTGACGCTCGGCCTCTTCGCCGGTGCGCTGACCGTGGGCGGAATATTCTTCTACTACGGCCGCGACCTGCCGAACCACGAGCAGCTGGCGCAGTACACCCCGCCGACGATCAGCCGGATCTATTCCGGCGAGGGCCGGATGATCGACGAGTTCGCCCAGGAGCGGCGGATCTTCGTCCCCTCGACCGAGATCCCCGATCTGGTGAAGCAGGCCTTCATCTCGGCCGAGGACAAGAACTTCTACAGCCACAAGGGCTACGACCCGCTCAGCATGGTCGTCGCGGCCCGCGACGCGCTGGCCGGCGGCCGGCTGCGCGGCGCATCGACGATCACCCAGCAGGTGATGAAGAACTTCCTGCTCTCCTCCGACCGTACCGCCGAGCGCAAGATCAAGGAGCTGATCCTCGCCGCCCGGGTCGAGACGGCGATGACCAAGGAGAAGATCCTCGAACTTTACCTGAACGAGATCTTCCTCGGGCAGAACTCGTTCGGCGTCGCCGCCGCCGCGCAGACCTACTTCAACAAGCCGCTGGCAGACCTCACGGCGGGCGAGGCGGCCTACCTCGCCGGCCTCGCCCAGCGGCCCGGCAACCTGCACCCGGCGCGGCAGTACGACGAGGCCGTCTCCCGGCGCAACTACGTGCTGCGCGAGATGTCCGAGAACGGCTATATCGACGAGGCGGCGCTCGCGGCCGCCCTGGCCGAGGAGCTGCGGACCGTGCAGCGCGGCGACTACGAGCCGTTCCGCTCGGCGCTGCCGCCGCGCGACTACTTCACCGACGAGATCCGCCGCCAGCTGTCCTCGACCTTCGGTGAATCGGAGTTCTTCTCCGGCGGCCTGACGATCCGCGCGACGATCGACCCCGAGCTGCAGGAGATCGCGGCCGAGGCGCTGCGCGAGGGGCTGGAGAGGTACGACCGCGGCCTCGGCGTCTGGCGCGGCACCGGCCAGACCATTCCCGCCGACCAGCTCGGCGAGGAGGAGGCGTGGCGCGCCGCGCTCGCGGCCACCGAGGTGGCGCGCGACATCGCCGGCTGGTTCCCCGCCGTCGTCCTCGAGGTCGGCGAGACGCATGCCCGGATCGGCATCGAGGGCGTCGAGGATGACGCGGACGGCCATTTCATCGCGCCGGAGGATGTCGACTGGGCGCGCAAGCGGCTCGAGGACAATTCGCTCGGCCCGCGGGCCGAGGTCGCGGGCGACCTCCTCGCCCCGGGCGAGGTCGTGCATGTCCGCGCCGTCACCGACGACCAGGGCCAGTTCGTGCGCTGGACGCTGCGTCAGGTGCCCGAGGTCCAGGGCGGCTTCATGGCGATGGACGTGAATTCCGGCCGGGTGCTCGCCATGCAGGGCGGCTACAGCTACCAGCATTCCGAGCTCAACCGCGCGACCCAGGCGCTGCGCCAGCCTGGCTCTTCGTTCAAGCCCTTCGTCTATGCCGCCGCGCTCGATTCCGGCTTCACGCCGGCCACGATCATCGTCGACGCGCCGATCGAAATCGACACGCCGCAGGGGCTGTGGCGGCCGAAGAACGCGTCGAACCGCTTCTACGGCCCGACACCGATGCGGACCGGCATCGAGCAGTCGCGCAACCTGATGACCGTCCGCCTCGCGCAGGAGGTGGGCATGGGCAAGGTCGCGGGCTATGCCGAGCGCTTCGGCGTCTACGACCGGATGGGCACGTTCCTGGCCAACTCGCTCGGCAGCGAGGAGACGACGCTCTACCGCATGGTCGCGGCCTACGCGATGTTCGCCAACGGCGGCGAGCGGGTCGAGCCGACGCTGGTCGACCGGGTGCAGGACCGCTGGGGCCGCACCGTCTATCGCCACGACCAGCGCAGCTGCGAGGATTGCCGCCTGGCCTCGCTCGCGCCCGGCGAGGCGCCGGCGATCACCTCGAACCGCGAGCGGGTGATCGACGCGATCACCGCCTATCAGATGACCTCGATGATGGAGGGGGCGGTGCAGCGCGGCTCGGGCAGCGGGGTGAACCTGCCGGTGCCGGTCGCCGGCAAGACCGGCACGACCAACGATGCCAAGGACGTGTGGTTCATCGGCTTCACCTCGAACATCGCGGCGGGCTGCTACATGGGCTACGACCAGCCGCGGACGCTGGGCGAAAGCGCCTATGGCGGCACGCTCTGCGTGCCGATCTTCCAGAGCTTCATGGAAAAGGCGGTGGAGCGCTTCGGCGGCAGCGACTTCGCCGTGCCGCCGGGCGGCTACTTCCTCAAGATCGACCGCTTCTCGGGCATGCGCCTGCCCGAGACCGCCAGCGGCCCGAACGTCATCGCCGAGTACTTCCGCGAGGGCGAGGAGCCGATCTTCGGCCTCTACTTCGATGGCGGCTTCGCGATGGGGTCGAACCTGCCGCTGTTCGCCGCGGGCGAGGTCGACACCAACGCCGGCACCGGCACCTCGGTCACCACCTCGAGCGGCGGGCAGGCGGTGATCCCGCCGAGGGCCAATTTCGGCACCGTGTCGTCGGGCGGGCTCTACTGAGCTTGCCCGGCCCCGGCCGCTCGTCTATCACCGCAGCCCGACCGCTCTCCCAGCAAGGACCCGCGAGCCCGCGATGCGCGCCGAAACCGAAGCCCATGTCGAGGCGATCCGCAAGTCGCTCGACCTCCTCGCCAAGCGGATGGACCGCAGGACCGCCGCCCACCGGCTGGAGGAGTTCAACGCGCTGACCGAAGATCCGACGCTGTGGAACGACCCCGAGCGCGCGCAGAAGCTGATGCGCGACCGCCAGATGCTGGTCGACAAGATCGAGACCTACGAGGCCATCGACCGCGATCTCGCCGACAATGTGGAGCTGATCGAACTGGGCGAGGCGGAGGGCGACCAGGAGGTCGTGCGCGAGGCCGAGGCGGCGCTGGCGGCGCTGCGCCGGAAGGCCGAGGCGAAGGAGCTGGAGGCGCTGCTCGACGGCGAGGCCGACGGCAACGACACCTTCCTCGAGATCAACGCAGGCGCGGGCGGCACCGAAAGCTGCGACTGGGCGGCGATGCTCGCGCGGATGTATGTCCGCTGGGCCGAGGCCAAGGGCTACAAGGTCGAGCTGCTCGATGAAAGCCCGGGCGAGGAGGCCGGCATCCGCTCGGCCACCTACCGCGTCGCGGGGCCGAACGCCTATGGCTGGCTCAAGGGCGAATCAGGCGTGCACCGCCTGGTGCGCATCTCGCCCTACGACAGCGCCGCGCGGCGGCACACTTCGTTCTGCGCCGTCTGGGTCTACCCGGTGGTCGACGATGCGATCGACATCGTGATCCCCGACAGGGACATCCGCCTCGATACCATGCGCGCCTCGGGCGCCGGCGGGCAGCACGTCAACAAGACCGACTCGGCGGTCAGGATCACCCACCTGCCGACCGGCATCGTCGTCACCTCGTCGCTGAAGTCGCAGCACCAGA
>CAZYBG010000173.1:0-4574 GCA_964645155.1 uncultured Rhodobacterales bacterium | reverse complement strand
GAGCGCGTGGCGGGCCGCGGCCAGGTGCCGGGCGACGCCGGCGAGCGTGCCGGCGGTCAGGCCGAGCGGGCGCAGCGCGCCGAGCGCCTGCCGCGCCCTGACGCGCTGGAACCGCGCATCGGCGTTCGACGGGTCGTCGATCCAGCCGACCCCCTGCCGCGCCAGGTAGCCGCGCAGGTCCGCCCGTGTCGCGGCGAGAAACGGCCGGTGCCAGCGGACGCCCTGCGCCTCCCAAGATGCGCGCATCGCCGAGAGGCCGTCGAGACCGGCCTCGCGCGCCAGTTCCATCAGGAACGTCTCGGCCACGTCGTCGGCGGTGTGGGCGATGGCGACATCGCCGATGCCGTGCGCGGCGGCCCAGCCGGCGATCAGGCCGTAGCGCGCGCGGCGCGCGGCATCGGCGAGGTTGCCGCGGACCGCCCCATGGTCCCACCGCACGACATCGTGCGGCACGCCGAGCCGGGCGCAGGCCGCGGCGACCGCGCCTGCCTCGGCGGCCGCTTCGGGGCGGAGCCCGTGATCGACGGTGACGGCGCGGACCGGCAGGCCGGCGCGGACGAGCAGATGCAGCATCGCCATCGAATCGCTGCCGCCGGAGACGGCGGCGCCGACCGGGGCCGAGGGGACGAACGGGATGCCGGTCGCGGCGAGATGCAGGAGGCGGGCGTCGTCCGCCGCCGCGGTCACTGGCAGCCGAGCGCCTGCCGGGCCGACTGCGCCTCGGCCGCCTCGGGCGCCGCCGGGAAGCGCGCGCCGACCTCGCCCAGCGTCACGCAGGCTTCCTGCACCTGGCCGAGTTCGCCCAGCGACTGGCCGAGCCGGAACAGCGCGCGGGGCGCGCGGTCGCCGGCCGGCGAGCCCGAGAAGCTGTCGAGGAAGGCGCGCGCCGCACCGGAGGTGTCGCCCTGCTGCGCCAGCGCCTCGCCGCGCCAGTAATGCGCCTGGCCGTTGAGCGGGCCGGCGGTGTAGGTCTGGCTGAAGCTCTGGAACAGCCCGGCGGCGCCGGCATAGTCGCCGGCGTCGTAGGCGGCCTTGGCACGGTCGAAGTCCTGCTGTTCGGCGGCCACGACCGGCCCGCCGCTTCCGGCACCGGCATCGCCGCCCGCCGCCGGCGCGGTTCCGCCGCCGGCCGACGGTGCGACCCCACCCAGGGACGGCGTGTCGCCGAGCTGGCCGATGTCGCAGCCCTCCTCGAGCTCGCAGAGCCGGAATTCGAGATCGCTGATCCGGTTCGTGCCGTCGCGCACGATGCTGTCGATGCGGCTCTGCAGTTCCTCGGTCCGCGCGGTGAGGCGCTGCAGTTCGGCCTCGGCCGAGTTCACCCGGTCGAGCACGCTCGACCCGGCGAGGCCGGTCTGCGGCCCGCCGGTGGTGGACAGTTCGCGCCGGAGGTTCTGGACCTCGCTCCAGAGCACGGTGAGCTGCTGGCGGATGTCGGCCAGCGTCTCCTCGCGGCCCTGCCCGAAGGCGGGGCCGGCGAGCACCAGCGCGAGGACGAGGGCGACCGGCCGCATCGCGGTCAGACGCCCGCGCCCGCCGAGATCACGGTGACTGCGCGGCGGTTCTGCCGGTAGCAGGTCTCGTCGGAGCAGATCTGCAGCGGCCGCTCCTTGCCGTAGGAGATCGTGCGCAGCCGGTTGCCGGCAACGCCCTGCGAGATCAGGAACTCGCGCACCGCGTTCGCCCGCCGCTCGCCGAGGGCGAGGTTGTATTCCCGGGTGCCTTGCTCGTCGGCATGGCCCTCGATGATCGCGGCATACTGGGTGTTGCTGTTCAGCCACTGCGCCTGCCCGGTCAGCACGGTCTGCGCCCCGGCGTCGAGGGTGGACTGGTCGACGGCGAAGAGCACGCGGTCGCCGATCGTCTGGTTGAAGTAGGCGACCGAGGTCGGGTCGCTCGGGCTGCCGAGGCCGGCGGTGTCGACCCCCCCGGCGCCGCCCGCGCCGCCGGCCCCGCCCGCGCCGAAGCGGTTGGGATTGGCGCAGGCCGCGAGGCCCAGCACGGCGAGAAGGAGGAGGGCTCGGGTCAGCGTTGAGGTCATTGCGGTGTCATCCTGTTGTCGTTCTTGGCTCGATTGGGGCCAGATATAGCAGGTTCCATGGGGGTTGGAAACGCCGCCGTCACGGCAGGAGCGGCCCCCAGGACGGGTCGGAGGCGCCGGTTTCGGTGGCGATCACCCTGAGGTTGCGGCCCGAGATGTCGACCGAGTAGAGCGCGGCCTGCCCGGTCGCGCCGGGCGTCTCGCGGGTGAACATGATGACCCGCCCGTTCGGCGCCCAGGTCGGCCCCTCGTCGAGGAACGACCGGGTGAGCAGCCGCTCCTCGGAGCCGTCGGTGCGCATCACGCCGATGAAGAAGTTCCCGCCCTCCTGCTTGGTGAAGGCGATGTAGTCGCCGCGCGGGCTCCAGACCGGCGTGCCGTAGCGGCCGGTGCCGATGCTGCTGATGCGGGTGGGCTCGCCGCCCGAGGCGGGCATCACGTAGAGCTGCTGGCTGCCCGAGCGGTCGCTCTCGAACACGATCTGGCTGCCGTCGGGGCTGAACGAGGGCGCGGTCTCGATCGAGGGGGCGTTGGTCAGCCGGGCGGGCTGGCCGCCGGCCAGGTCCTGCAGCCAGAGATCGGTGTTGCCGCCCTCGCTCATCGAGTAGACGACCCGCGCGCCGTCGGGCGAGAACCGCGGCGAGAACGTCATGTTGCCGGTCGGCACCGGCACCTGCTGGCGCTGCACGCTGCCGATGTCGAGCAGGTAGATCGAGGGGTTGCCGGTCTCGTAGCTGGTGTAGAGCACCCGGTTGCCGTCGGGCGAGAAGCGCGGCGCGAGGACGATCGAGGCGCTGTCGGTCAGGTACTGCAGGTTGGCGCCGTCCTGGTCCATGATGGCGAGGCGCTTCTGGCGGGCGTCCTTCGGCCCGGTCTCGGAGACGAAGACGACGCGGCTGTCGAAGTACCCGCCTTCGCCGGTGATCCGGCCGTAGACGGCGTCGGAGACCTTGTGCGCCATCCGCCGCCAGCTGTCGGCCGAGCCGCCGAACTGCAGCCCCTCGCCCAAGGGCGCGTCGGCGAAGATGTCGTAGCCGCGGAACTTGACGTTGAGCCGGCCGTCGGCGCCGACGGCGACCGCGCCGGTGACCAGCGCCTGGGCGTTGATCGCCTTCCAGTCGGCGTACTGCACGGGCGCATCGAACGACGCGACGCGGCTGATGAAGGCATCGGGCGAGATCTCGCGGAAGAGGCCGGTGCCGACGAGGTTCGCGGCGACGACGCGGGTGATCTCGGCGGCGTACTGCTCGGCGCCGGGGGTCTCGGCGACGAAGGTCGGGATGGCGATCGGAATCGGCTCGATCACGCCCTGCGTGATGTCGATCACGAGGCGGCCGGGCTGCTGCTGGGCGGGCGCCCGGGCGGCGGGACCGAGGCCGAGCGCGAGCGCGGCGCCGGCGACGGCGATGGTGCGGAGAAGGGCGTTCATCGGATCCCCTGTTCGTCGTTGCTCGGAAAAGGCGGATAGCACGCCGCGGGTTCCGCCGGGCACATATTGGCGTGAGCCGGGCGGGTGCGGCGGCAATCGGCCGGGACGGCGTGGCGCGCGGGTCTCACTGGATGCGCATCCCGTCGGGGTTGAAGGTCATCTCCACCTCGCGCCAGTGGTCGTACTTCTCGGCCGGCAGCGGGAAGCCGTCGCGCTGGCAGCGCAGGATCGCGCGGCGGGCGGCTTCGAAGGCGCGGCTGACCGCGGTGTCGGAGCCGCCCGAGGCGCTGAGCAGCTCGACATTGTTGCCGACCACCCGGCCCGAGGCGTCGAGCTCGAACAGGACGGTGACGACGACGCGGGAGCTTTCGCTGCCGATGTCGACGTTCCAGCAGCCGCCGACGGCGACGCGGAAGGCATCGACCTCGCCCGAGGTCAGCGGCGGGCCGGAGGGCGCGGCGCCGGTGCCGCCGGTGTCGCTGGTGCTCTGCTCGGCCGAGGCGAGCGCCTCGGCCACCGCATCGGCCGCGGCGGCGGCGATGGCGTCCTCGACCGACTGGTCGGGCTCCTGCGGCGCTTCGGGCGCGGGATCGGGCGTCGGTTCGGGTGCGGACTCCGGTTCGGGCTCGGGTTCGGGCGCCGGTTCGGGCTCGGGCGGCGGCTCGGCGGCCGCGACCTGCTCGGGGCGCGCCCGTGGCCGGAGCGAGCGTTCCGGCGCCAGTTCGCCGTCGCCCGCGCCGGGGGTGTCGGCCTCGGTGATGATCGCCGTCGTCGTCTCCTGCGGCGCGGTCGGCTCGGTCTCCTCCACCGGCTCGACCACCTCCGCCTCCTCCGGCTCGGCCGGCTGCTGCTCGACCGGCGCCTCCTGCACGTCCTCCTCGGGCGCCGGCGTCTCGGTCTCGGCGATGGTGTCGGACTGCTGCGGCGTCGGGCGCGCGGCCTCCTCCTCGACCACGGTCGAGCCCGGGTCGGGCGTCGGCGGCGGAGCCGGCGGCTCGGGCTCGGGCGGCGGCGGCTCGGGTTCGGGCTCGGGCGGCGGCGGCTCGGGTTCGGGCTCAGGCTCGGGCTCAGGCTTGGGCGCGGGCTGCGCGGGGGCGGGTTCGG
>CAZYBG010000172.1:0-4584 GCA_964645155.1 uncultured Rhodobacterales bacterium | reverse complement strand
CGAGCACCGGGATGCCCTCGGTGATGCAGACGACGAGCGGGATTTCCGCGTCGATGGCCTCGAGGATCGAATCCGCCGCGAAGGGCGGGGGGACGTAGATGACGCTGGCATCCGCGCCGGTCTTCGCCTTCGCCTCGTGCACCGAGTCGAAGACCGGCAGGTCGAGATGGGTCTGCCCGCCTTTGCCGGGCGTCACCCCGCCGACCATCTTCGTGCCGTAGGCGATGGCCTGTTCGGAGTGGAAGGTGCCCTGGCTGCCGGTGAAGCCCTGGCAGATGACGCGGGTGGATTTGTCGACGAGGACGGACATGCGATGTTCCTTGGGTGCATCAGCTTTGTGGGCTGGCGAGAGGGTAAGAGAATTCGACCTTCAGCAGCTTCTCGCGCCGCTGCTGCCGGGCCTCGTCGGGGGCGTTTGTCCTGCCGAGATAAATGATCGCGCCGAACAAGGGATGAGACGACTCCCGCTCCAGACTGAAGAACGAAAAGAGGGACTCTTCGGGTGTGATCGGCTGTTCGGAAAACGCGATGCCGAGCCGTGCTTCAATCGACTTGGCCGTTGCTGTCGTTTCCGGCTCCAGCGCGTGCAGGTGGCAAAAGACCCTCGTGATGCTGGCGTCGCTCATAGAGCTGACGACAGCGACATATTGGCCCGCCGGATCCTCCAGAACCCGCGCTGCGGGGTTGGTGATCGGGGAGGCTGGGACGGCCGTCCAGCCGTCTGACAGAAGGCGGGCCTCAATGGCCTTGTCGGACGCACGGCCGGAAAAACAGATATCAACCGCAAGGTTGGCGAAGCTCTCCTCGGCGCGTGCAGGTGCCGCACAGACCGCAGCGGCAAGCGCAAGCCAGGACAGGCGCAGGACCGACCCTGTCATCCCTTGACCGCCTTCACGATCTTCTCGGCCCCGTCCTTCAGGTCATCGGCCGCGATGACGTTCAGCCCCGACTCGGCGATGATCTTCTTGCCGAGGTCGACGTTGGTGCCTTCGAGCCGGACCACCAGCGGCACCTTCAGCCCTACCACCTTCACCGCCTCGATGATCCCCTCCGCGATGATGTCGCAGCGCATGATGCCGCCGAAGATGTTGACGAGGATGCCCTTCACCTGCGGGTCGGAGGTGATGATCTTGAACGCCTCGGTCACCTTCTCCTTCGTCGCGCCGCCGCCGACGTCGAGGAAGTTGGCGGGCTCGGAGCCGTAGAGCTTGATGATGTCCATCGTCGCCATCGCGAGGCCGGCGCCGTTCACCATGCAGCCGATCTCGCCGTCGAGCGCGATGTAGTTGAGGTCGAACTTCGAGGCCGCGAGCTCCTTGGGGTCCTCCTCGGTCTCGTCGCGCAGCGCGATGATGTCGGGCTGGCGGTAGAGGGCGTTGTTGTCGAAGCCCATCTTGGCGTCGAGGCAGTGCAGGTCGCCCTTGGCGGTGACGATCAGCGGGTTGATCTCGAGCATCTCCATGTCGCGCTCGGTGAACATGCGGTAGAGCGTGGCCATCAGCGCGACGCATTGCTTGACCTGCCCGCCTTCCAGCCCGAGGGCGAAGGCGATGCGGCGGCCGTGGTAGGGCTGGTAGCCGGTGGCGGGGTCGACGCTGAACGAGAGGATCTTCTCGGGCGTGTCGTGGGCGACGGCCTCGATGTCCATGCCGCCCTCGGTCGAGCAGACGAAGGAGATGCGCGAGGTGCCGCGGTCGATCAGCAGCGCGAGGTAGAGTTCGCGCGCGATGTCGGCGCCATCCTCGATATAGACGCGGTTGACCTGCTTGCCGGCCTCGCCGGTCTGCTGGGTGACGAGGGTGCGGCCCAGCATCTTGCGCGCCTCGGTCGCGGCCTCCTCGACCGAGCGGGCGATGCGGACGCCGCCCTTCTCGCCGGCATCAGCCTCCCTGAACTTGCCCTTGCCGCGGCCGCCGGCGTGGATCTGCGCCTTCACCGCCCAGACCGGCCCGTCGATCGCGCCGGCTGCGGTCTTCGCCTCCTCGGCGCGCAGCACGGGCCGCCCGTCGGAGACCGGGGCGCCGTAGTGCCGCAGCAGCGCCTTGGCCTGGTATTCGTGGATGTTCATGGGGTCGGGCCCTTGCGATTGGATCGGCGGTGTCTTGGCACGGATCGCGCCGGCGCGGGAAGCGATTTCGGGCCGAAGCGGTGGAACCGGCAGGAGAATCCGCATTTCGTGATCACGCATTTTCGGGCCGTGATCACAGTGACCTTGCGGGCGCTTGGGAGGCAATGCCGGCGCAGCGCCGGGAGTCGCGGTCAGACCGCGTCGAACGGGAAGGCCGCGAGCAGGTCGTCGGCGGCGAAGCGGGCGGCCGGCAGGGTAGCGGTCGCTGCCGAGCGCAGGAGCCTGGCGGCGCCCAGGTCGGCCGCAGGCAGCGTGTCGGAGGCGACGGCGGCGCGATCGAGGACGGTGAAGAAGTCCTCGAACTTGAAGTCGCCGCCCGAGAGCGGGCTGTCGGCCATGCGGAGCCAGACCCACGGCACCTCATAGGCCTGCGCGACGATCACCCCATGCAGCGATGTCGACAGGCAGTGCGACGCGCCGGCGATCTGCCCGACCACCTGCTCCATCGGGTCGGCGACGTCGACGATCTCGAACCGCGCGGTCTCCTCGGTCAGGGCCGCGCGGAACAGCTCGGTGTGGCTGTAGTGCGGGCAGACCGCGATCCGGCCGTGGGCAGGGGCCGGCGGCGACAGGAACCGCGGCAGCAGCAGGGCGGGATCGCCGAAGACCTGCGGCGCGTCGAGGCCAAGCGCCTCGGCAAGTGCCCTGTGCGTGAGGGCGCCGCGGACGGCGCGGACATCGAACGGCATGCGGCGGCGCAGCTTTGCGCGGACCTCGTGGTCCACCGGACGGAGGCAGCCGGAGCCCCAGACGATCGAGCCGCCGCGGGGGCCCATCGTCAGGATCGAACCGACCGTCGAGAGGACCGGGCGGTCGGCGGTTTCCGCCCGCACGACCGGGCGCCGGGCGATCGCCGAGACCAGCCAGGGGCCGATCTCGTCGCCGAAGTTCCTCGTGCCGTCGTACCACCAGACGGGGACGGCCCGCCCGCCCTGCGGCGGGTCTGCGCCCGCTTCCCGGGCCCGGGCATGGGTGCGGAGGCGCTCCGTCCGCTCGAAGGTCTGGACGGCGTAGCTCAGGATCGCGCGGTCGGGCGTGTCGTTCCGGTTGTACCGCTCGAAGTACTCGTCCTGCTGGTGCTGTTCGTGGAACGCCGCCGTCGTTCCCCTGGCGACGTAGCCGTTGCCGCGGCGCTTCTTCAGGTCGAACAGATCCCTGCTCCGGACGGTGTAGTGATTGACCTGGGCGAGCCGGTAGCGGGCGGCGACGCCGACAAGCCGATGCGCCGGTGCGCCGCTTCTGAACACGCGGTCGAAGAAGACATCGGGCACGCGGCCGCCGCCGCTGTGATAGAAGCGGTAGTTCTCGGGCGTCGCCGTCTCGGCCAGCAGCGGCCGGTGCAGCTCGAGGCCGCGGATGCGGTCGTCGAACCGGAAGAGCGTCTTCACCTGGAGGTTCGGCATGAACGCCCGCCGCGAAGCCATGACGTAGGCCGAGCTGATCTGCCGGCCCGCCCATGGCCTGTGGCTGTCGCCGAAGACCCGCCACGCGACGCCGATCGCCGCCGCGTCCGGCAGCGCCGCGAGGAGGTCGTCGACCCGGCGGCCGCCGGCGTTGACGCAGAGGTACTCGTCGGTGTCGAGCCACATCACCCAGTCGCCGGGCCGGAGGTAGCCGCTGTCGAGGAACAGCTGCCCGGCATTCAGCTGGGGCGACACGCCCTGCGGCACCTCGTGGCGGCGGTGGACGATCTCGCCCGCGGCGGCGAGGCTGTCGAGGAGGTCGTCGGAGCCGTCGGTGCAGTCGTTGGAGTAGACCACGATGTCGGTGAAGCCGACCACCTTGTGGAAGGCCACCCATTCGAGCAGGAACGGCGCCTCGTTCTTCTGGGCCGAGAACAGGATCCTGCGGCCGGGCGGCGGCGCCTCAGCCAAGGCCGGGATCGATCCCCTTGCAGGCGTCGACGAGGCCGCGGACCGCCGCGACCGACTTGTCGAACATCGCCTGCTCGTCCTTGTTCAGGGTGATGGTCATCACCCGCTCGACGCCGGCGGCGCCCAGCACGGTCGGGACGCCGACATACATGCCGCTCAGCCCGTAGGCGCCATCGACCCAGGCGGCGCAGGGCAGGACGCGCTTCTGGTCCTTCAGGTAGGCCTCGGCCATCTCGATCGCCGCCGTCGCGGGCGCGTAGTAGGCCGAGCCGGTCTTGAGGAGCCCGACGATCTCGGCGCCGCCGTCGCGGGTGCGCTGGACGATCGCGTCGAGCCGCTCCTGCGTGGTCCAGGCCATGTCGACGAGGTCGGGGAGCGGCACGCCCGCGACCGTCGAGTAGCGCACCAGCGGCACCATCGTGTCGCCGTGGCCGCCGAGGACGAAGGCGGTCACGTCCTTCATCGAGACGCCGAACTCGACGCTGAGGAAGTGCCGGAACCGCGCCGAGTCGAGCACGCCGGCCATGCCGACCACCTTGGCGTGCGGCAGGCCGGAATATTCGCGCAGCGCCCAGACCATAG
>CAZYBG010000171.1:0-4685 GCA_964645155.1 uncultured Rhodobacterales bacterium | reverse complement strand
GCGACCGTGGCGCCGTCGGCGTCCTCGGCGGCGTCGAGCGCCGCGGCGGCGGTCGCAGCGACGTCGCCCGCCGGTGCGGCGGCGGCCTCCTCGCCCTCGGCCGGTGCCGCCCCGGTCTCTCCGGCGACGGCCTCCGCGGCCACGGCCTCTGCCGCCGGCTCCTCCTCCTCCTCCTCACGCTCGAGCGCGACGACGCGCAGGTCGGTCGGCTGGCCGGCGAGGATGCCGAGGCGTTCGGCGGCATCCGACGAGATCTGGATGCGCGGGCCGGGATTCTCGCGCTCGCGGCGGAACAGCGCGCCGATGACCTCCTCGCCGTTCTCGGTGTTGCGCACCAGCACCCGGCGCGGTTCGCGCACGTCGGGATGGGCCACCCAGACCCCACCAAGCGAGGGACGCCCGTCCCAGAGGCCCTTTTCGGCGGCCTGGAACGCCTCGGGAGCCTCGAAATCGCGGTCGGTCATGCGGGCATTGCCGCTCTGCGGCAGCGGCTCGGGCCCGTCGCGCCGGGCACTGCCCTCGACGCAGGCGGACAACGCCAGAATGCTCCCCAGAATCAGGGGCCAGCGCCCGAAGCTCGATAGTGCCATGCCTTGCCCCCAAGTCCCGTCGCGGCACGAGGGCCGCGCCGATGCCGTTTTCGGCGATTCTGCCCGATCTGCCGGATGCTACAGCCGGCTACACGATAGTATCGCGTGTCGTCGGCCATGAAAAGTGCGCCACCGGCGATTCGGCAGTTTTCGGCTGCGCGGCCCTGCGGCCGTCGGGTTTGCCGAATCGTGGCGCTGCGGCTATCGGCATGCGGTGCGCCGCCGGCGCGGCCGCGCGCTCCGCCGCCCGCTCGGGGCGACGGCAGGAAGGGTGGCAGAGCGGTCGATTGCAGCGGTCTTGAAAACCGCCGATGTGCAAGCATCCGTGGGTTCGAATCCCACCCCTTCCGCCATTAACGTCAATAGGTTAGGTCTGTTCGGTTCCGTCCGCAGAACCCGCTGCCAGCGCGCTACACGCTGGCGGCGCGGGGGCGGCGAGAGTCGGTCGGAGCGGCTCTGGTGATGGCGTGGATCGCCCCCGCAGGTTCGCCCTCCACCAAGCGTCAGCTTCGAGCACAGACTGTTCAGGCTCCGCTCCTCAGTCGCCGTCAAGGCCCTGCCGCCATGTAAGTTCCACGCAAAAAGAAAGGGGCCGCGTCAGCGACCCTCCTCTTAAGTCTTTGCTTTTGTTTTCCCAACTGGAGCGGGCGATGAGATTCGAACTCACGACCCTTACCTTGGCAAGGTAATGCTCTACCCCTGAGCTACGCCCGCGCCGGTTGGACAGACGGTCATTTACAAATCCCTCGTCGCCGTCGCAAGCGGGAAAACGGGGCAGGTCGAAATTGTGGGGTCCGGCGAAGGGCTGGCGGGCCAGCGTTTTCGGATGCTGGACGGGCGGTCGAGGCGGGGGCATTGTCCGACCGGGATCGGGGGGATGGGGTCATGCACTACACGGCCATGCGTCATGGGTTTCTGTTCTTCGAGACGTATTTCGGCGCAGATGCCGCGCCTCGGGTCCTTGATGTCGGATCGCAGGACGTCAACGGCTCGCTGCGCGCCGTCGCCCCCAGGGCCGCTGCCTAGGTCGGGGCCGACTTCACGCCGGGTCGAGGCGTAGACGTCCTTCTCGACGACCCGTACCGGCTCCCATTCGAGGACGGGACGTTGACGCCTGCGTCAGCTCGTCGGTGTTCGAGCATTCCGAGATGTTCTGGCTCGTCTTCCTCGAGGCGCTGCGGGTGCTGAAGCCGTCTGGCCTGCTCTATCTGAACGTCCCGTCGAACGGCTCCTACCACCGCTACCCGGTCGACTGCTGGCGGTTCTACCCCGATGCGGGCGTCGCCCTCGAAGCCTGGGGCCGCCGATCGGGGCTTCGCGTCAAGATGCTCGAATCCTTCGTCGGCCGGCAGAAGGGCGCGGGATGGGACGACTTCGTCGCGATCTTTCTCAAGGACGAGGGTGCGATCGCGGCATATCCCCGGCGGATCCTCGACGGCTACGAGCTGTTCTCGAACGGCCGGAAGGGCGCCGACGACGCGATCCGCAATCAGATCAGGGCGAGCGAGGACCAGCAGCGCCGCTCGATCTGGCACGCATTGCGGCTGCGGATCGACAAGCGGAAGCGTTTCGCGCCGGTGCGCCACGATGGAACCAGGGTCGCCGACGACGCCTGACCCTGGCGGTCACCCCGCGCCGGTCCCGCTCCGCCCGGCGGGGTCGGCGAACTGGATCAGGTCCCAGCGGTTGCCCCAGGGGTCGCGGAAGACGGCGACGCGGCCATAGGGCTCGTCGCGCGGCGGCGCCTCGAACGTCACGCCGGCTGCGGTGAAGGCGGCGTGGTCGCGGCCGAACGCGGCCGTCTCGAGGAACAGCCAGACCCGGCCGCCGCCCTGCGCGCCGACCGCCGCCAGCTGTCGCGCGCCGACGGCACGGGCCAGCAGGATCTCGGTCCCCGCGCCAGGCAGCCCGATCCGGACCCAGCGTTTGCCGCCGCCGAGGTCGCTGTCCTCGCGCAGCTCGAAGCCGAGCGGCAGGAAGAAGGCCAGCGCCGCGTCGTAGTCGGGAACGAGGAGCGAGACGAGGGCCAGGCGCCGCGGCATCAGCCGAGCTCGATCAGCAGGTCCTTGGCGTCGATCTGGCCGCCGGGCTGGACATGGAGCGCCTTCACCGTGCCCTCGCGCTCGGCGTAGAGTCCGGTTTCCATCTTCATCGCCTCGATGGTCAGCAGGATGTCGCCGGGCCGCACCGCCTGCCCCTCGCGCACCGCGACGGTCGAGACGACGCCCGGCATCGGTGCGCCGACATGGCCGGGATTGCCGCTCTCCGCTTTCGGCCGGATCGCCGACTTGGCCTGGACTGCCCGGTTCGCGACGCGGACGACGCGGGGCTGGCCGTTCAGTTCGAAGAACACCCGCACCTCGCCGCGGTCGTCGGTCTCGCCCACCGCCTGGAGGCGGATCTCCAGCGTCTTGCCGGGGTCGATCTCGGCCGCGATCTCCTCGCCCGGCTCCATGCCGTAGAAGAAGGTCCGCGTCGGCAGGCTGCGGACCGGGCCATAGAGCCGGTGGCGGCCCATGTAGTCTAGGAAGACCTTGGGATACATCAGGTACCCGGCGAGGTCCTCGTCATCGACGCGGTAGCCCTCGAGCTCGTCCGACACGCGGGCCCGGGTCGCCTCGATGTCGACCGCCTCGGCATGGCGGCCGGGGCGGTCGGTGAAGGGCTTCGCGCCCTTCAGGATCCGCCGCTGCAACGCCGCCGGCCAGCCGCCCGGGGGCTGGCCGAGATTGCCCTTCATCATGTCGACGACCGAATCGGGGAACGCCACGTCCTTCTCGGGGTTCTCGACATCCTCGCGGGTCAGCCCCTGGGCCACCATCATCAGCGCCATGTCGCCCACCACCTTCGACGACGGCGTGACCTTCACGATATCGCCGAACATGCGGTTCACCCCGGCATAGGCCTCGGCCACCTCGTGCCAGCGGTCCTCGAGCCCGAGCGAGCGCGCCTGGGCCTTGAGGTTGGTGAACTGCCCGCCGGGCATCTCGTGCAGGTAGACTTCGGAGGCCGGCGACTGCATGCCCGATTCGAAGGCCGTGTAATGGGCGCGCACCTGCTCCCAGTAGTTCGAGATCTCGCGGATCGCGCCGATGTCGAGGCCGGTGTCGCGGTCGGTGTGGCGCAGCGACTCGACGACAGTGCCGAGGGTGGCCTGGCTGGTATTTCCCGACAGCGAATCCATTGCCGCATCGACCGCATCCGCCCCGGCCTCGGCGGCGGCGAGGATCGTGCCGCAGGCGATGCCGGCGGTGTCGTGGGTGTGCAGGTGCACCGGCAGCCCGATCTCGTCCTTCAGCGCCCTGACGAGGACGCGCGCGGTCGTGGGCTTCAGGAGCCCGGCCATGTCCTTCAGCCCCAGGATGTGGGCGCCGGCATCGCGAAGCTCGCGCGCCATGGCGAGGTAGTACTTGAGGTCGTATTTCGACCGCTCGGGGTCGAGCATCTCGCCGGTGTAGCAGATCGTGCCTTCGAGGATCCTCCCCGAGTCCAGCACCGCATCCATCGCAACGCGCATGTTCTCGACCCAGTTGAGCGAATCGAACACGCGGAACAGGTCGACCCCGGTCTCGGCCGCCTGGCGGACGAAGAACCTGACCACGTTGTCGGGATAGTTGGTGTAGCCGACGCCGTTCGCGCCGCGGAGCAGCATCTGCAGCAGCAGGTTCGGCATCCGCCCGCGCAGGTCGCGCAGCCGCTGCCAGGGGCATTCCTGCAGGAAGCGATAGGCGACGTCGAAGGTGGCACCGCCCCAGCACTCCATGCTGAACAGGTTCGGCAGGTTCGCGGCATAGGCCGGCGCCACGCGGATCATGTCGATCGATCGCATCCGGGTGGCGAGCAGCGACTGGTGCGCATCGCGCATCGTGGTGTCGGTGACGAGTACCCGCTTCTGCGCCAGCATCCAGTCGGCGACGCCCTGCGGGCCCTGCGCGTCGAGCAGCTGGCGGGTGCCGGTGCCCGCCGTGCCGCGCTGGGCGGGCGGCCGCGGCGGCCGCGCCTCGGCCGGGGGCAGCGGGCGGCCGGCGGTCTCGGGGTGGCCGTTCACCGTGATGTCGGCGATGTAGGTCAGGATCTTCGTGGCACGGTCGCGGC
>CAZYBG010000170.1:0-4735 GCA_964645155.1 uncultured Rhodobacterales bacterium | reverse complement strand
GCGGCTGGCCGAGGCGCAGGCCGCGCTGGTGGCGCGGGGCCGGCTTCTCGCCACGCTCGGCTACGAGGCGACGCTGGAGCGCGGCTATGCCGTCGTGCGGGCCGCCGGCGCCCTCGTCACGACGCGCGAGACGGCGGCCCGGCAGGCCGCTCTCGAGCTGCAGTTCCGCGACGGGCGGCTTGACGTGGCGGTCGCCGCGGCACCGCGGCCGGAGCCGGCGGCAAAGGGCGGCACGCCGCCGCCCAAGCCGACGTCAAAGCCGCCGCCGAAACCACCTCCGGGGCAGGGCAGCCTGTTCTGACCGGCGCGGGCGGCGCTGCCATCAGACGCCGACGTCGGGCCCCGCGCAGCGCAGCGGATCGGCGCTCTGATCGACCTCGTAGAGCTCGGTCGCCGCGGGGTCGTTCTCGAACCGTGCGGACAGGCCGCCGCCGCGTTCCCAGAAGCTCCAGCACTGCGGCTCGCCGCCGAACTCGTAGACGAAGCAGATCAGGCCGCCGGATTCGTACCAGACGCCGGTCTGGCATTCGCCGTCAAGGAAGGTCCAGATCACCCGCCGGTTCGGCAGATACTGCTCGGCACCATAGGCGTTGCCCCGACTGGAATAGTAGAGTGTCTTGCCGCCGACATAGGCCTCGAACTCGTCGGCCGTCATCGGCCGCTCGGCCGCCGCCGGTGCGAGGGGCAGGCAGGTCAGGGCAAGGGCGGCGAGGATCGGGCGCATGGCGGCCTCCGTCAGGCGTCGCGATTGCAAGAGTGACAGAATCGCTCTCCCGAGACCAGCGCCCTTGCCGTGCGGGGATCGAAACCGGCGGGTTGCGACCGGCGCGCGGGCGCGCCTGCCGGCCGCCTCAGGCGCGATGGAGGGGCCGCGGCGCGAGGTCGAAATCGCGATCGTCGTCGCCCGGGGGCGCGGACGGGGCGCCGCGCAGCACGTTGGCCAGCGCCCGGGCCGCAAGGCGGGCGCCGGCGGCGAGGTAGCGCAGCTGGTCCATCGCATCGGGCTCGCGGCCGTCCCCGGCGGGTTCCAGCGTCGGCAGCTTGGCCCTGAGGCGGCGCGATTCCTTGCGCGCGGCCGCCACGACCTCGGAGATCGCATGGTCGATCGCCGCCTGCTCGGCGGCGAGGTCGCGGCGCCGCCGGAGCGGCGGATCGTGCGGGACGGTGGCCGCCGGCGCGCCGGCGCGCCGGGCGCCGCCGTCCAGATTGAACAGCGCCGCCGACCGGATGAAGCGCGCGGCGGGCGAGCCGGCGGGTGCGTCGGGCTGTTCGTCGCCCTGTTCGGCGGCGTCCTCGGCCGCGCGCTCTGCCTCGGGGTCGGACCAGAGCGCCGGCGTCGGGGCGCGCTGCCGGGCGAGTTCGGCGGCGCGGCGCTTGCGCTCGGCGACCTCGTCGGGCAGCACCGGCTCGCTCTCGCGGATCCGCCGGAGCAGCTCGGCGCTGAGCAGCTCGGGCTCGCCCATCACGGTGGCGATCTCGCGCGCCTGCGCCGCATTCCGCGACAGCGCGACGGCGGCGGCCGGGGTCATGGCGCGGGTGACAGGCGCGTCCGGCTCCTCCGCCGGTGCCTTCGGCGGGCGCGCCTCGGCGCGTGCCAGCGCCCCGACGGCAAGCGCGAAGGCCTCGGGATCCTCGTCGGGCATGGCGCGGGCCGTCGCTGCCGCCGTCGCTGCCGCCGTCCCTGCCGCCGCACCGGTCGCCGGCCGCGCCGTGCGGGCGGGGGCCGCCCGTGCAGGGGCGGATGCAGAGGCGGATGCGGGGGCGGATGCGGGCGCAGGCCTCGGCGCGGGGGTCGGCGGCGGCGGGCGGGTGCGCTGGACCGTGCCGGCATCGATCCGCGCCTGCCATTCCCGGGCGCGCCGGTCCATCAGCTCGCGCCAGATCGGCGGCACCAGCGCGATCGCCCCCATGGCCGGCAGCGAATAGGGCAGCCGTGGCCCTTCCCCGGCATCGGGCAGCGACAGTTCGGGGTAGGGACGGGCGGGGTTGGTGTGATGCTCGGAATGCCGCGTGGCGTTCAGCATCAGCCCGCTCGAGAACCAGTGCGGCGCATTCCACGAATGCCACGGCGCGACCGGCTCGTAGCGGTCGCCCTCGAGCCGCCGGCGGCGCAGGCCGTAATGCTGCACGTAGTCCGACAGGAGCAGCTGGAGCTGGGCGTGGAGCGCGAGCAGCACGAAGGCGATGAGGCCGGTCATGCCGAAGAGCAGCAGGCAGGCGAGCGCGAAGCCGAGCCCGCCGAGGATGTATTCGCCGTAGGGATGCTCCCACGGCTTCAGCCGGCGGCCCTTGACCGTCGCGATCGCGTTCTCGATCTCCCAGCCCGACTGGAAGGCGCCGGTCCAGGCGCGGACGGCAAAGGCGTAGAACCCCTCGCCCCGGCGGGCCGAATTGGGGTCGTCCGGGGTCGCGACGTAGCGGTGATGGATCCGCAGATGCGCGGTCACATGGTGGCCGTAGAGAAGCGAGATCAGCACCCACTTGCCCAGCGTGTGCAGCCGCCAGCCGGTGCGATGGATCAGTTCGTGCGCGTTGGAGTTCGAGACCTGGCCGAAGAACAGCCCGAACGCGAAGAGCGCGCAGAGCCCTTCCCAGAAGCCGAGGCCGGTCTCGCCGGACACCGCCGCCACGCCGAGGAACAGCAGCGGGAAATGCAGGATCGCCAGCGCCTCGGAGAGCCTGTCGGCGGCGGGAAACTCCACCCCCGGGGCTGCGCCGCGCCCGGCGGTATGGATCAGCCGGTCGAGAACCAGCATGAACGCCGTCAGGTAGAGGAAGGCCGCGACGATGAAGACGGATCCGAGGAACGCACCCAGCACAAGCAGGGGCACGGGCGCAATCGTCGCCGCCACGAAGGGCGAGACGGGGCGGATGAACCGGGCAGACATCCCGTGCAAATTACTACGACCGGAACGATTCGCCTGTATCCAGACGGCAAACAATGCGTTGCCGTTGCCTGAATGCACGTCAGGCCGCGTGAAACGCCGAAAGCGTCAGCGGAATCGCGCGGAACTCGCGCGCCGAGGTGAACCGGCGGATCGGCCAGCTGAGCGGACCGGTCCAGCGCAGCCGGTGCGCCAGCCGCTCGGCCGCCTGCCAGATGCCGCCGGGATCGGCGCGGCGGTAGGTCTCGATCAGCATGTCGGTCTCGGCGCAGGGGCGGCCGGTCGCGGCGAAGCTGGAGAAGATCAGGATCATCAGGTCCTGCGCATGCCCCGCGACCGTGTTTCGCCGCGCCGCGTAGCGCTCGAAGTCGATGAAGGTCGCGCGGCTGCCGTCCCAGCAGATGTCGCGGATCGAGGGGCGGCCGTGGCTGAGGCCGCCCCGGTGGAACTGGGCCAGCCCCTCGGCGGCGGCGGCGAAGGCCGGCAGCCGCGTCCCGGGCGCGAAGGCCGGGTCGCGCAGCAGCGCCGCGAGCGGGCGGCCGCTGTCGGGCGTCACGAAGAAGTCGGGCCCTTCGGCCACCACCGGCGGGACCGGCGCCCCGGCAGCCGCAAGGCTCCGCGCGGCGGTCCGCTCGGCCTCGAAGGCGCGGCTGGCGCTGCCCTTCTGCACGCGCATCCGCAAGGTCAGCCGCTCCTCGGCCTTGACCCAGTAGAACTGCCCGGCGACCTCGAGCCGCTGGACGCGCGCCGGATGCTGCGCGAGAACCTCGGCGGCGCGGCGGGCGATCTCGTCTGGGACCGGCGCGTGGGTGCCGGAGGGTGTCATGAACATGTTACAAAGATAGACCGCCGCCCGCCGCCGCGCAATCGGACGCCGCGGCGGTGACGCAGCGTCCGGTGGCGGGGGCGGTGGTGCCCGCCGGGCGCGCCCTAGTCCTTCGGCGCGTCGGGGTTGAGGAATTCGGCCTCGATGATGATCTCGACGCGATCGCCGACGCCGAGCGTCGTTCCCGGCGCCGGCAGGCCGAAGCCGATCCCGAAGTCGGAGCGCTCGATCGCCCCCGTCGCCGAGAAGCCGATCCGCGCGCCGGCGTCGAGCGGGTGGCCGGCATAGCCGCCGTTGAACGTGACGGCGAGCGTGAGCGGCTTCGTCACGCCGTTGAGCGTGAAGTCGCCGGTGACATCGGCCGTCCGCGCGCCGGTCAGCGCGATGGCAGTGCTTTCGAAGGTCATCGCCGGCGCCTCGGCCGTGGCGTTGAGGAACATCGGCCCGGCCACCAGGGCGTTGAAGTCCTGGTCGGTGCCGGCATAGTGGGTCTCGACCGAGGCGATGTCGACCGAGGCCGAGAGCGTCATGGTCTCGGGCGCCTCGGGGTCGAAGGCCAGCGTCGCCTCGGCCTCGCGGAAGAAGCCCGTGTACATCGAGAAGCCGAGGTGGCTGACGCGGAAGATGACGCGCACATGGTGGGGGTCGAGCGTGTAGGTGCCGGCGGGCGCAGGGCGCTGCTCGAGCGGAACGCCCTCCTGTGCGCCGGCGGGGGCGATGCCGGTGAGGGCCAGCCCGGCGAAGGCGAGCAGAAGGGCGGCGCGCATCATCGTGGTCTCCCGATCCGGATGAAACCTGGCTGCTCGGCTTGCCGTCCTCCATTTCCGCCGTGCGGTCAAGGCCGGAGCCTTCCCATCGCGCGGCGGAGCGGTTACGTGAGGTCGAGGTCAGGAGGCGGCATGGCGTTCTTTCAGAAGCTCAAGGAGCGGCTCTTCAAGTCGTCCTCGAAGCTCGAGGAGGGGATCGACGCGATCGTCGCCGACGGGGCCGGGGCCGCCGACGGGGCCGAGCCGGCGGCGCCCGC
>CAZYBG010000169.1:0-4810 GCA_964645155.1 uncultured Rhodobacterales bacterium | reverse complement strand
TTCCATCGCCATGCTGATCTCTCCCACGGTCGCCCGCGCCCGCGCCGCCTCCACCGCCAGTTCCAGAAGGTTGCCCGCGCCCGAGGTCGCGGCCGCCTCGAGCGCCGCCAGCGCCGCGTCGCAGGCGGCGGCGTCGCGCGTGGCGCGGAGGCGGGCGAGCCGCGCCACCTGCGCGTCGCGCACCTTCACGTTGTCGACGTCGAGGATATCGACCGGCGTCTCCTCGGCCGGGCGGAACCGGTTGACCCCGACGATCACCTCCTCGCCGCGGTCGATGGCGGCCTGGCGGCGGGCGGCGGCCTCCTCGATGCGCAGCTTGGGCATGCCCGAGGCGACGGCCGCGGTCATGCCGCCCAGCGCCTCCACCTCCCCGATCAGCGCCCAGGCCTCGGCCGCTAGGTCGGCGGTGAGCTTCTCGACATAGTACGAGCCGGCAAGCGGATCGACGACCTTGGTGACCTTCGTCTCGTGCTGGAGGATGAGCTGCGTGTTGCGCGCGATCCGCGACGAGAACGCGGTCGGCAGCGCGATCGCCTCGTCGAAGCTGTTGGTGTGCAGCGACTGGGTGCCGCCCAGCACCGCGCTCATCGCCTCGTAGGCGGTGCGCACGATGTTGTTGTAGGGGTCCTGCTCCTGCAGCGAGACGCCGGAGGTCTGGCAATGCGTGCGCAGCATCAGGCTTTCGGGCTTCCGGGCGCCGAATTCGGCCATGATCCGGTGCCAGAGGAACCGCGCGGCGCGGAGCTTGGCGACCTCCATGAAGAAGTTCATGCCGATGGCGAAGAAGAACGACAGGCGCCCGGCGAAGGCGTCGACATCCATGCCGCGCGCCAGTGCCGCCTTCACGTACTCCCGGCCGTCGGCGAGCGTGAAGGCAAGCTCCTGCACCAGCGTCGCGCCTGCCTCCTGCATGTGGTAGCCCGAGATGGAGATGGAGTTGAACTTCGGCATCTCGCGCGCGGTGTATTCGATGATATCGGCGACGATCCGCATCGAGGGTTCGGGCGGATATATGTATGTGTTGCGGACCATGAACTCCTTGAGGATGTCGTTCTGGATGGTGCCGGAAAGCGCGGCACGGGGCACCCCCTGCTCCTCGCCCGCCACGATGAAGCTGGCGAGCACCGGGATCACCGCGCCGTTCATCGTCATCGAGACCGACACCTCGCCGAGCGGGATTCCGTCGAACAGGATCTTCATATCCTCGACGCTGTCGATCGCGACGCCGGCCTTGCCGACGTCGCCTACCACGCGGGGATGGTCGCTGTCGTAGCCGCGGTGGGTGGCGAGGTCGAACGCCACGCTGACGCCCTGCTGCCCCGCCGCCAGCGCACGGCGGTAGAAGGCGTTCGAGTCCTCGGCGGTGGAGAAGCCGGCATATTGCCGGATGGTCCAGGGCCGGCCCGCATACATCGTCGCGCGCGGCCCGCGGGTGAAGGGCGCAAGGCCCGGCAGCGAAGCGACATGCGGCAGGCCCGCGACATCGGCCTCGGTGTAGAGCGGCTTGACGGCGATGCCTTCCGGCGTCTGCCAGATCAGCGCGTCAGGCCCGGTGCCCTTGAGCTCCTTCGTGGCGAGCGCATGCCAGAGGTCGATCGGATCGGTCATCGCAAGCTCCTTCGGCAGGGGCGGTCGAGCCGCGCATTCTTCGCTTTGCGCACAACCCCGCCTATATCGGGAATAGCAGGAGGGCACATGAAGACATATCTCGCGATCTCGCTCGCGGCGATGTGGCCGTCGCTGGTTGTGGCGCAGAACGTGGCCGCGGCCCCGTCGGTCACGGCGACCGATGCGGTCGAGGCGACGGGCGCGCCGGACGCGCCGCTGGCCGGGGCGGAGGTCACGCTGGAGGATTTCCTGTGGACCGCGCGTCCCGTCGTCGTCTTCGCCGACACCGATGCCGATCCGGCGTTCCAGAGGCAGATGGAGCTTCTGCGCGCCCGGCCCGAGCCGCTTGCCGACCGCGACGTCGTGGTGATCGTAGATACCGATCCGGGCGACCCCAGCGACCTGCGCCGGACGCTCCGCCCCCGCGGCTTCTCGGTGGTTCTGGTCGGCAAGGACGGCCGGGTGATCCGCCGGGTACCCTCGCCCTGGGATGTCCGCGAGATCACCGGCGCGATCGACCGTACGCCGCAGGGCCGGCAGGAAATCCAGGAGCGGGTGCGCGGCCGGTAGGTCATCGCAGCTCGGCCTCGAAGACGAAGGCCACGCCGTCGGGCAGCCCCGTGCGCCACCCGGCGAGCGCCGCGACGAGCGGTTCGGCGTGCCGCGGGGCGGTAGCGTAGAACGCAACGACACTGCCCGGCAGCCGGTGGCCGGGCGCGGTCGTCCGCAACTCGCCGAGCCGCACCCAGTCCTCGGCGACGGCCGCCCCAAGCCAGTGATCGTAGATCATGGCAAGCTGAACGCCGTGGCGCTCGGCCAGCGGCCCGGCCCAGCCCTCTCCAGCCCGCGACAGCCGCAGCGACAGCGCCTCAGCCGAGGCAAGCCCCCAGAGGTCGAGCACGTAGTGCGGGTTGCGCCAGGCGACCCAGCCGAGATCGTTCACGGCGACCGGCGCGGCGACGACGTTCTTGGCGAAGTCCTGCATCTGGTAGTGCTGGAGGCGGATCGCGTTCGTATTGGCCGGCAGGCTCATCGCCGTGCGCGGGACGTAGAAGGCGCAAAGCGCGATCACGACGACAACCGGCAGAACAATCGGTACGAAGCGCCATCGACCCCAAGGCAGGGCAGCGGCGCCGGTCATGAGGGCGGCGGACAGCAGGACGAGCACGCTCTGCTCGTAACGGAAGAGCCAGCCGATCTTGCCGAGCAGGAGATGCCCGAACCCCGTGGCAGCCGCCGCAGCCACGATGAGGCGCAGGCCGCCTTGCGTTCGCAGCACGGGCGTCGCTGCCAGGATCGCAAGCAGGGCGCTGAGGAACAGCATCACCTGGCCGGGAAAGGTCCGGATGTTGAGGATGGACTGGATCACGATCTGCCAGAGCGGGCCGCCGATGCCGGGCGGGACGGCTGTCTTCGCTTCGACCGAGTTCGGCAGCGGGCCGATGCCGAGCAGGGCGAGGACCGTGCAGAAGGCGACAAGCGGCAGCAGACCGACCAGAAGCCCCGCCGCCGCCGTCCGGCGCGCGCCGGTAAGGGCCAGGACCGCAATGGCCGGCAGCACGACGGCGAGCGCCTCGAACCGCAGGAGCGGCGCGAAGAGCAGGCCGGCGAACAGCAGCCGCCGGTCCGGCCGGCCCAGGATGTGCAGGAGCAGCCCGACGAAGATCGCAAGCGTGGCCGCGGTCTGGAGCGAGTGCTCCATGCCCAGGACCGCGACGCCCGCCATGTTCAGCCCGACCGGCCCCAGCAGCGCCAGCGCGAGCCCCGCCGCGCGGAGCGGCGGCGCGCCGTAGCCGGCCGCGAGGAGCGCACGCGCCCACAGCAGCGCCGAAAGGACGAGCCCGACGACGTTCCAGAACAGCGGGAGGAGGCGCTGCAACTCGGGCGGGACAATGGGCAGGAGCAGCAGGGGATAGATCGCCGAGGAGGCGGCCGAGGCATATTCGCCCGCGTTGATCCCGTATTCGCCGCGGGCGAGGCTGTCTGCCATGGCAAGGTGGATGTAGACATCGTCGAGCGGGTATTCGAACACGCCACCTGCCGCCCGCAGCGCCAGCGCCTGCAGGACGACGAAATGCACCAGGCCGATGCCGACCGCGACGACGGCGAGCACCGGCCAGACCGCAGGGCCGGCAGCGGCAGACGCCGGCAAGGTTCGCGAGGCACCTGTCACTCGAACTCCATGATCACTTCATCGACGGCGAGGCTGGCGCCGATGCCGGCGCGGATGCTCTTCACCACGGCGCGACGCTCGGCCCGCAGGATGTTCTCCATCTTCATCGCCTCGACAGTGCAGAGTGCCTGCCCCTCCTCGACCGAGTCGCCCTCGGCGACGGCAAGCCGCACGACGAGACCCGGCATCGGGCAGAGCAGTACCTTGGACGTGTCGGGCGCCGCCTTCTCGGGCATCAGCCGCGCAAGCTCGGCCTGGCGCGGCGTCCACACATGCACCCTGAGGTCGGCGCCACGGGTGCGCAGCCGGAAGCCCATCGGGATCTTGCCGACCTTGAGCACGAGCGGCGCCCCGGCCACGTCGAGCCTTGCGAGCGGCTGGCCGGGGGTCCAGCCCGAGGCCACGCGCAGCCTCTCGCCATCGGCGAACGTGACGGTGGAACCGGCCCGGTCGGCCGCGACGGTCAGCGGGAATTCCCCGCCCTGAAGCGCGACCACCCAGTCGGTGCCGACGCGGCGTTCGTGGTTGCCCATCGTGCCCGAGATCCGGGTGCGCCGGATCTCGGCCACGCGGAACATCGCGGCCGCGGCGGCTGCGATGCGGCGCAGTTCCGCCTCCGGCAGGGTCACGCCCTGGAAGCCCTCGGGCCATTCCTCTGCGATGAAGGCGGTGGTGATCGCGCCATCCAGGAAGCGGGGATGATCCATCACCGCCGAGAGGAAGGGCAGGTTGTGGCCGATCCCCTCGACCTCGAACGCATCGAGCGCGCCGCGCATCTCCTCGATCGCCGCAGCGCGCGTCGGCGCCCAGGTGCAGAGCTTGGCGATCATCGGGTCGTAGAACATGCTGATCTCGCCGCCCTCATAGACGCCGGTATCGTTGCGCACCACGGCGGTCGGGCTCCGGCTCTCCTCGGGCGGACGGTAGCGGGTCAGCCGGCCGATCGAGGGCAGGAAGTTGCGATAGGGGTCCTCGGCATAGAGCCGGCTCTCGATCGCCCAGCCGTCGATCTTCAGGTCCGCCTGGGCG
>CAZYBG010000168.1:0-4873 GCA_964645155.1 uncultured Rhodobacterales bacterium | reverse complement strand
CTCGGGATGCGGTTCGACAAGCCTGTCGAAATGCCGAACCCAGCGAATACCCTCCTCCTCAGTTGGAGCTTCTGCGCGTCCAATCCGCTCCACAAAATCGATGAATTGATCCCGGGTGAACTCCGACAGGCTCTCCTTCTTCATCGCGTCAGTCATTGTGCGACTTTTCGATATGGGTACGGGGCGTCATGATCTGCAGGTTATCAATATCGTAGGTGCCACCGCCACGGAAAAGCGCCTTGATATGGTCGAGTTCAAATACTTCGCGCTCTCCAACCCTTTCCGAGCGCGGCGCAAACGGCGCCCGACCGCGTGCCATGTTGGCCTGATTCTGCACCGTGAACCCCGCCGCCAACTCCGGATCCGCCGCGACCTCCTTCCAGAACGCCTCGCGGAAGCTGCGGAAGTCGGCGAATTCCTGCCCCGCCAGCCGCGCCGCGATCCGGTCGGGGATCGGTGCGCCGGTGCCGGTGCGGACACCCTCGCGCAGACCGGTGGCTCAGGCCGGGCTGTCCTTGAAGCAGGGCAGCCCGTGCTCGCGGCAGTAGCGTTCGATCTCGGCGACGATGCCTTCAGGGGAGTCGTCGGCATCGGGTTCGGGCCAGAAGATCAAGTCGCTCTTTGCTGGGTGTGGAACCACGTCGCTGAAATGCCCCACCCATTCGTTGCCCTCTTCCTCCGTCGCCGCCAGTGCGTGAGAGATGCGTTCCACGAAGTCTAAGAACTCTGCTCGCGTGAACTCCGAAAGGCTCTGCTTCGTCATCGCATCATTCATTGCGGGATTTCTCGATGTGCGCTCGCGGCGTCATGACCTGGATATTGTCGATATCGTAGACTTGCCCGCCCCGGTAAAGAGCTTTGACATGGTGGAGTTCGAAAACTCTCCGTTGTCCCACATGTTCTGTTACTGGCGCGAAGGGCGCGCGACCTTGTGCCATGCTGATCCGATTGGATGCGCTGAACCCCGCCGCCAACTCCGGATCCGCCGCGACCTCCTTCCAGAACGCCTCGCGGAAGCTGCGGAAGTCGGCGAATTCCTGCCCCGCCAGCCGCGCCGCGATCCGGTCGGGGACCGGTGCGCCGGTGCCGGTGCGGACACTCCCGCGCAGCCAGTCGCCCTCGATCCTGACGCCGGTCCCGGTCGCGGTGCCCGGTGTCCGCCGGGCGAGGTCGGTATCGACCCAGGCGGCCACATCCGCCGCCCCGAACTGCCCGGTCCGCCCCGGTGCGGTGGCGAGGTCCTCGACCGCGCGCACCGTGTCGCGGGCCCGGTCGGCGGTGGCCATCGCCAGGGCGACCGGCGTGGCATCGGCGAAGCGGTCGGCGAGGCGGGCCGCGCGCAGGCCCTTGGCGACGGCGCCGGCGCCGCCCGCCGCGATGGCCGCGGTCTCGACCCCCAGAATGCCGAGCTCCGTCCGGGCCTCGGCGCGGATGCGCGCGGCCTCGGTCAGCGCCGAAAGGTCGGCGTGGCCGGAGCGGTAGGCGCGTTCCAGCGCATCGGCGGCCTCGAACCGCGCCTCGTAGGCTTCGGCGACGGCGCGCGCGACGCCTTCGGGGTTGCCGACAAGCTCTGCGGCCGCCTGTTTCAGCCCCTCGGCCCGCGCCTCGAGGTCGGCGCGCTGCCGCGCGGCGTGGCCGTCGTCGATCCAGCCGGTTGCCGCCTCGACGCCCGAGACCGCGGCCTCGTAGCCGGCCTCGGCCACGGCGGCGACCCCGCCGGCCATGTCGGCGGCCCAGCCGCCGGCCGCCTGCGCCGTCCCGAGGGCCGCGCCGACCCGTTCGGCAACCGCCTCGCGCAGGCCCTGCATCACGCTCCGCTCGGGCGGCGTGGGCTCGAAGGCGCCTGCGGCATTCGCGGCCGCGGCGCGGCCCCCGGGTGTGTCCTCGAAGCTGCCGAGCCCGTGCGCGGCCCGGTCGAGCGTATCGGGGTCGTCGGCGGGGTCGTCGGCGGGGTCGACGGCGGGGTCGACGGCGGGGTCGTCGGCGGGGTCGACGGCGCGGGCCGCGCCGTTCAGCGCGCCGGTGCAGTGCCCGGCGATCGCCTCGCGGGTGGCCTCGGCGCAGACGGCATCTGCGGTGCGGGTGTCGGCGGTGTTGGCTTCGGGGGCATCCGCCCGGTCGCGCGACCCGGCGCCGGCGGCGCAGGACCCATGGCCCTCATGACCGGCGCGGTCCGTCGATGCGCAGGATGTCTCGGTCATCGCCATCTCCCGACTGCGGGAGTCGCCAGCACTACGGAGGGTGGGCCCACGCTGTAACGAGGGGATGACACGCGCGGCCCGGCTGCAACCAGAGATAGGCGCCGTCATCGCCCCGTGATACCTTCAGGGCATTGTATCAGGTCTTTGGAGCCCGCCCATGCCGTTGAAGATATTCTGGACGCCGATCGGCATCACCCTCGACACGATCCGCGAGAAGCGCCTTGTCGACATCACCGACGGCGACACGCCGAACATCCGCATGAACGTGCGGATGCTGTCGATCGACACGCCCGAGAAGAACCCGACCGGCGAGATCCGGAACCGCGACGAGCTGCAGGCGCTGTTCCAGGACACCGCGGCCTGGATCGACGGCGGCGAGAGCCCGGTGCGCGAGGCGCTGGCCGCCTTCCTCGCGCCGCGTCTGGCGCGGGCGGACGCGGTCGCCGCGCATCTCGCGCAAGGCGCCGAGGCGACCGCCTTCCACGAGCGCCTCGCCGAGGAGAAGCTGCGCCGGCCGTCGGGGTCGACGCGGCCGCTGTTCGTGCGGGTGGCCGACGAGCGCTTCGACCAGTACGGCCGGCTCCTCGCCTATGTCGCCCCGTCCTACACCGCCGAGGAGCGGCGGCAGCTGTCGCGGCGCGAGCGGGCGACCTTCAACCTCGAGATCGTCGCTTCCGGCTGGGGGGCGAGCTTCCTGATCTTCCCCTCGGTCCCGGGCGAGGACGACCTGCCGATGCTGCAGGCCGAGGCGAAGGCGGCGGCCGAGGGCGGCCTCGGCGCCTGGGCCGACCCGCTGGTCCTGACCGGCTACGAGTTCCGCATGGCCGAACGGCTCGCCGCGCTGCGAAAGGCGGTCAAGGCCGGGCGGCGGGTGCAGGCCGAGGACTGGTTCGGCTGGATCGAGCGCTATTGCTGCGACATCGAGACGGCGCTGCTCTACGGCCCGCAGGACTACGTGAAGGTGGCGCCGTGGAACCGCCTCTTCATCTGGCCGCGCGACGTCCGGCGGGCGGTGGCCGAGCTGAACCTGACGCCGGCGGGCGACATCGCCGGGGCCTGAGCGCCGGGCGCCGGGCAGGACCGGGCCGCACCGGGCAGGACCGGGCAAGACCGGGCGGGACCGGGCGGCGGCCGCTGTCTGCCGCCTTCCCAAGCCGGGCGCCCTCGGCTAAGCAGCGCCCATGACCATCCTCGACCGCATCCGCGCCTACAAGCTTGAGGAGGTGGCCGCCCGCAAGGCGGCCCGCCCGCTCTCCGAGGTCGAGGCCGCGGCGCGCGCGGCGCCGCCGGTCCGCGCCTTCGCGGCGCGCCTGGTCGAGGCGACGAAGGCGGGCTACGGCCTGATCGCCGAGATCAAGAAGGCCAGCCCCTCGAAGGGCCTGATCCGCGCCGATTTCGACCCGCCGGCGCTGGCCCGGGCCTATGCCGAGGGCGGCGCCGCCTGCCTCTCGGTCCTGACCGACGCGCCGTCGTTCCAGGGCGCCGATGCCGATCTGGCGGCGGCGCGGGACGCGACCGACCTGCCGGCGCTGCGGAAGGACTTCCTCTACGACCCCTGGCAGGTGGCCGAGGCGCGGGCGCTTCACGCCGACTGCATCCTCGTCATCATGGCCGCGGTCGGGGATGCGCTTGCCGCCGAGCTGGAGGAGGCCGCGCGCCACTGGGGCATGGACGTGCTGATCGAGGTGCATGACGAGGCCGAGCTGGAGCGTGCGGCCCGGCTGAAATCGCCCCTGATCGGGGTCAACAACAGGGACCTGCGGACCTTCGAGACCGATCTCGGGGTCACGCGCAGGCTGGCCCGGCTGGCGCCGCTCGACCGGGTGCTGGTGGCCGAAAGCGGGCTCGCGACGCCGGCCGACCTCGCCGACCTCGCCCGCTACGGCGCCCGCGCCTTCCTGATCGGCGAAAGCCTGATGCGGCAGGAGGACGTGGCGGCGGCGACGCGGGCGATCCTCGCCGACCCGCTGACCGCCGGGGCGGGCTGATGCCGAAGCTCACCCATTTCGACGCGGCCGGCCGGGCGCGGATGGTCGATGTCTCGGCAAAGCCCGCGACGGCGCGCATCGCCACCGCCCGGGCGCAGGTGAGGATGGCCGCCGCCACCCTCGACCTCGTCCTGCAGGGCCGTGCCGGCAAGGGCGATGTCCTCGGGGTCGCGCGGCTTGCCGGGATCATGGCGGCCAAGCGCACGGCCGGGCTGATCCCGCTCTGCCACCCGCTGCCGCTGAGCGAGGTGACGGTCGACCTGGTGCCCGACGCCGCGCTGCCGGGCGTGGCGATCGAGGCGACCGTCAGGACCACCGGCCCGACCGGGGTCGAGATGGAGGCGCTGACCGCGGCCTCGGTCGCGGCGCTGACCGTCTACGACATGCTGAAGGCCGCCGACCGCGCCATGGTGATCGAGGCGGTGCGCGTGGTGCTGAAGGACGGCGGCAAGTCGGGCCGCTACGAGGCGCAGGGATGATCCCGGTCGCCGAGGCCACCGCGCGGGTGCTGGCGCTGGCGGGCCGCACCGGGACCGAGACGGTGCCGCTGGCCGAGGCGCAGGGCCGCTGGCTCGCCGTCGACGCGGTCGCGACCCGCGCGCAGCCGCCGTTCGACGCCTCGGCGATGGACGGCTACGCGGTCGCCGCCGCCGCGCTGCGGCCCGGGGCGCGCTTTGCGGTGGT
>CAZYBG010000167.1:0-4876 GCA_964645155.1 uncultured Rhodobacterales bacterium | reverse complement strand
TCTCGAGCTGGCCGGTGGCCTGCTGGAAGCGGAGGTTGAACGCCTCCTTCTTGAGCGACACGAGCTGATCGCGCAGCTGGTCCGGCGTCTTGTTGCGCAGTTCGGCGACGTCCATGCGTCGGGGTCCTTTCCACATCGCCAGAGGGCCCCTTGCGAAGGGTCACCCTTGACCTGGCGGATCAATGAAATCAACGAGACTTCGGAAACCCGGAGTCGCGCAATGCGGCCTGATACAGGGGTCGAGCCTCGGGCGCAAGGAAAAAAGCGCTGCCAGGAAACGGCACGATCGCCCGGCCTGCCGAGCCTAGGCGACACCCTCGACAATGCGGATGTCGCGGACCACGGCATCGCCGAGCAGGTCGAGCGCGGCCTGATATGCCGGGCTGTCATGCGCCGCGATCGCGGCAGCCACGCTGTCGAACTCAAGAACGACCGTGCGCTGATGAAGCCCGGCGTCGTAGATCTGCGACGGCATGCCACGGACCATGATGCGCCCGCCGGCCGCCTGGAGCGCGGGCCCGGAAACCCTTGCGTAGGCGTCGAGCGCCGCGGGATCCTTCACCGCATGATACATCGCAATCCAGTACGCCTTTGCCACTGTCGCCCCCGGTCCGAGCGGCGATCCCGCCCTGCCGGCCTGCCTTTACCCGGCGAGCCTGCCACAGTGCGGCATCATCGAAGTACCATGCATGCGCCGAGAGAAGCGCGCAAAGCAAGAACCCGCCGTCGCCGGCGGGGCCTGTTCGGTAGGCCGGGGCTTTCGCCCCGCTTCCGCTTACCAGTCCTCGCGCGCCACGACCCTGGTCTTGACCGGCAGCTTCATCGCTGCGAGCCGCAGCGCCTCGCGGGCGACCGGTTCGGCGACGCCGTCGATCTCGAACATGATCCGGCCGGGCTTGACCTTGGCAGCCCAGAAGTCAACCGACCCCTTGCCCTTGCCCATCCGGACCTCGGTAGGCTTGGAGGAGACCGGGACATCGGGGAACACGCGGATCCAGACGCGGCCCTGGCGCTTCATCTCGCGCGTCATGGCGCGGCGCGCGGCCTCGATCTGGCGCGCGGTGACCCGCTCGGGTTCGGTCGCCTTCAGGCCGAACTGGCCGAAGTTCAGCTCGAAGCCGCCCTTCGCCTCGCCGTGGATGCGACCCTTGTGCTGTTTGCGGAACTTGGTGCGCTTTGGTTGCAGCATCTTGCCTTACTCCTCAGCGGTCGCGGCGCGGGCGCGAGGCGCCGCCGCTTTCCTGCAGCTCGGTGTGCCGGCGGTCGCGTGCCTGCGGGTCGTGCTCCATGATCTCGCCCTTGAAGATCCAGACCTTCACGCCGATGATCCCGTAGGGCGTCGAGGCTTTGGCGAGCGCATAGTCGATGTCGGCCCGGAGCGTGTGCAGAGGCACCCGCCCCTCGCGATACCATTCGGTCCGCGCGATCTCGGCGCCGCCGAGGCGGCCCGCGACGTTCACCCGGATGCCCAGCGCACCCATCCGCATCGCGTTCTGCACCGCGCGCTTCATCGCCCGGCGGAACGACACGCGCCGCTCCAGCTGCTGGGCGATCGACTCGGCCACCAGCGCGGCATCGAGCTCGGGCTTGCGGATCTCGACGATGTTGAGATGCAGCTCGCTGCTCGTCATGTTCGCGAGCTTCTTGCGCAGCGTCTCGATGTCGGCGCCCTTCTTGCCGATGATGACGCCCGGGCGCGCGGTATGCACCGTGACCCGGCATTTCTTGTGCGGGCGCTCGATGATGACCTTGCTCACGCCGGCCTGGGCGGCCTCCTTCTCGATGAATTCCCGGATCTTCAGGTCTTCATGGAGGAGCTTGCCGTATTCCTTGCCGTCGGCGAACCAGCGGCTGTCCCAGGTCCGGTTGACCTGGAGGCGCATGCCGACGGGGTTGACCTTCTGTCCCATTATGCCTGCTCCTGAGCCTCGACCTGACGCACCTTGATGGTCAGCTCGGAAAACGGTTTCATGATCCGCGCATAGCGGCCGCGGGCGCGGGCATGGCCACGCTTCAGCACGAGGTTCTTGCCGACGAAAGCCTCCGCGACGACCAGTTCGTCGACGTCGAGCCCGTGGTTGTTTTCGGCATTGGCGATGGCCGACTGGAGGCACTTCTTCACGTCGCCGGCGATGCGCTTCTTCGAGAAGGTGAGGTCGGCCAGCGCCTTCTCGACTTTCTTGCCGCGGATCAGCTGGGCCACGAGGTTTAGCTTCTGGGGCGAGGTGCGCAGCATCTTGGCCTTGGCCATCGCCTCGTTCTCGGCCACGCGGCGCGGATTCTTTTCCTTGCTCATGGCTTACTTCCTCTTGGCTTTCTTGTCGGCGGCGTGGCCGTAGTAGGTCCGCGTCGGCGCGTATTCACCGAACTTCTGGCCGATCATGTCCTCGGTCACGTTGACGGGGATGTGCTTCTGGCCGTTGTAGACACCGAAGGTCAGGCCGACGAACTGCGGCAGGATGGTCGACCGGCGCGACCAGATCTTGATGACCTCGCTGCGGCCGCCCTCGCGGGACTTCTCGGCCTTCTTGAGGACGTAGGCGTCGACGAACGGGCCTTTCCAGACGGAACGAGACATGGATCAGCGGCCCTTCTTGCGAGCGTGACGCGAGCGGACGATGAACTTGTCCGTCGCCTTGTTCTTGCGGGTCCGGGTGCCCTTGGTGCCCTTGCCCCACGGGGTAACCGGGTGACGGCCGCCCGAGGTTCGGCCTTCGCCGCCGCCATGGGGGTGGTCGATCGGGTTCATCGCGACGCCGCGCACCGAGGGGCGGATGCCCATGTGGCGGCGGCGCCCGGCCTTGCCGAGGTTCTGGTTGGAGTTATCGGGGTTCGACACCGCGCCGATCGTCGCCATGCACTCCTGGCGGACCATGCGAAGCTCGCCCGACGAGAGCCGGATCTGCGCATAGCCGCCATCTCGGCCAACGAAGGCGGCATAGGTGCCCGCCGCCCGTGCCAGCTGGCCACCCTTGCCGGCCTTCAGCTCGACATTGTGGACGATCGTGCCGATCAGCATGCCGGTGAACGGCATCGCGTTGCCCGGCTTCACGTCGGTCTTCGCGCCGGCGATGACCTGGTCGCCCACCGCCAGCCGCTGCGGCGCGAGGATGTAGGCCTGCTCGCCGTCCTGGTACTTGATCAGCGCGATGAACGCGGTGCGGTTCGGATCGTACTCGATCCGCTCGACGGTCGCCGGCATGTCGAACTTGCGGCGCTTGAAGTCCACCACACGGTAGAGGCGCTTGGCCCCGCCGCCCTGGTGGCGCATCGTGATCCGTCCGGTGTTGTTCCGGCCGCCGTTCTTCGTCAAACCCTCGGTGAGGGACTTGACCGGCCGGCCTTTCCAAAGCTCCGAACGGTCGATCAGAACCAGCCCGCGCTGGCCAGGCGTCGTCGGCTTGTACGACTTGAGTGCCATGCTTTCTGTCTTCCGTGTGCCTTGGACCCAAGGTCCAGTGGTGGATGGGGCGTGCCCGCCCCGGCTTAAAGTCGACCGGCCCCCGGTTTGCCGGGGGCCGAGAGTCGCGCCCCTGTATCAGAGGCCGGTGGAGACGTCTATCGTGTTGCCTTCCTCCAGCGTCACGTAGGCCTTCTTGACGTCCGAGCGCACGCCCGGGCGGCCGCGGAAGCGCTTGGTCTTGCCCTTGGTCACGGTGGTGTTGACCGCCTTGACCTTGACGCCGAACAGCGTCTCGACCGCTTCCTTGATCTGCGGTTTCGAGGCGTCCTTCGACACCTGGAACACGACCGCGCCAGTCTCCGAGGCCAGCGTCGCCTTCTCGGTGATGATCGGCTTCACGATCACGTCGTAATGTTCGGGTTTCGCGTTCATTTCACGTCCCCTTTCCCGAGACGGGCCTGCAGCGCGTCGACCGCCGCCCGGGTGAGCACGAGCGTGTCGCGGCGCAGGATGTCGTAGACGTTGGCGCCCATCGAGGGCAGCACGTCCAGCCCCTGGATGTTGGCCGCCGCGCGGGCGAAGTTCTCGTTCACGTCGGCGCCGTCGATGACGAGCACCCGCTTCCAGCCGAGTTCCTTCACCGCCCTGGCGAGGGTCGCGGTCCTTGCGTCCTTCATCTCGGCCGCCTCGAGGATCACGAGGTTGCCGGAGGCCGCCTTTGACGACAGCGCGTGCTTCAGGCCGAGGGCGCGGAACTTCTTCGGCAGATCATGCGCATGGCTCCGCGGGGTCGGGCCCTTGTAGACGCCGCCGTGACGGAAGATCGGCGCCTTCTTCGAGCCGTGGCGGGCGCCGCCGGTGCCTTTCTGGCGGTAGATCTTCTTGGTCGAATAGCTCACATCCGACTTGCCGAGCACCGCGTGCGTGCCGGCCTGGGCCTTGGCCCGCTGCCAGCGCACCACACGGTGCAGGATGTCGGCGCGCGGCTCGAGCCCGAAGATCTCGTCGGAGAGATCGACCGAGCCCGCCTTCTTCGCCTCGAGCGTGATGACGTCAGCCTTCATTTTTCCCGTTCCCTTCCGGAGCCGCGTCGGCCGCATCGCCGGCCTCGGCGGCCTGCGCCGCCTCGGCCTCCGCCGCCTCGATCGCTGCCTGTTCCGCCTCGGCCGCCGCCTTGCGGGCGGCTTCCTCCTCGGCTGCCGCGGCGGCCGCGGCGGCTTCCGCCGCCTTGCGCGCCTGTTCAGCGGCCGACTTCAGCGCCGCGGGCAGGATGACGTTCTCCGGGGCGGCCTTCTTGACCGCGTCCTTGATCGTGACCCAGCCGCCCTTGCTGCCCGGCACCGCGCCCTTCACCATGATGAGCCCGCGGTCGGCGTCGGTGCGCACGACCTGCAGGTTCTGCGTGGTCACGCGCACGGCGCCCATGTGGCCGGCCATCTTCTTGCCCTTGAACACCTTGCCGGGGTCCTGGCA
>CAZYBG010000166.1:0-4892 GCA_964645155.1 uncultured Rhodobacterales bacterium | reverse complement strand
GCGTCACCGCGTCGATCACGGCCTGCGGCTTCTGCGCCGAGGCGCCGTTGTCGAGATAGACGAGCGGCTTGCCGTTCACCTCGCGCGCGAGGATCGGGAAGTCCGCACGGATGGCGGCAAGGTCATACATCGGGCGGCCCCGTGACGGTGATGATGCCGAAGGCGTTGAGGAGCGCGATCGCGATCAGCAGCGCGAAGGCGATCGCGATCGAGCTGCCGATGATCCCGAAGAACACCTTCAGCGCGTTCTGGAAACCATGAAGCTCCATGACCGCCGAGGTGAGCATCCAGATCGACCAGGCGATGGTCATGACGAAGACCAGCGGTACCAGCAGCGGCAGGAGGAGCAGGGCGAGGATCTGGACGAGCTGCAGCGCGATCAGCATGACCTCGATCCACACGACCAGCTTCAGCGCCTCGTCGAACCGGCCGGTCCCGCCGAAGGCGGCACCGACCCGGTGCATGGCGAAGGCGGTGACGAAGAGCGCGAGCGCCTGCACCAGGCCCGCCACGAGCGGGTTGCGATAGAGCGCGACGAGCGGGACATCGGCCGGCATCGGGACGATGGCCGTCGAGAGCTCGACCAGCAGCACGCTGACGACGGCGACCAGCGCGAAGGCCTGCCAGACGATGCCGGGTTCGAGCTCCGTCGCCAGGACGCGGCGCGCGCCCTCGCGCGGGTTGGTGAGCGTCAGGCGCATGAGCGCGAGAAGCGAGTTCAGCGTCGTGTCCATGGCCCCTACCATCCGGTCCGCGCGCACCCTAGGCTGATGCCCTTCCGGTCTCAAGCGCGCACCGGCCGCTCTGCCGCGGCAAGGGCAAGCGCCCAGTGGCCGAGGAACGCCGCCAGCACCACGAGCCCGGTGAGGTCGAGCGCGGGGCCGGGCCCGACGAAGCCCGCCACGAGGCCGTGCAGCAGGAACAGCGGCGCCGCGGCGAGAAGCGACCAGAACAGCGCCAGCCGGGCGGCGAACCAGGTGCCGGTGCCGCCGAAGAGCCGCGCCAGCAGGTGCGAGAGCGCAGCGAGGCCGTACATCGCCAGCGGCAGGATGAAGACGATGCCCTGCAGCGCCCCGGCGATCCGCGCCTCGAGCGGCACCGAGGGATCGAGATGCGCCTCGCGCGAGAGCCGCGGCCACTGGGCGACGAAGATCAGCCCGCACGCCGCCATCAGAAAGGCGAGCGCCCTGCCCTCGGTCGCGCCGGCGGCAAGCTGCCGGCGCAGCGCCGTACCGGGGCCGCGCCAGCTGCGCCCGATGTCGGTCGAGACCGCCATCACCCTTGGCCCCGCCGCCGCGCCAGCCAGCGTTCCAGGCGGCCGCGGATATCCTCGCGCAGCGCCTCGTCCTCGATCTCCTCCAGCGCCTCGGCGAGGAAGGCGAGGACCAGCAGGTTCGACGCCATGGCCTCGGGCACCCCGCGCGAGCGCAGATAGAACAGCGCCTCGTCGTCGATCGCGCCCGAGGTCGAGCCGTGGCTGCACTTCACGTTGTCGGCATAGATCTCGAGCTCGGGCTTGGCGAGGAACTGGCTGTCCTCGTCGAGCAGGAGCGACTGGCTGATCTGGTAGCCATCGGTCTGCTGCGCGCCGGGCTTGACCAGGATCTTGCCCTGGAACACGCCGGTCGCGCCGTTCCGGAGCACCTTCTTGAACACCTGGCGGCTTTCGCAGCCGACCGCGTCATGGGTGACGAAGACGGTGTCGTCGTGGTGGAAATCGCCGTCGCCGACACTGGCGCCGGCCACATGCGCCACCGCGCCGTCGCCGACGATGTCGATCACCGCCTCGTTGCGGGTGAGCCGGCCGTTCTTCGTCAGCGTGAAGCTCTTGAAGGTGGCGCCGGCGCCGACGCGGGCGAAGATGTGGGTCACCGCCCGGCGCTCATGGTCGCGGCCCTGCAGGCGCACGTGGTGGAACGCGCCGCCCGCGGCGACATCGACCTCGAGCACCTTGTTGAACCGTGCCGCCGCCGGTCCGCTTTCGAGAAGCGTCAGGTCGGCGCCGGGCTCGATCTTCACCACATGGTGCAGGACGGCATCGGACGTCTCCGACCGGTGCAGGTAGACCAGCGCGACGGGCCGGGCCGCGCGCCCGGTGGCGCGAAGCAGCACTCCGTCGGTGGCGACGGCGGTGTTGAGCGCCGCGAACGGCCGCTTCACGGGCGACTGGCCGCGCGCCTCGAGCGCGCCGTAGACCTCGCGCGCCCAGTGGATGTCGCGCGCGCCCGCCTCGGCCAGCCGCTCGATCTCGACGCCGGCCAGCGCGGGATCGTCCGAGGCCTCGGCATCGAACCGGCCATCGACGAAGACCAGCCGGAGCCGGTCGATCGTGTCGAAGGGCGGCGCCTCGCCGGGTTCGAAGAGCGCCGCGGGTGCGGGCACCGGAGCATTGAGCGTGGCGGGGTCGGTCCAGCGCCAGTACTCGTCGCGCCGCCCCGGCAGGCCCATCGCCGTCAGCCTCGACAGCGCCGCCCTGCGCGCCTCGCCGGCCCAGGCGCCGCCGGCGGGCAGCGTCAGCGATGCCAGCCGGGCCGCCGTCGCATCGGGTTTCGCCGCCGGTGCCGCCATCACGCCACCTCCGCCAGGATGTCGCCGTAGCCGTTGGTCTCGACCTCGACGGCCAGTTCCGGCCCGCCCGACTTCACGATCCGGCCGTCGGCCATGATGTGGACGACATCCGGCACGATGTGATCGAGAAGCCGCTGGTAATGCGTGATGACGAGGAAGCCGCGCCCCTCGGCGCGCAGTGCGTTGACGCCGTCGGCGACAAGCCGCATCGCATCGACGTCGAGCCCCGAATCCGTCTCGTCGAGGATGCACATCCGCGGCTCGAGCATCGCCATCTGCAGGATCTCGTTGCGCTTCTTCTCGCCGCCGGAGAAGCCGACATTGACCGGGCGCTTGAGCATCTCGGCGTCGATGTTGAGCGCGCGCGCCTTCTCGCGGATCACCCTGAGGAACTCGGCCGAGCTCATCTCCTCGGCGCCGCGCGCCTTTCTCTGCGCGTTCACCGCGGTCCTGAGGAAGGTCATGTTGCCGACGCCGGGGATCTCCACCGGGTACTGGAAGGCAAGAAAGAGGCCCGCGGCGGCCCGCGCCTCGGGCTCCATCGCAAGCAGGTCCTCGCCGTCGAGGGTGGCGGTGCCGTCGGTCACCAGGTAGCCCTCGCGCCCCGAGAGCACGTAGGACAGCGTCGACTTGCCCGACCCGTTCGGCCCCATGATGGCGTGGACGCGGCCGGCCTCGACCGTCAGGTCGACGCCCTTGAGGATCGCCTTGTCCTCCTCCTCGAGCTTCACGTGCAGGTTCTTGATTTCAAGCATCACAGCCTCGTTCAGACATGCGGAAAGGAGGGCGTCCGCGACGGCGGCGCCCTTCGGATCGGTGGTGGAGCGGAAAGCCGGCGGGTCAGGCCCGGGTGAACGCGTCCGAGACCTCGGCCACGTACTCGGCCGAGTAGATGCGGTCGAAGACCTGCGGATACTGCGTCACCGCCGCGCCCTCGAAGAGGAGCATCGCGGCGAAGCCCGCGAACTGCGCCCGGCCGAGCCGGTGCTTGCGCAGCCCGAGCCGTGGCCCGATCAGCGAGGCAAGGCCCGCCGCGAGCAGCAGATCGAAATAGATGCCGTAGGGGGTAAGGAACGGGATCGCCTCGGTGTATTCCGCGACCACCTCGGGCGTGACGAAGCGCGTCTCCACCGCCCGGCCGGCCACCACGCAGGCCGCGCCGACCGCAAGCGCGAACGGCACCATGAAGAACTGGCTGAAGATCAGCCCGAAGGTGACCGGCTCGACCTTGAGCCGCCGCAGGTCGGCCCGCGAGAGGCGCTTCGGCTTGCCGGCCTTGTCGCCCAACGCCTCGTCGACCGGCCCGACATAGATGTGCCGCGAGGTGTTCACGCCGCCCCGGGAGATCCGCGTCAGCCGCTCGCCGAACTGCTGCTTCTGCTCGGGGGTGCCGATCATTGCGTTCATGGGCCGCACCTCCACCGTGCTTGGCCCGAAGCACTAGCGGCAGGTTAAGGCAAAAAAGCGGCGGCGGCATGGAAAACTCCGGCATCAGGCGAGCGTCACCGCGGTGCCCGAGGCGGACACCATCAGCATGTTGTTGACGACCTCGTAGTCTAGATCGACGCCGACGACGGCATCCCCGGCGATGACGTCGGCCGGCGTCACCCCACGCTCCCCTCGAGCGAGATCGCGACCAGGCTCTGCGCCTCCATCGCGAACTCCATCGGCAGGGCCTGCAGCACCTCCTTGCAGAAGCCGTTGACGACGAGCGCCACCGCCTCCTCCTCGTCCATGCCGCGGCTCCGGCAGTAGAACAGCTGGTCGTCGTCGACCTTCGAGGTCGTGGCCTCGTGCTCGACGCGGGACGAGTTGTTCTTGACCTCGATGTAGGGAACGGTGTGCGCCCCGCACTGGTCGCCGATCAGCAGGCTGTCGCACTGGGTGTAGTTGCGGCTGCCGGTGGCCCTGGGGTGCATCGAGACGAGGCCGCGATAGGTGTTCTGCGCGTGCCCCGCGCTGATCCCCTTCGAGACGATGCGCGAGCGGGTGTTCTTGCCCAGATGGATCATCTTGGTGCCGGTATCGGCCTGCTGATAGTTGTTGGCGATGGCGATGGAATAGAACTCGCCCTGGCTTTCCTCGCCGCGCAGGATGCACGACGGGTACTTCCAGGTGATCGCGCTGCCGGTCTCGACCTGGGTCCACATCACCTTCGATCGGTCGCCGCGGCAATCGGCGCGCTTGGTGACGAAGTTGTAGATGCCGCCGCGGCCTTCCTCGTCGCCGGGATACCAGTTCTGCACCGTCGAATACTTGATCTCGGCATCCTCCAGCGCCACCAGTTCGACCACCGCGGCGTGAAGCTGCGAGACGTCGCGCTT
>CAZYBG010000165.1:0-4909 GCA_964645155.1 uncultured Rhodobacterales bacterium | reverse complement strand
AGAAGGGCTCCTCGGCGATGCCGCACAAGCGCAACCCGGTGCTGACCGAGAACCTCACCGGCCTCGCCCGCATGGTCCGCTCGATGGCGCTCCCGGCGATGGAGAGCGTGGCGCTCTGGCACGAGCGCGACATCAGCCATTCCAGCGTCGAGCGGATGATCGGGCCGGATGCCACGATCACGCTCGACTTCGCGCTGGCGCGGCTGACGAATGTGGTCGAGACTCTCGTCGTCTATCCCGAGAACATGATGCGGAACCTGAACCGCCTCGGCGGTCTCGTCCATTCCCAGCGCGTGCTGCTCGCGCTGACCCAGAAGGGCGTGAGCCGCGAGGACGCCTATGCGCTGGTGCAGCGCAACGCGATGAAGGTCTGGGAGGGCGGCGCCGACTTCATGGCCGAGCTGAAGGCCGATCCGGCGGTGCGGGCGGCGCTGAGCGAGACGGAGATCGGGGAGCAGTTCGACCTCGGCCACCACCTCCGGCATGTCGACACGATCTTCGCAAGGGTGTTCGGCGCGGGCTGACCTGTCCCCCTTCGCGCGCTATCCTTTCCTGCGTCCAGAGCCGGGAGAATCCCCATGCGCCGCCTCGCCCTCGCCCTGTCTGCCACGCTCGCCGCCGCGCCGGCGCTTGCGGTCCTGCCCGAGACCGAGGCGCCGCCGCCGCCCACGCCCACCACGAGCGTCTGCGCCGACGGCTTCGTCTGGGACGCGCGGAAGGGGCGCTGCATCGAGGCGGCGGAAAGCGGCTTCAGTGACGCCGCGCTCTTCAACGCGGCGCGCGAGCTGGCCCATGCCGGGCGCTACGATGCGGCGATCCGCGTCGTGGCGGCGATGGCCGACCCCGAGAGCGACCTGGCGCTGACCGTCCTTGGTTTCGCGCATCGCAAGGCGGGCCGCGTGCCGCTGGGCATGGCCCTCTACGACCGGGCGATCGCGGCGAATCCGGCGAACTTCCTGGTGCGCGCCTACAAGGGCATGGCCCATGTAGAGGCGGGAGACCTAGCGCTGGCGCGTGCCGAACTGGCCGAGATCGAGGCGCGGGGCGGTGCCGGCACCTGGCCGGCGCGCGCCCTCGGGCAGGCGCTCCGCAGCGGAACGGCGGATGCCTATTGAATCGGCAGATGCCGGCCGGCGCGGGCCGCCGGCGGACCAAATCCTTGCCATCTGGCCCGCCGCGCTATCTCATGATGCAGGATCAACCAGGAGATGCATCATGAAGCTCTTCCTCTCCGCGCTCGTCCTTGTTGTGCTGCCGGCGGCCGCCTTCGCCCAGTGCACCGGCATGGAAGAGATGAGCACGTCGCAATGCGCCCAGGGCCAGACCTGGGACGCGCCCACGCAAACCTGCGTGCCGGTCGTCAACAGCTGAGCCGGCCGTAAAGGCGCCTTAACCGTTGATGCGCCAGTCTCCGGCCGAACAAGCGGCCGGAGACCTCATGTGCTGACTGCCTCGCCCGCCCTTTCTGCCCCGCCGCCGCGCCTGACCCGGCGGCAAAAGGCGGCCGTCATTGTGCGGCTGATGCTGGCGCAGGGCGAAACCCTCCCCCTCGGCGCGCTGTCCGACGAGCACCAGGCAAGCCTGACCGAAGCCATGGGCACGATGCGCGCGGTCGACCGCGGCACGCTGCGCAGCGTGGTCGAGGAATTCGTGGCCGAACTCGAGGCGGTCGGCCTGTCGTTTCCGGGCGGGCTCGAGGGCGCGCTCGGCGTCCTCGAGGGCCATATCAGCGCCGCGACGGCGAGCCGGCTCCGCCGGCAGGCGCTTGCGGCCGGCGCGGGCGACCCCTGGGCGCGCCTCGTCGACCTGCCGGCGGCCGAGCTTGCCGGCGTGCTTGAGGCCGAAAGCATCGAGGTCGGTGCCGTCGTGCTGTCCAAGCTCTCGATCGCGCGCGCCGCCGAGGTGCTGGGCCGGCTGCAGGGCGAGCGCGCGCGCCGCCTCGCCCGCGCGATCGCCGAGGTGAGCCGGATCCGGCCCGAGAACGTCCGCCGCATCGGCCTGGCGCTGGTCGAGCAGATCGAGGCCGCGCCGACGCCGGCCTTCGACCAGACGCCGGTCGCGCGGGTCGGCGCGATCCTCAACTACGCGCAGGCCGCGACCCGCGACGACGTGCTCGAAGGGCTCGAGCAGGACGATGCCGCCTTCGCCTCGGAGGTGCGCAAGACGATCTTCACCTTCGCCGACATCCCGGCCCGGATCGACGCGCGCGACGTCACGAAGCTGGTCAAGGAATGCGAGGCCCCGGCGCTGGTCACCGCGCTGGCCCATGCCGCGGCCGGCGGCGCGGCAGGCGCCGCGGCGGCCGACTTCCTCTTTGCCAACATGTCGCAGCGGATGGCCGGCCAGCTGCGCGACGAGGCGGCCGACAAGGGCGCGGTCGATCCGCGGGACGGCGAGGCCGCGCAGGGCCGCGTCGTCGCCGCGATCCGCGCACTGGTCGAACGCGGCGAGGTCGCGATGCTGCCGCCCCCCGCCGCGGCCGGCTGACCGCGCCGCCGCGCGGCTTGTGGTCGCCGCGGGCGGCCTCTATCTCTGGCCGTCGCCGATCGCCGGGGCGCGCAGGTCCCGGTCCGTCGCCAGAAGCACCGAGCCGGGAATGCCGCTTGCGCGAAGCCGTCTATGACTGGGCCGTCGACCGCGCCCTCCGCACCCTGATCGGCACGGCCGCGCTGCTGCCGTACGACCGCCGCGTGGGCTTTGTCGGCGCGGTGACGCGACGGCTGGTGGCGCCGGTGGCGGGCTATCACCGCCGCAGCCTGGCCAACCTCGCGATGATCTTCCCCGAGCTCGACGCCGCGGGGCGCCGCCGGATCGCCGAGGCGGCGGCCGAGAACGCGGGCCGGACGCTCGCCGAGATCTTCTCGGGCGAGGATTTCGTGGCCCGCGCCGCCGCGGCCGAGGCCAGCGGCCCCGGCATGCCGGCGATCGAGGCGGCGCGCGCGGCCGGCCGCCCGGTGATCCTCGTCTCGGGGCATATCGGCAACTACGACGTCCCGCGCGGCTGGTTCGCCGCCCGCGGCGTGGCGGTCGGCGGGCTCTACAAGCCGCTCGGCAACGCGGCCTTCAACGAGACCTATGTGGAGCGGATCGCCGGCGTCAGCGGCCCGGTGTTCGAGCGCGGCCGCCGCGGCCTGGGCCGGATGGTGGGCTTTCTCAAGCAGGGCGGGGTGCTCGGCATCCTGTTCGACCAGCGCATCCCGCAGGGCGTGCCGCTCGACTTCCTCGGCCGGCCCGCCCTTACCGCGCTGTCGGCGGCCGAGCTCGCGCTCAAGTACGATGCGCTGATGGTGCCGGCCTATGGCCTGCGCCGCCCCGACGGCCTCAGCTTCGATTTCGTGACCGAGGCGCCGATCCCGCCGTCGGACCCCGCCACGATGATGCAGGCGGCGACCGACAGCCTGGCCGCACGGGTCCGCGCCCAGCCCGGCCAGTACTTCTGGATCCACAAGCGGTGGAAGATCGGCGGCCGGCGGCCGCCGTCCTGACGCGTCAGCGCGCCAGCGCCGCTGCTACGACCGCGCCCGGGCCCGGCTCCTGCACGATCACCGCGGCACGGTCGTCGCCCGCCGCGTCGGCCGAGAGCGACAGCGTCGCCGCGCCGTCCCAGCGGCCGATCTCGCGCCAGTCGGTCACGATGTTGATGTAGGTGATCGTCTCGCCCGCATTCTCGCCGCGCTCGATCGAGACCGTCGCCTCCGGCATGAAGCGGACGAGCTGGACCACCATCTCGGCCGGCAGCGCCCCGGCGGGCTCGGCGGTCACGGCCAGCGTGTCGCCGGTCCGGATCACGGTCAGCCGCACGCGTTCGGGCAGGTCCTTGTGCCGCTCGATCAGCTCGGCCAGCTCCATCTCGCGCGTTCCAACAAGGTGATCCTGCCCGCCGATCACCATCTGCGGCGTGTAGATGGTGCGCGACTCGACGACGCGGGCGTAGTCTTTCTGCCGCGCCGTATAGGCCGGCGAGGCAAAGGTGTCCTTCCAGCCGATATAGTCCCAGTAGTCGACATGCAGCGCGAGCGCGAGGACGTCGCCGCGGGCGGCGAGCCGCTCGAACAGCGCATCGGCCGGCGGGCAGCTCGAACAGCCCTGCGAGGTGTAGAGCTCGACCAGCACCGGCTGGTCCTCGGCCGTCGAGGCCGTCGCCGTTGCCACCGCGAGCCCCAGCCCGCAGAGCACCCCCCGCATCGCGCGCATGTGCCTCTCCCGTTGTCCCGGCATTGTCCCCGCAACCTAGTCAACCAGCACCACACCGACCAATCAAGGTTTTGCGAGAAGGCGGCGAGCCGTTGCACCTGATTGTGCACAATGGTATACCGAAGCCGGCCCCTTGATCCGCACCCCCGCGATGCGGAACATGGGCCGCAAGCGTTACCCCGGATCACTCAGGGAGGCCCCAGCCCATGACCGTCACCGTCGGCCACGACAGCGCCGGAACCCGCCGCACCCTCACGGCCGGCGGCGCGACCGTCGCCTACTACTCGATTCCCGCCGCCGAGGAGGCCGGCCTCGGCGCCTTCGCCAGGCTGCCCGCCGCGCTCAAGGTGGTGCTCGAGAACATGCTCCGATTCGAGGATGGCCGCACCGTCACGCAGGACGACATCCGCGCCTTCTCGGACTGGGTGGCGCAGGGCGGGCACAGCACGCGCGAGATCGCCTACCGCCCGGCGCGCGTGCTGATGCAGGACTTCACCGGTGTTCCGGCGGTCGTCGACCTCGCGGCGATGCGCGACGGGATCGTGGCGCTGGGCGGCGATGCCACGAAGATCAACCCGCTGAACCCGGTCGATCTTGTGATCGACCATTCGGTGATGGTCGACGAGTTCGGCAACCCGCGCGCCTTCCAGCTGAACGTCGACCGCGAATACGAGCGCAACATGGAACGCTATGTGTTCCTGAAATGGGGCCAGAA
>CAZYBG010000164.1:0-4923 GCA_964645155.1 uncultured Rhodobacterales bacterium | reverse complement strand
GGAAGAAGGGGGCGCTGGAATGGGAGTGAAGGTCACCGATCCCGGCGCCGGCGTGAACGATCCGCGGATCGTCGCCAACACCGCCGAGCGGAATCCCGAGGCCGCGACCCAGGCGCTGAACCGCGAGCTGCAGGACAAGGGCTTCCTGCTGACCTCGGCCGAGGACCTGATCAACTGGGCGCGCACCGGCTCGCTCCACTGGATGACCTTCGGGCTGGCCTGCTGCGCGGTCGAGATGATGCACACCTCGATGCCGCGCTACGACGCCGAGCGCTTCGGCGTCGCACCGCGCGCCTCGCCGCGGCAGTCCGACGTGATGATCGTGGCCGGCACGCTGACCAACAAGATGGCGCCGGCGCTGCGCAAGGTCTACGACCAGATGCCCGAGCCGCGCTACGTGATCTCGATGGGCTCCTGCGCCAATGGCGGGGGCTACTACCACTACAGCTACAGCGTGGTCAGGGGCTGCGACCGGATCGTGCCGGTCGACATCTACGTGCCCGGCTGCCCGCCCACCGCCGAGGCGCTGCTCTACGGCATCCTGCAACTGCAGCGGAAGATCCGCCGGACCGGGACGATCGTGCGATGAGCGAGGCGCTCGACGAGCTTGGCGCGCATATCGAGCTGAAGCGGCCCGACTGCGTGATGTCCTGGGCCGTGGCGCAGGGCGAACTGACGATGACCGTCACCCGCGGCTCGTTCCTGTCGTTCGTGGAGTTCCTCAGGGCCGACGCAACCTGCCGGTTCTCGACGCTTGTCGACATCACCGCCGTCGACCACCCCGAACGTCCGCAGCGCTTCGACGTCGTCTACCACTTCCTCTCGATGTACCGGAACCACCGGGTGCGGCTGAAGATGGCGGTGCGCGAGGACGAGATGGTGCCGTCGATCACGCCGGTCCATCCCAGTGCCAACTGGTTCGAGCGCGAGGTGTTCGACATGTTCGGCATCCTGTTCTCGGGCCACCCCGACCTGCGCCGGATCCTGACCGACTACGGCTTCCGCGGCCATCCCCTGCGCAAGGACTTCCCCACCACCGGCTATACCGAGGTGCGCTACGACGAGGTCCTGAAGCGCGTCGTCTACGAGCCGGTGAGCCTGGTGCAGGAGTACCGCCTGTTCGACTTCATGAGTCCCTGGGAGGGTGCGGAATACATCCTGCCCGGCGACGAGAAGAAGAAGGAGGCCGCGAAATGATGGACGGCGACATCCGGCGCAACACCTACGACGACGGCAGCCAGGATCTCGAGACCGGCGAGCAGCGGATCCGCAACTTCAACCTGAACTTCGGCCCGCAACACCCTGCGGCACATGGTGTTCTGCGTCTGGTGCTGGAGCTTGACGGCGAGATCGTCGAGCGCTGCGACCCGCATATCGGCCTGCTCCACCGCGGCACAGAGAAGCTGATGGAGAGCCGGACCTACCTGCAGAATCTGCCCTATTTCGACCGGCTCGACTATGTCGCGCCGATGAACCAGGAGCATGCCTGGTGCCTGGCGATCGAGCGGCTGACCGGCGTCGAGGTGCCGCGCCGCGCCTCGCTGATCCGGGTGCTGTTCTCCGAGATCGGGCGGGTGCTGAGCCACCTTCTGAACGTCACCACGCAGGCGATGGACGTGGGCGCCCTGACGCCGCCGCTCTGGGGCTTCGAGGAGCGCGAGAAGCTGATGATCTTCTACGAGCGCGCCTCGGGGGCGCGGCTCCACGCCGCCTATTTCCGCCCCGGCGGCGTGCATCAGGACCTGCCGCCGCAGCTGATCGACGACATCGACGCCTGGGCCGACCACTTCCCGAAGCTGCTCGACGACATCGACGGGCTTCTGACCGAGAACCGCATCTTCAAGCAGCGTAACGCCGATATCGGCGTGGTGAGCGAGGAGGACATTCAGCGCTACGCCTTCTCGGGCGTCATGGTCCGCGGCTCGGGCCTCGCCTGGGACCTGCGGCGCGCGCAGCCCTACGAGTGCTACGACGAGTTCGACTTCATGGTGCCGGTCGGCAAGAACGGCGACTGCTACGACCGCTACCTCGTCCGCATGGCCGAGATGCGCGAATCGACGAAGATCATCCGGCAGGCCTGCGCCAAGCTGCGCGCCGAGCCCGGCGAGGTGCTGGCGCGCGGCAAGATCACGCCGCCGCCGCGGGCCGAGATGAAGACCTCGATGGAGGCGCTGATCCATCACTTCAAGCTCTATACCGAGGGCTTCCACGTGCCCGAGGGCGAGGTCTATGCCGCGGTCGAGGCGCCGAAGGGCGAGTTCGGGGTGTATCTGGTGGCCGACGGCACCAACCGCCCCTACCGCGCCAAGCTGCGCGCGCCGGGCTTCCCGCACCTGCAGGCGATGGACCACCTCGCCCGCGGCCACCAGCTGGCCGACGTCGCCGCGATCATCGGCACGCTCGATGTGGTGTTCGGCGAGATCGACAGATAGCGACGGCGTGACGACGGTGGCGGGCCGGCCGTCGGGAGGGTGCGCGACGGCTGCTATCGGATGACAGCGCGCGTTGCGCTATGACCTCTGCGAATCCATCCCGGACGACGGCGCCCCGCGCCCGGACATCAGGAGACCCGAGCAGATGACCAGAACCCCCGCCTCCGCCCTTGCCCTTGCGCTGGCCCTCGGCGCCTTCACCGCGCTTCCGGCCCTCGCGCAGGCGAGCGACGAGCAGAAGGCCGCACTGCAGGCCGCGATCCAGGCCAATGGCTGCCGCGTGACGTCCGAGAACAACTCGGCGATCCTGGAGGCGGCGGGCCTGGCCGAGGCCGATGCCGCGACCGTCGTGCAGGCGCTGCTCGATTCGGGCCTCGCGGTGATCGACGCCGGGGCGCTGGTGCTGATTTCCGACACCTGCCCGTAACCGCCGGCGGTGCTATTGAATATCGCGCGCCGGGCACCGATGCTCTGCGTCGTGCCGGGCGGCTTGCGCCCGGCGCTGCGAGGAGATGACAGATGAAGCGCATGCTCGTCCTGGTCGCGCTGGCCACCGGCGCCCTGCCGGCCGCCGCCCAGAGCCCGGCCGAAAAGCAGGCGATGGTTGCCGCGATCGCCGCCGCGGGCTGCCGGGTGAACGCGACCAACAACGCCGCGGTCCTCGGTTCCGCCGGCGTGTCCGAGGACGCCGCGGCCGCGGTCGTGCAGTCCCTGCTCGATTCGGGCGAGGCGGTGGTCGAGGGTGGCGACCTCGTTCTCAAGACCGGCGGCTGCTCGTGACCGGCCGGCCCGGCCGCGGATGACGCTCAGCATCGATCTCTGGACGCTCCTGATCGGGGCGGCCTGCGGCGCGGCGGCGGCGCGGTTCGCGCGCGGCCGCAACGCGCTCCTGAAGGCTGCGGCGATCGGCGCTGCGGTTGCGGTCGCCATGGGCTTCCTGCGCGGCTTTCTCTGAGCTAAGACGGCGCTCGACGGTCGGGCGGCCCGCGGCCGCGCCGGCCGCGCAGGGCCAAAGCGCCCGACGGAATCGCGAAGAAGGGAGCGCCTGATGCTTCGCCGCCTGCACCCCGAGCAGCCCGAGAGCTTCGCCTTCACGCCCGACAACCTGGCCTGGGCGGAGGCGCAGATGACCAAGTACCCCGAGGGCCGGCAGGCCTCGGCGGTGATCCCGCTGCTCTGGCGGGCGCAGGAGCAGGAGGGCTGGCTGTCGCGCCCGGCGATCGAGGCCGTCGCGGCGATGCTGGGCATGCCCTATATCCGCGCGCTCGAGGTGGCGACGTTCTACTTCATGTTCCAGCTCCAGCCGGTCGGCTCGGTCGCGCATGTGCAGGTCTGCGGCACAACGTCCTGCATGATCTGCGGCGCCGAGGACCTGATCGCCGTCTGCCGCGAGAGGATTGCGGCCCGCGCGCACCAGCTCTCGGCCGACGGCCGCTTCAGCTGGGAGGAGGTCGAGTGCCTCGGCGCCTGCGCCAACGCGCCGATGGCGCAGATCGGCAAGGATTATTACGAGGACCTGACCGCCGCGCGGCTGGCCGAGATCATCGACGAACTGGCCGCCGGCCGCGTGCCCGTGCCGGGGCCGCAGAACGGCCGCTACGCCGCCGAGCCGAAGAAGGGCCTGACCAGCCTGAAGGACCATTTCGCCGACCGGCCGAAGCTCAACATGTCGGCCGACCTCGCGGTCCGCCTCGGCGACACCGTCCGGCGCATCGACGGCACCGAGGAGCCGCTCCGCACCCCCTGGCTCGACCGGCCCGCGCCGGCCGAGGGTCCGGCCGAGCCCGAGCCGAAGCCCGGCGCCGGCCACCCGGCCGACGCGACCGGCGTGACCGTGCAGGAAGCGCCGGCCGAGGCCAAGGGCCGGCCCGAGCGCGAGCCGGCGGCGGCCCCCATGCGCCCGGCGCGGCTCGATGCGGCGCGCGAGGGCGGGCCCGACGATCTCAAGCGCATCGTCGGGGTGGGCCCGAAGATCGAGGTCCTCCTCCATGCGCTCGGCGTCTACCACTTCGACCAGATCGCCGGCTGGAGCGAGGCGGAACTGGCCTGGATCGACGACAACCTGGAAGGGTTCCGCGGTCGCGCGAGGCGCGACCGCTGGGTGGACCAGGCCCGGGACTTCGTCGCGCGCCGCAAGGACTGATCTTGAACGGAAAGGGTCACGCCGCCGCACGCCGATGCTATAAGGGGCCGGCATAACCTCAAAGGGGGAGTGGGACAATGAATGACACGGGATTGAGCTGCGCGATCGGCACCTGGCTTGTCGCGGCGCTCGGCGCGGCCTTCATCGGGGCGCTGCTGATGGTGCTGGGGGACTGGACGCTGATGCAGGCGGTCTTCGCGGCGGCGGTCGCGTTCCTCGCCGGCGGCGGCTTCCTGTCATGGGCGTTCTGCGGCAGCCTCGCGGCGCCGGGGACCGCCCGGGCCGGCACCGCGGTCGCCCCGGCCGCGTCGGCCCCCGCGCCGGCTCCTGCGCCAGCCCCAGCCCCGG
>CAZYBG010000163.1:0-4970 GCA_964645155.1 uncultured Rhodobacterales bacterium | reverse complement strand
CCATCCTCGCCCTCGGTCCAGAGCGTCTTGCCGAGCCGCCCCTGGTTCGCCGCGATCAGCCCCGAGGCGGCGGCGAGGATATGCGCGGTCGACCGGTAGTTCTGCTCGAGCCGGACCACCTTGGCGCCCGGAAAATCCTTCTCGAACCGCAGGATGTTGCCCACCTCGGCGCCGCGCCAGCCATAGATCGACTGGTCGTCGTCGCCGACGCAGCAGATGTTGCGGTGCCCGCCGGCCAGCAGCCGGAGCCAGAGATACTGGGCGACGTTGGTGTCCTGGTACTCATCGACCAGGATGAACCGGAACCAGCGGCGGTACTGGTCGAGCACATCCTGATGCTTTTGGAAGATGGTGACGCAGTGCAGCAGCAGGTCGCCGAAATCGACCGCGTTCAGCGTCCGCAGCCGAGCCTGATAGGCGGCGTAGAGCTCGCCGCCGCGATGGTTGAAGCCGCCCGCCTCCGATGCGGGCAGCGCCTCGGGTGTCCAGGCGCGGTTCTTCCAGTTGTCGATCAGCGCCGCGAGCTGCCGCGCCGGCCAGCGTTTCTCGTCGATATTCTCGGCCTGGATCAGCTGGCGGAGCAGCCGCACCTGGTCGTCGGTATCGAGGATGGTGAAATTCGACTTCAGCCCGACGAGCTCGGCGTGCCGGCGCAGCAGCTTGACGCCGATCGCGTGGAACGTGCCGAGCCAGGGCATCCCCTCGACCGTCTCGCCCAGCAGCCGGCCGACACGCTCCTTCATCTCGCGCGCCGCCTTGTTGGTGAAGGTCACCGCCAGGATCTCGTTCGGCCGCGCCCGCCCGGTCTGGAGCAGGTGCGCGATCCGCGCGGTGAGCGCCCGGGTCTTGCCGGTGCCCGCCCCCGCGAGCATCAGGACCGGCCCGTCGAGCGCCTCGACCGCCTCGCGCTGGGCGGGATTGAGCCCGTCGAGATAGGGCGTCGGCCGCGCCGCCATCGCCCGCGCGGCGAGCGAGGGGCGCGCGGCGGCCTCCTCGAAGGCGTCCTGCTCGTCATAGGTGCTCATGGCGGCCAATCTAGCGCGGGCGGCGCCGGAGTTAAAGAATTGTTCGCAGTTCGTTCCGATGCCGCGGGGCCGGCGCGGCGGAGCCGCCGGGCGCCGCCGCGTGCCGGCCTTGCCAGCGCCGGATTTCCCGCGCAAGCATCGCCCGCCATGCTGCCCGATACCACGCATCTCGATGCCCGCTATCCCGCCATATCCGACCTGCGCGCGCGGGCGCGGCGGCGCCTGCCGCATTTCGTCTGGGAATACTTCGACAGCGCCACCGGCACCGAATCCACCCTGGCGCTGAACCGGGCCGCGCTCGACCGGATCCGCTTCGCGCCGTCGATCCTGCACGGCGAGATCACGCCCGACCTCACCGCCACGCTCCTCGGCCGCACCTACCCGCTTCCCGTCGGCATCGCGCCGGTCGGCATGTCCGGCCTGGTCTGGCCGGATGCCGAGCGCCACCTCGCCCGGCTCGGCGCGGCCGCCGGCATCCCCTACTGCCTCTCGACGGTGGCGAGCCAGACGCCCGAAGCCGTGGGCCCGCATGCCGGTGGCCAGGGCTGGTTCCAGCTCTACACACCCCGCGCACCCGAGATCCGCGCCGACCTGCTGCGCCGCGCCGGCGATGCCGGCTTCCATACCCTGGTGGTCACGGCCGACGTCCCCGTCGCCTCGCGGCGCGAGCGGCAGACGCGGGGCGGCATGACCAACCCGCCCCGGCTCAACCCGCGCATCCTCGCGCAGGTGGCGGTCCGGCCGGCCTGGGCGCTGGGCACGCTGCGGACCGGCATGCCGCGGCTCCGGACGATGGAGAGCTACACGGCGATCCGGACCGCCCTGCCGTCGAACCAGCATATCGGCTATCTGCTGCGCACCTCGCCCGACTGGGCCTACCTGGCCGAGCTGCGCGCGCTGTGGCCGGGGCCGCTCGTGGTCAAGGGCGTCCTGGTGGCCGAGGATGCGGCGCGGCTCAAGGCCGAGGGCGTCGATGCGGTCTGGGTGTCGAACCATGCCGGGCGCCAGTTCGACGCCGCGCCCGCCTCGATCGACATGCTGCCCGGCATCCGCGCAGCCGTCGGCGAGACTTACCCGCTGATCTTCGACGGCGGCGTCGCCTCGGGCCTCGACGTCCTGCGCGCCCTCGCCCTCGGCGCCGATTTCGTGATGCTGGGCCGCGCCTTCCACTACGGCCTCGCCGCGCTCGGGCCCGCCGGCGCGGCGCATGTCCTCCACATCCTCAGGGCCGACATGCTCTCCTGCATGGGCCAGATCGGGGTGGCGCGGTCCGGTCAGCTCGCGGCGCGGGTCATCGCGGGCTGAGCGGCAGCCGGAAAGCGGACCGTTATCGCCGTGCCGCCCGCGCCGGTCGTCAGGTCCGTCACGCCGCCGATCTGTTCGACAAAAGCGCCGACCAGCACGCCGCCGAGGCCGCCCTCCGATGGCTGCCGCTTGCTGCCCATCCCCTGCCCGTCATCGGCGACCCGGAGGGCGAGGCGTTCCGCCTCGCGCGTCAGCGTCACGGTGACGGTGCCCGAGGTTCCGGGCGGGAACGCGTATCTCAGGCTGTTGGTGACGAGTTCGTTCAGGATCAGCGCCAGCGGCACCGCCGTCGCGGTGGACAGTTCCACCGGCTCGATCTGCCAGCGCAGCGGCGTGCGGCCATCCTCGCCGATCGACCCGGCCAGCGCCTGCAGGACGCGGCCGAGGTAGTCGGCCGCGTCGACGGTGTCGATCGAGCCCGACCGCGTGAGCAGGGCGTAGAGCTGCGCGACCGCCTTCAGCCGCGCCTGGACCCGCATCAGGGCCTGCCGGCCGTTGCCGTCGGACCGGCCCCGTGCCTCCATCGCGATGATCGACGAGATCATCGACAGGCTGTTGGTGACGCGGTGGCTGAGCTCGGCCAGAAGCCGGCGCGCCTCGGCCAGCGCGCGCTCGCGCGCGGCCTCGGCGGTCTTCAGCGCGGTCACGTCGCGGAACACGATGGTGAACCGCCCCGGCGGGTCGATCGGCGCCGAGTAGACGTCCCAGAAGCGACCCATCCGCTCCGAACCGTTCTGGAACCGCAGCGGCACCCGCTCCAGCGCGACGCGGCCATAGGTCTCGATCCAGTGCCGTTCCAACCCGGGCACGAGTTCCAGGGCCGTCCTGCCTTTCACATCGGAAAGCCCGGTCATCGCCTCGAAATGCTGGTTGATCTCGATGAACCTGTAGTCGACCGGCCTTCCCTCGGCATCGAGGATGATCTCGCAGACGCAGAACGCGTCGTCGAGAATGGTCGACATCGCATCGAGAAGCTCGCTGGACGCCGCCGGCACCTTTCTGTCCATCGCACAGCCCCCGCGTGCAACCATGCTGGAGACACAACCTTCTCATTCCGCCGCAGGGCGATCAAGCCGGCTGATCCGGGGTGCAGCGGCGCAAATCGGCGGGGCCTGCGCGCGGGGGATTGCGCCGCACCGCAGCATCCTTAGATTGCCAGCAGCAGCCGGGGGCGCGCGGATGGCCGAGTTCAGGAAGATCCTCATCGCCAACCGGGGCGAGATCGCGATCCGGGTCATGCGCGCCGCGAACGAGCTCGGCAAACGCACCGTCGCCGTCTATGCCGAGGAGGACAAGCTCGGCCTCCACCGCTTCAAGGCCGACGAGGCGTACCGGATCGGCGCCGGGCTGGGGCCGGTACAGGCCTACCTCTCGATCCCCGAGATCATCCGCGTCGCGAAGGAGGCCGGCGCCGACGCGATCCACCCGGGCTACGGGCTCCTGTCGGAGAACCCCGATTTCGTCGAGGCCTGCCATGCCGCCGGGATCACCTTCATCGGCCCGACCGCCGAGACGATGCGCAAGCTCGGCGACAAGGCCTCGGCGCGCCGGGTGGCGATCGCCGCGGGCGTGCCGGTCATCCCCGCGACCGACGTGCTCGGCGACGACATGGCGGCCATCGCCGCGGAGGCCGAGGCGATCGGCTATCCGCTCATGCTCAAGGCCTCCTGGGGCGGCGGCGGGCGCGGGATGCGCCCGATCCTGAAGCCCGACGAACTGGCCGAGAAGATCCGCGAGGGGCGCCGCGAGGCCGAGGCCGCGTTCGGCAACGGCGAGGGCTACCTCGAGAAGATGATCCTGCGCGCCCGCCATGTCGAGGTGCAGATCCTCGGCGACAGGCAGGGCAACATCTATCACCTGTGGGAGCGCGACTGCTCCGTCCAGCGCCGCAACCAGAAGGTCGTGGAGCGCGCGCCGGCGCCCTATCTCTCGCCCGCCCAGCGCGAGGAGCTTTGCGCGCTCGGCCGGAAGATCGCCGAGGCGGTCAGGTACGAATGCGCCGGCACCATCGAGTTCCTGATGGACATGGAGACCGGGCATTTCTACTTCATCGAGGTCAATCCCCGCATCCAGGTCGAGCACACCGTCACCGAGGCGGTGACCGGCATCGACATCGTGCAGGCGCAGATCAGGATCGCCGAGGGCAAGAGCCTCGTCGAGGCCACCGGCGTGGCCTCGCAATACGACGTGCGGCTGAACGGCCACGCGATCCAGTGCCGGATCACGACCGAGGATCCGCTGAACAACTTCATCCCCGACTACGGCCGCATCACCGCCTATCGCGGCGCGACCGGCATGGGCATCCGGCTCGATGGCGGCACGGCCTATTCCGGCGCCGTCATCACGCGGTTCTACGACTCGCTGCTGGAGAAGGTCACCGCCTGGGCGCCGACGCCCGAGGCCGCGATCGCGCGCATGGACCGCGCCCTGCGCGAGTTCCGGATCCGCGGCGTGGCGACCAACATCGCCTTCGTCGAGAACCTGCTCAAGCATCCGAGCTTCACCGGCAACACCTACCACACCAAGTTCATCGACCAGACGCCGGAGCTGTTCACCTTCCGCAAGCGCCGCGACCGTGCCACGAAGATCCTGACCTACATCGCCGACGTCACGGTGAACGGCCACCCCGAGACCGCCGGC
>CAZYBG010000162.1:0-5052 GCA_964645155.1 uncultured Rhodobacterales bacterium | reverse complement strand
GCGCTGGAGACCTCGGTGCGCTACATGTCGATTGATCTCGGCCCGAAGAACATCCGCGTCAATTCACTCTCCGCCGGCCCGATGAAGACGCTCGCCGCCTCCGGCATCGGCGATTTCCGCTACATCCTGAAGTGGAACGAGCTGAACTCGCCGCTGCGCCGCAACGTGACGCAGGAGGAGGTGGGCCGCTCGGCGCTCTACCTGCTTTCCGAGCTTGGCTCGGGGGTGACCGGCGAGGTGCTGCATGTCGATGCCGGCTACCACGCCGTCGGCATGAAGGCGGTCGATGCGCCCGACATCGCGACCGTCGCGCCGCGCAACGGCAAGGAGGCCGCGCAGTGAACGACCGCCTGCCGCACGAGAAGGGGTTCCATGTCAGCTGGGACCAGATCCACCGCGATGCCCGCGCGCTCGCCTGGCGGCTCGACGGGCATGGGCCCGACGGCGGGGCCTGGCGGGCGGTGGTGGGAATCACCCGCGGCGGCCTCGTCCCCGCGATGATCGTGAGCCGCGAGCTCGACATCCGCACCGTCGATACGATCAGCGTGAAGAGCTACGACCACCAGGACCAGACGGAGCCGGCGGTGATCAAGGCGCCGCAGGCCGAACTGATGGGCGACGGCACCGGCATCCTCGTCGTCGACGACCTCGTCGATACCGGCAAGACGCTGGAGCTGGTGCGCCGGCTCTACCCGAACGCGCATTTCGCGACGGTCTACGCCAAGCCCAAGGGCAAACCGATGGTCAACACCTATGTCACCGAGGTGAGCCAGGACACCTGGATCTTCTTCCCGTGGGACATGGCGCTGCAATATGTCGAGCCCTACCGGGGCCGCGACTGAACCCGGGGGAAGCTTGGGGAAAGCCGGGGGGCCGTCTGCCCCCCGGACCCCCCGAGGATACTTGCAAGACGGGGAAGGCAGGGGATCGCGATGCGCTTCGTTCTGAACCCGCGGATGGCCGCAACCGAGCCGCCGCCGGTGATGGAGGCGCGGCGCTGGATCGCGGGCCGGACGTTTCCGGCCGACCGGCCGCTGCTGAACCTGAGCCAGGCCGCGCCGGTCGAGCCGCCGCCCGAGGGCCTGCGCCGGGCGATGGCCGAGGCGCTGCTGGAGGACCCCGCGTCGCACCTCTACGGCCCCGTGCTCGGCCTGCCCGCGCTGCGCGAGGAGGTCGCGGCGCGCTGGTCGGCGGCCTATGGCGGCGCGGTCGCGCCGGCCGAGGTGGCGATCACCTCGGGCTGCAACGAGGCCTTCGCGGCGGTGATGGCGACGCTCGCCGGGGACGGCGACGAGGTGCTGCTGCCGGTGCCGTGGTACTTCAATCACCGGATGTGGCTGGAGATGACCGGCGTCCGCGCGGTGCCGATCGCCGCCGGCGAGGGGCTGGTTCCCGATCCCGGCGGCGCCGCGCGGCTGGTGACGCCGCGGACCCGCGCCATCGCGCTGGTCAGCCCCAACAACCCCGGCGGCGTGGAGTATCCCGCCGCCGTCGTGCGGGGGTTCCTCGAGCTCGCCCGCGCCCGCGGCCTCGCGCTGATCCTCGACGAGACCTACCGCGACTTCGACAGCCGCACGGGCGCGCCGCACGACCTTTTCGCCGACCCCGACTGGTCGGACACGCTGATCCACCTCTATTCGTTCTCGAAGGCCTACCGCCTGACCGGCCACCGGGTCGGCGCGGCGATCGCAAGCGAAAGGCGGCTCGCCGAGGTCGAGAAGTTCCTCGACACGGTGACGATCTGCCCAAGCCAGGTGGGCCAGATCGGTGCGCTCTGGGGGATGCGGAATCTCGGCGCCTGGGTCGCCGCCGAGCGGGCCGAGATCCTCGCCCGCCGCGCGGCGCTGGCCGAGGGCTTTGCGCGGCTCGCGCACTGGCGGCTCCTCGGCCTCGGCGCCTACTTCGCCTATGCCGCGCACGACTATCCGCTGCGGTCCGACGCGCTCGCCCGGCGGCTGGTCGAGGCGCAGAGCCTGCTCCTGCTGCCCGGCACGATGTTCCGCCCGGCCGACGATCCGGCCGGCGGGCGCGAGGTCAGGATCGCCTTTGCCAATGCCGACCGCGCCGGCATCGCCACCCTCTTCGAGCGCCTCGCCGCCTTCGCCGGCTGACCCTTGCCCCGCCGCGCCTTCCCCCTTAGAGGAAGGGCCTCGGGATCGGCGGAAGAGGAGCCCGCGGCATGGCGGCGAAGCCCGGCAAGCGCAGCAACGTCCTCGTCTGGGTGGTGATGGCGATCCTCGTCTTCGCGCTCGGCGGGTTCGGCATCGGCAATTTCGGCGGCTCGGTCCGTTCGATCGGCGCCGTCGGCGAGACCGAGATCACGGTCGAGGAATACGCGCTGGCCCTGCAGTCGGCGCTCCGCGCCCGCGCGGCCGAGGCCGGGCAGGCGATCCCGGTCGCCTCGCCGCTAGGGCAGATCGTGGCGGACGGCGTGCGCCGGCAGCTGATCGGCACCGCCGCGCTGGAAGGCGAGGCGGCGCGGCTCGGCCTGTCGGTCGGCGACGAGGCGGTCCGCCGCGAGGTCGTCGCGACACCGGCGTTCCAGGGGCTCGACGGCCAGTTCGACCGGGCGGCCTATGCCGAGACGCTGCGGCGCAACAACCTTGGCGAGGGCGCGTTCGAGGACAATGTGCGCAAGGAGCAGGCGACGCGCCTCGTGACCGCCGCCGCGGTCGCCGGGGTCGAGCCGCCCGGCACGATGGTCGACACCTTCGCCGCCTATGCCGGCGAGCGGCGCGACGTCTTCTGGCTGCGCCTCGACGAGAGCGCACTGGCCGAGCCCCTGCCCGCCCCCGACGCCGACGCGCTGCAGGCGGCCTGGGAGGCGACCCCCGAGGCCTATACCCTGCCGGAGACGAAGGAGATCACCTACGCCGCGCTGACGCCCGAGACGCTGGTCGAGGACGTGGCCGTCGACGAGGGCGAACTGCGGCAGCTCTACGAGGAGCGCGCCGAGGAATACAACCGCCCGGAGCGCCGGCTGGTCGAGCGGCTGGTGTTTCCCGACGCCGCAGCGGCCGAGGCGGCGCGGGCCGCGCTCGATGCCGGTCCGACGACGTTCGAGCAGCTGGTCCAGGGCCGCGGCCTGACGATGCCCGATGTCGATCTGGGCGACGTCACGCGCGAGGCGCTGGGCCCCGCCGGCGAGGCGGTCTTCGCGCTCGACGGCCCGGGCGTCGTCGGTCCTCTGGACACGCCGCTCGGGCCGGCGCTGTTCCGGGTGAACGCGATCCTCGCCGCCGAGGTGACGCCGTTCGAGGAGGTGCGCGAGACGCTGCTCGACGAAGCCGCGCTCGGCCGGGCGCGGCGCACCATCGGCGAACTGCGCGAGGGGATCGACGACCTTCTCGCCGGCGGCGCGACGCTCGAGGAAGTGGCCGACGAGACCGAGATGGAGCTCGGCACCATCGCCTTCCGCCCCGACACCGCCGACGGCATCGCCGGCTACGCGGCCTTTCGCGAGGCGGCCGCGGCGGTCTCGGCCGACGACTTTCCCGAACTGATCGAGCTCGAGGACGGCGGGCTCGTCGCGCTCCGGCTCGACGCGGTGCGGCCGCCGGCGCTGCAGCCGCTCGACGAGGTGCGCGACCAGGTGGCGGCCGACTGGCGCCGGGCCGAGACCGAGCGGCGGCTGGCCGGGCTCGGCGCCACCATCACCGCGGCCCGCGCGGCGGGCGAGACGCTCGAGGCGCAGGGCTACACGCCCGAGACGCGCGAGGACCTGTCCCGCGGGACCTTCATCGAGGACGCGCCCGATGGCTTCCGCGAGGCGATCTTCGCCCTCGCCGCGCCGGGCGAGATCGCGACGGCGGTGGGGGATGGCGCGCTCTACCTCGCCGAGCTGGCCGCGATCACGCCCGAGGACCCCACCGACGGGGATGCGGCCGCGATCCGCGAGGCGATTGGCCAGGCGATGGCCGAGGGCCTGGCGCAGGACATGCTCGACCTCTTTGTCGCCGAGCTCCAGGCGCAGGGCGGGATCACGCTGAACCAGGCCGCGATCAACGCGGTTCACGCCCAGTTTCCGTGAGGCGGCCGCGGTGACGATGAGCCCCAGCTTCGAGGCCTTCGAGGCCGCCTTCGCGCGGGGCGAAAGCCAGGTGGTCTGGGCGCGCCTGGCGGCCGATCTCGACACGCCGGTGTCGCTGATGCTGAAGCTCGCCGGGGCGCGCACGGACGCGTTCATGCTGGAAAGCGTGACCGGCGGCGAGGTGCGCGGCCGCTATTCCGTCGTCGGCATGAAGCCCGACCTCGTCTGGCAGTGCCACGGCGCCCAGAGCCGGATCAACCGGCAGGCGCGCTTCGACGCCGCGGCGTTCGAGGACCTGCCGGGCCACCCGCTCGACGCGCTCCGCGCGCTGATCGCCGAAAGCCGGATCGCGATGCCCGCCGGGCTGCCGCCGATCGCCGCGGGCCTCTTCGGCTATCTCGGCTACGACATGATCCGCCTGGTCGAGCACCTGCCGCACGTGAACCCCGACCCGCTCGGCCTGCCCGACGCGCAGCTGCTGCGGCCCTCGGTCGTCGCGGTGCTCGACGGCGTCAAGGGCGAGGTGACGGTGGTCTCGCCGGCCTGGGCGGGCTCCGGCCTCTCGGCCCGGGCGGCCTATGCGCAGGCGGCCGAGCGGGTGATGGACGCACTCCGCGACCTCGAGCGCAGCCCGGCGGCCGAAAGCCGCAACCTCGGCGAGGCGGCCCCGGTCGGCGCGGCGGTGTCGAACTTCAGCAAGCCCGACTACCTCGCGGCGGTCGAGCGGGCGAAGGACTACATCCGCGCCGGCGACATCTTCCAGGTCGTGCCGAGCCAGCGCTGGACGCAGGACTTCCCGCTGCCGCCCTTCGCGCTGTACCGTTCGCTCAGAAGGACGAACCCGTCGCCCTTCATGTTCTACTTCAACTTCGGCACCTTCCAGATCGTCGGCGCCAGCCCGGAAATCCTGGTGCGGCTCCGCGATGGCGAGGTCACGATCCGCCCGATCGCCGGCACCCGGCCGCGCGGCCGCAGCCCGGCCGAGGACCGCGCCCACGAGGCCGACCTGCTGGCCGACCCCA
>CAZYBG010000161.1:0-5168 GCA_964645155.1 uncultured Rhodobacterales bacterium | reverse complement strand
AAGGCGTGCTGGCCGTTGGTGCCGGGCTCGCCCCAGACGACCGGGCCGGAGGGCAGCGCGAGGTCGTGGCCGTCCATCGCGACGCGCTTGCCGTTACTCTCCATCTCGAGCTGCTGGAGATAGGCCGGAAGCCGCGCCAGCCGCTGCGCGTAGGGCAGGACGGCGCGGGTGGGGTAGCCGCAGATCTGCCGGTGCCAGATGCCGACGAGCGCCAGCATCACCGGCATGTTCTGGCCGAGCGGCGCCGTCCGGAAGTGTCCGTCCATCGCCGCGCCGCCGCCGAGGAACTCGCGGAACCGCTCGGGCCCGATCGCCAGCATGAGGCTGAGCCCGATCGGCCCCCACATCGAGTAGCGCCCCCCGACCCAGTCCTCGAACCCGAAGACGCGGGCGGGCGGGATGCCCCAATCCGCCGTGCGGTCGGCGGCGGAGGACAGCGCCACGATCTGCGCCGCGGGGTCGCTGACCGCAGTGCCGAGCCAGTCGCGCGCCGTCGCGGCGTTGGTCATCGTCTCGATCGTGGTGAAGGTCTTCGAGGCGACGATCACCAGCGTCGTCGCCGGATCGAGGCGCTTGAGCGTGTCGGCGACATGCGCGCCGTCGACGTTCGAGACGAAATGGCAGCGCGGCCCGTCGTGCCACGGCGCGAGCGCGAGCGTCGCCATCGCCGGGCCGAGGTCGGAGCCGCCGATGCCGATGTTGACGACATCGGTGACCGGGCCCCCCTGCGCGGCGAAAGCGCCCGAGCGGACGTCGCCCGCGAACTGCTCCATGCGGGACAGCGTCTCGCGCACGGCCGGCATGACATCCACGCCGTCCACCCTCAGAGCACCGTCGAGGTTGCGCAGCGCGGTGTGAAGGACCGCCCTGCCCTCGGTCTCGTTGATCTTCCTGCCCTCGAACATCGCGTCGCGGCGCTGCGCCACCCCTCGCGCCTCGGCAAGCGCCAGGAGAAGGGCGCGGGTCTCGTCGTCGATGTTCGTCTTGGCGTAGTCGAACAGCACTCCGTCGAAGCGGACGGAGCATGCGGCGGCGCGCCCCTCGCCGAAGAGGTCGAGGATCGGGCGATCCTTCACCCGGGCGTGCCGGTCGGCGAGCTTCTGCCACAGGTCCATGTCTCTACTCCGCCCGGTTGTCTGGGGCCCGTTTCTACTCGGCCCAGCTCTACTCCGCCCAGCTCTACTCGGCCCAGTGCACGGTGGCGTTGGCCAGCACCGCGCGCACCGGCGCCTCGCCCGGGGGCAGCTGGCGGGCGCGCTCCAGCGCCGCGCGCTTGTCCGCGCCGGTGATGAGCAGGTGGGTGCTCATCGCGCCCTGCAGCACCGGCGCCGTCAGCGTGACCCGCGGCTCGCCCCCGCCGGGCGCGCGCATCGCGATCAGCGGCGGCGCATCGGCGGCCAGCGCCTCGGCCAGCCGGTCGGCGCCGGGGAAGAGCGAGGCGGTGTGCATGTCGGCGCCCATGCCGAGCAGCAGGACCGAGATCGGCAGATGCGGGGCGAGCCCCTCGATGAGCCCGCCGATCGCCTCCTCGGGTTCGGCCGCGTCGGCGTGGAGCGGCACCAGCCGGGCCGCCGCCGCCTTGCCGACCAGAAGCCGTTCGCGCAGGAGGCGCGTATTCGATCGCGGGCTGTCCTCGGGCACCCAGCGCTCGTCGTTCAGCACGACCGCGACCCGGACCCAGTCGAGCGACACCCCCGAGAGGATGTCGAAGACCGGGCCGGGGGTGGAGCCCCCGGGGACGCAGAAGGTCGCGCCCTCGTGGGTGAGAAGGCACGACTTCAGCTCCGAGGCGAGCCGGTCGGCGAGGTTCATCATCAGGAGCTCGCGGTCCGGATACTCCACGAATTCCATGGCCATGCCCCCTATTCCCGGATGTCGCGCCAGCGCCGGCCGTCGCGATGCATGAGGATCTGCGCCTCCTCGGGGCCGGAGCTGCCCGGCTCGTAGGAGCACGGACGGTCGCCCCGCTCCTCCCAGCCGGCGATGATCGGGTCGGTCCAGGCCCAGGCCGCCTCGACCTCGTCGCCGCGCATGAACAGCGTCTGGTTGCCGCGGATCACGTCCATCACCAGCCTCTCGTAGGCATCGGGAATGTCGGCGCCGTTCTGGCCCAGCGCCTCGGCGAAGGACATGTCGAGCGGCACCTCGACAAGACGCATCCCCCCCGGCCCCGGTTCCTTGATGGTGACGCGGAGCGTCATCCCCTCGTTCGGCTGGAGCTTGATGGCCAGCACGTTGCCGCGCCGGTTCTCCTGCGGCCCGAAGATCGAATGCGGCGGGTCCTTGAACACGACCGCGATCTCGGAGGCGCGCGCCTTCAGCCGCTTGCCGGTGCGGACGTAGAACGGCGTCCCCTTCCAGCGCCAGTTCGAGACATGGAGCCGCATCGCGACGAAGCTTTCGGTCAGGCTTTCGGGGTTCTCGACATCGTCGAGATAGCCCGGCTCGTTGCCCTTCGGCTGGTACTGGCCGCGCACGATCTCTTCCGCCGCCAGCGGGTCCAGCGCCCGGATCACCTTGAGCTTCTCGTCGCGCACCGCGTTCGGCTCGAACTGCGAGGGCGGCTCCATGGCGATCAGGCAGATCAGCTGCATCAGGTGGTTCTGCACCATGTCGCGCATCGCGCCGGACTTGTCGTAGTAGCTGCCGCGCCCGCCCACGCCCACCGTCTCGGCGACGGTGATCTGGATGTGGTCGACATACTGGGCGTTCCACAGCGGCTCGAACAGCACGTTGCCGAAGCGGACGGCCATCAGGTTCTGGACCGTCTCCTTGCCGAGATAATGGTCGATCCGGTAGATCTGCTGTTCGTCGAAATGCTCGGCCAGGGTCGCGTTCAGGGCGCGCGCCGAGGCGAGGTCGCGCCCGAAGGGCTTTTCCACCACGATCCGGCAGGTGTCGCAGGCGATGTCGCGCTGGTGCAGCCGCTCGGCCAGCGGCCCGAAGAGCGCCGGCGCGACCGAGAAGTAGAAGGCCTGGATCACGTCCTTCCGCGCGAGCGCCTTCAGGTCGTCCCAGCCGCCCTCGCCGGTCGCGTCGAGCGCGACGTAGTGGAGCCGCGACAGGAAGCTCTCGATCGCCGCGCGATCCTGCTTGGCGTCGGAGACGAACTCGCCGATCGACTCGCCGATCATCCGGCGATAGCCGTCGTCGTCCATCTCGGAGCGCGCGGCGCCGATCACCCGGGCGGTCTCGGGCATCTGTCCGGCGAGGAAGCGGCGGTAGAGGCCGGGCAGGATCTTGCGCCGGGCAAGATCGCCCGTGCCGCCGAAGATCACGAGGTCGAACGGATCGACCGGAATGACGCGCGATACCATCGGGTGCCCCTATGCCGCACAACGCTGCCGCGCGCGGTCCGTGTTAGCGGTAACGCGCACGTCTTAGCCGACGGTCGGGGGCCAGTCTAGCACCCGGGCCACGACGCTCAAGGCCCGTGGCCGCCCTCAGCCCATGGCGCACAAAAGCTCGAACAGGATCGAGGCGCCGAGCCAGGCCGTCGTGCCGAGCGGATCGAAGGGCGGAGAGACCTCGACGAGATCGGCCGCCGCGATCCGCACGCCGCCGAGGCCGCGCACGACCTCGAGCGCCTGGAACGCATTCGGGCCGCCCACCTCGGGCGTGCCGGTTCCCGGGGCATAGGCCGGATCGACGAAGTCGATGTCATAGCTGACATAGGTCTCTCCCGCCCCCGCGATGGCGCGCGCCTCGGCCATCACGTCGGCGGTGCCGCGGGCGAAGAATTCCTCGATCGGGACGATGCGGATGCCGTTGGCCTGCGCGAAGTCGCGGTCGGCACGGTCGTAGAGCGTGCCGCGGATGCCGATCTGGATCATCCGCGCGGGGTCGAGCAGCCCCTCCTCCACCGCCACCCGGAACGGGTTGCCGTGGGTCAGCGCGGTGCCGCCGAAATAGGGCGGGAAGAGGTCGGTGTGGCTGTCGAAATGGATCAGCCCGAGCGGCGCGCCTCGCGCAAGGCCGCGCAGCACCGTCAGCGTGGTCAGATGGTCGCCCCCGGCGACAAGCGGGCGAATGCCCTGCGCCTTCAGCCGCGCGAAGAACGCCTCGAACCGGCCGAGGGTGTCGGCCATGTCGACCGGGTTGGGGCCGACATCGCCGAGATCGGCGCAGCGCCGCCGCTCGAACGGCCGCACGCCCGAGACCGGATGCTCGGCGCGGATCATCGTCGAGGCGTCGCGCAGCGCCCGCGGACCGTGCCGCGCCCCGGCCCGGTTCGACACGCCTCCGTCCCACGGCAGGCCGACAAGGCCGACCTCGACCTCGGCGAAGCGCGGATGCCCTTCGGGCAGGTGCGGCAACCGCATGAAGGTCGGCACGCCGGCGAAGCGCGGCAGTTCCATGCCGGAGACGGGAATGAAGAAGGGGTCCATGCGGCAGCTCCGGCCTGGGGTCGGGCGGCACGATGGAGCGGCGCGCGGCCGAGGTCCAGAGGGTCGGTGGCCGGGGCCAGTCGGATGGGGGTGCCTGAAATGCAGAACTGACAGGGCGTTCGGGGATGGGATCGTTGTGCCGGACAGCGGCGGGACGGAGAAAATCGCTCCCTTCCTCGTCAGCGCCCGTATCCTGCTCCAGCCCGGGGGCGCTGCGCCACGACACTCAGGTCATGTTCGCAACGGCCTCACCGCTGCCGCCACCGCCCTGCCCCGGCCTCAGGCCTCCAGCTCGGCATCCCAGTAGAGGAAGTCGACCCAGCTGTCGTGGAGGTAGTTGGGCGGGAACTTGCGGCCCATGTTGCGCAGCTCCTCCGACGAAGGCTGGCGCGGCGGCTTCCGCAGCGACAGGCCGGACGCCCGCAGGCTCCGCGAGCCCTTCCTGAGGTTGCAGTGCGCGCAGGCCGCGACGACGTTCTCCCACGTCGTGATGCCGCCGCGGGCGCGCGGCACCACGTGGTCGAAGGTCAATTCGCCCTTCGAGCCGCAGTACTGGCAGCAGAACTCGTCCCGCAGGAAAAGATTGAAGCGCGTGAAGGCCACGCGCTTCTGGGGTTTCACATATTCCTTCAGCACCACGACCGAAGGTATTCGGATCACGGTCGTGGGACTGCGGACGACCTTGTCGTATTCGGCGATGATCGTCACCCGGTCGAGGAAGGCGGCCTTCACCGCCTCCTGCCAGGGCCAGAGCGAGAGCGGGTAGTAGCTGAGCGGGCG
>CAZYBG010000160.1:0-5323 GCA_964645155.1 uncultured Rhodobacterales bacterium | reverse complement strand
GCAGCGGGCCGACCCCGCCGCTGCCGTGGTCGAGTTTCTCACCGCCGTTCTCACCGGGAAGGGGCCCTCGGCGATCTTGCGGTACAGGGTGGAGCGGGAGAGGCCGGTGCGGTTGAGGACGGTGCGGAGGATGCGGTCGGGGTCGGGCATGGTGGGACTGGCTCCGTCTGGGTGGGACTGGCGGCCTGTGAGCCGCGCCTGAGCCAGTCGGCGCCGTGCGGTCGCCGCGGCGCAAGAGCGACCGGCCCGTCGTCGGGGCGCGGCGCGTCGCGTGCGGCAGATCGGCGGGGTGTCAGAGGCCGAGCCCGCGGCTGCGGCCGAGGTCGAGGTCGTGCTGGAAGGCGAGCTCGCGGCCGAGACGGCGGCCCGAGTCGAGGCTGGGGTCGATGCCGAGCGCGCGCCTGCGGTTGGCGAGGAGCGATTCCAGTTGCGGGTCGCGGGCGAGCTCCATCGCCATGTTCCGCATCGCGGCTCGCGTCGCCTCGTAGGCCGCGTAGGGGCCGTCGCCATATTGCACCTTGCTCGTGCGGTCGAGCTTCTGCCAGCGCTGCACGAAGGCATCGGCCCGGCGCTGCGGTCCGGTGCGGATCCCGGTCTCGAGCTGCAGCGCCCGGATCGCGGCGCCGGCCCGGCCGCGGGCAGCGTCCCGGGCGAGGCCGGGCGCCTTGAGATAGGCCTGCTCGGCATCGCGCCAGCCATGGGGTCGGACCGCCTCGAAGTCCTCGCGGGCCTCGGCGAGGTTCCTCCACTGCGCCGCGCTCGGCCTGCCGCCGGCCAGCTGGGCGTCGATCACCGCCGCCGCCTCGCGGGCATGGCGGATGAGAGCCTGGCGCCGGGCCTTGCGCAGCGCCGCCTCCCGCGCCTCGTCGGTCTCCGCCGCCGGTGGCGGGGCCCGGTCGGGAGTTCCAGCCGTCGCGGTTCGTGCCGGATCGTCGCGCGCGATCTCTCTCGGGGCCTCTCCCCTTTCCGGCCGCGGCCCGACCTCAAGACCGGGCGCGCCGTCTCCGGACGCGCGCAGCCGCTCGGCCAGGTCGCCGACCCGCTCCCGCAGGCGCTCCGGCACGAGCCTCTTTACGACGTCCACCACCCGCTCCCGGAAGGTGATGCCGCGCCGCTCGGCATAGGCCGCGACCGGGTCCGCCTCCGGATGGTCCAGCGCCATGTCCTTCGACCGGTCGCGCGACAGCAGGCGGATCAGCCGCGCCGGGCTCGCGAAGTCGTCCCGGCCGTAATGCAGGTCCAGCTGGTCGCGGTGCCGCGTCAGCGCGACGTAAGCCGCATGCGCATCCAGGCCCGGCGTCGCCAGCACATGCGCCCGGTCCACCGTCATGCCCTGCGCCTTGTGGATCGTCGCCGCGTAGCCGTGGTCGAGATGGCTGTAGTCCCTGAGCTCGACGCTGACCGAACGGCCGTTATCGGTGCGGGCGGTCATCGCCCGCTCGTCGACCGCCTCGATGGTGCCGAGCGTGCCGTTCGTCACGCCCAAGCCCCGCTCATTGCGCAGGAACATCACCCGGTCGCCGGCGGCGAAGCATCGGCGTCCCCGCTCCATCGTCAGTTCGACCTCGTCGCCGAGCTCGCCTGCCGCCCGCAGCCGCGCCCGGGCCATCTCGTTCAGCGCGCGCACCTCGTCATTGGTGTGGGTCAGGATGATGCGGCTCGCCTCCGGCGCCGCCTGCCGGTCGCTGTCCCAGCGGTCGATCACCGCCGCGCGGGCCGCTTCGCGGGTATCGGCCTGATGCACCCGGCCATGGCCGTCATACGTCTGCAGCGCCGCGCCGACATGGCCCGCGGCGAGATCGCGTGTCGCCGCCCGCTGCCAGTCCTCGCGCTGCCGGCGCACCTCGCCGAGCCGCGCGCCGCCATGGCGCTCTTGGAGCGACCGGAACGCCGCCCCGGCCTCGATCGCCTGCAGCTGCTGCGGGTCGCCGAGCAGCACGACCTTCGCCCCGGCGTTTGCCGCCTGCGACAGCACCCGTTCCAGCTGCCGCGTGCCGACCATGCCGGCCTCGTCGATCACCAAGACGTCGTGCTCGGTCAGGAGATCGCGCTTGTGGACCCAGGCATGTTCCAGGCTCGCCAGGGTTCTCGAAGAGATGCCCGCGCCGGTCTCCAGGCCTTCGGCCGCGATGCCGGAGAGCGCCGCGCCGCGGACCCGGTAGCCGGCCGCCTCCCAGGCCTCGCGGGCGACGCCGAGCAGCGCGCTCTTCCCCGTCCCGGCGGGGCCGATCACGATCTCCAGATCGCGCCCGCCGGTGATCCGCGCCAGCGCCGCTTCCTGCGCGCCGGAGAGGGTGAGGCCGCGCTCTGCCGCGCGCGCCGACGCCGCTTTCCAGTGCGGCGTTCCGGCGCCGCCGCGCCGCGTCCCGGCCAGCAGGTCCGCCGCCCGGTGCAGCCGCCGTTCCGCCGCGATCATGCCTCGCGTGGTGAAGCGCCGCTCGCCGCGCCCGTCGCTGCCGAGGGCCACGAGCTCGGGCGCCCCGTGCAGCGCGTCGAGCACCGCTTTGTACTGCTCGACGCCATCGCTGTGACGATGCGCGAGGCGCGCGAGGTCGCGGTGCGTGAAGGTCGATTGCTGGTGGGTGATCACCGCGAGCCCGAAGGCCGGATCGGCGAGGATCCTCTCGCCGTTCGCCCGCGCGATCTGGCGGTGCAGTTCGGCGCGGTCGGCCTCGCCCCCCTCGCCCTCGATCCGCTGCGCCGGCGCGCCGATCTTGTCCTGCGGCTCGAGCGGTATGCCCTGCGCCTCCAGGCTGCGATGGTCGATGCGCAGATCGAGGTCGAGCTCGGCGAGCCGCGCATTCGCAAGTTCGGCCCAGCGCGCCCGCCAGCGCTCCACCATCCCCGTGCGGTTCCAGTCCCGCACTTTTTGCCCGAAGCCGTCTTCGTTCACCGACCGCATCGTCAGCATGACATGGGCATGGGGCTTCAGGCTGCCGTCCTCGGCCCGGTCCCAGTGCACGTTGAAATCGGCGATCATGCCGCGGGCGACGAACTGATCTCGAACGAAGTCCCGCGCCAGCGCGATGCCTTCCGCCTCGCTCAGCTCGCGCAGCAGGGCGAACTCCACTTCGCGCGCGAGCTGGGCATCGCGGCGACGTTCGCAGGCTTCGACACCGTTCCAGAGCCGCTCGCGGTCGGACAGGGCCTCCGGCGCGCCCTCGGGCAAAAGAACCTCGGAGTGGGCCACGCCGCGCTTGGCGGTGAAGTCATGACTGCGATCGATCCGGTCGTCCCGGAGCCGCGACGCCGAGCGGTAGGCCGCGGCCGCTACCGCGCTGGCGCCCGTCGCGCGCCCAATGACCTTCACGTGCAGACGGTAGATCGCCATGGCGGGACGAACGCTGCGACGGGCGCACCGACGTCGGAACGACGTATAAGCGCGCCCTCCCTCGAAAAATTCTCGGGCGGGACCGGGGCATGCCGGACCGTCCCGGCGACACTGGAGCGTTGCGCGCGTGGCTCCGCTATCCTTCGTGCATCGGCAGTCAGAGGAGGCAGAGATGCGCCGACCCAGGGATTACGACGCGGAACTGAAGGCGCTGGAGGACAAGGCCCGGGAGCTCAAGGTCCGCAAGGTGCGAGAGCTCGGCGAGCTGGTCATCGCCACCGGCGCCGACGCGTTCGACCCCGCGGAATTGGCCGGCGCGCTGCTCGTGCTCGCGGAGACCACCGACCCTGCGAAACGCGAGGCCTGGGCCAGGCGCGGGGAGGCGGTGTTCCGAAGGCGCGGGCGAGAACGGCAGGAGAAAGAGCGACGGCCAGGGCGGGAGCAAGGGCAGGAGCGGTGATCTGCTGCAGAGATTGACGGCGACGGAAAGAGCGCTGGGCTGCAACCGGGCAGCGCGCAACCGTCATCTGGTGACAAGGGCCCGAACTGACATGCGATCCTGGCAGATCGAGCGCCGCCGCCGCACCCGGCAGCTGATCGAACTCGGCGGGCTCGTGCTGAAGGCGCGGATCGTGGAGCACACCGGCGATGACCGTGCCACGATCTACGGCGCGCTGCTCCGGGTGGCCGAGACGCTGCAGGGCGAGCGGGGCGAGCGCGCGCGGGAGCTCTGGGCCGGGAAGGGGAAGAGGGCGTTCGAGGCAAATCAAATAGTAGTGGCATCGGACCGCTAGTGCCCGAGAGGCCTGCGACACCGCGCCTTTTTCAAGGGCGCGAACCCGTACAGAAGCGTGCCCAGCGTTCCATCAACGGCCGCCGCTGATTGAGGAAGTCGGTCTTGCGATATGTCCGGACCACCTTGCTGTCGGATGCGGGCGCCAGAACCATCTCGGCGACCTCATGCGTGGCTTCCGTCTCTTCTGCAAGCCAGGTACATAGACTGGACCTGAAGCCATGCGGACGGGCTTCAAGCCCGCGGCGCTCCATCAGCCGTGCCATGGTCGCATCGCTGATGACCCCCTTGCGGATAGAGGGAAACAGAAACCCATCGCGCTCGTATGGACGAAGGTCAATGACACGACACGCCTCCTCGCTGAGGGGGACGCGGAAGTCCGCCGCAGCGCCGACGCGTGCCTTCATGTTGTTCGCGGGCACGGTCCAGACGTCTCCGGCGATTTCGTCGAGCCGGGCGAAGCGCACTGGCACAGAGCGCAATCCCGTCAAGATGAGCAGTCGAAGCGCCAGATGCGTGATCGTCGGCTCCTCGAGAGAGGCATAGAACGCTGGGACACCCTTCCACGGCATACTCGGGACGGAGGTGACCTCGTGCCGCTGCCGACCGAGAAGTTGCTTCGCCTTGGCGACCGCCTGCAAGTTGACATCAAGACCCAAGGCGGCGGCATGATCCAGGACGATCTTAAGGCGATTAGCCGCCTTCGTGGCGGTCGGGGCCTTGGAATGCCAGATCGGCGCCAAGGCGTCTCTGATGTCGCTTTGGGTGATCGCGGTGACAGGCATGCGCCCGAGTTTCGGCAGCATGTGATGTTCCAGCGGGCTGTACCATCGACCAGCAGCTCCGTCCTCCTTGAGATCGGCCTTGCGGCTCTCGAAAGCGTCTGATGCGACATCCCTCAGGAGATGACGGTCACGCAAGGCTTCCTGGCGCAGTCGGCGCCGATGTTCGATGGGGTCTTTGCCTTTGGCAACCAAGGTCCGATACTCTAAGGCGAGTTCCCGAGCGTCCTTCAGGGAGAGTGCCTTCAGTCCGCCGAGACCCATCTCCCGACGGCGTCCATAAAGTGTGTAGCGGAAGACCCATTGACCGCCGCCATCCGCTCACTTGATCAGTTGCAGGCCAGCGCCATCCTCGTGCTTGCCAGGTGGCGCAGATTTGATGAAGAGGGCTGTTAGGCTCGTCAAGATTATATCCCC
>CAZYBG010000159.1:0-5402 GCA_964645155.1 uncultured Rhodobacterales bacterium | reverse complement strand
GAAGTAGCAGCGGTCGGCGGCGACCGCCGCCTCGTGCCGGTCATAGGGTGGGGCGATGTCCGCGAAATTGCGGTCGTAGGCCTCTGCGGGCAGACGCCCCGGCACCACGCCGGGCGTCAGCTGGCTGTTCGGCATGAAGGCGCGCCTCCTCGAGCTCACCATGTCGTGGAACGCTGCCACAGCGCCGAAATTTTTCCAAACGGTAAATTTTCGGCAGGCCGCGCCGTGGCCGCACGTGCCGCTTTTCACCCCATGCCGCCTCGCATATAAGCGGCGGGACGTCGGAGGCCCGCGGCAGACGGGCGGGGCAGAACCACGCGAGGACGGCATGACCAAGCACGACCACGAGGCCGACGTGGCCTTCATCGAGGCGCTGGCGCGGCTCCTGAAGGAGAACGACCTGACCGAGCTCGAGGTGAAGCGCGACTACGGCGAGGACGACAGCCTCAACGTCCGCGTCTCGAAGGCCGCGCCGCAGGTTGTGCAGATGATGTCCGGCCCGGCGGCGGGCGCCCCCGCGATGCAGCTCCTGCCGGCCGCCGGCGGCGCGGGAGCGGGCCCGGCGGTCGCCGCCGGCTCGGACGACCCCGCCGAGCATCCGGGCGCGGTGACCTCGCCGATGGTCGGCACCGTCTACCTGCAGTCCGAACCCGGGGCGACGCCCTTCGTCAGCGTCGGCACCGCGGTGACCGAGGGCCAGACGCTCCTGATCGTCGAGGCGATGAAGACGATGAACCAGATCCCGGCGCCGCGGTCGGGGACGGTGAGGCGCATCCTCGTGACCGATGGCGCACCGGTCGAGTACGGCGCGCCCCTCATGATCATCGAGTGAGGGCATGTTCCAGAAGATCCTGATCGCGAACCGGGGCGAGATCGCCCTCCGCGTGATCCGCGCCTGCCGCGAGATGGGGATCGGGTCAGTGGCCGTGCATTCCACCGCCGACGCCGACGCGATGCATGTCCGCATGGCCGACGAGAGCGTCTGCATCGGACCCGCGCCCTCGCCCGACAGCTACCTGTCGATGCCCGCGATCATTTCGGCGGCCGAGATCACCGGCGCCGAGGCGATCCATCCGGGCTACGGCTTTCTCTCCGAGAACGCGACCTTCGTGCAGATCGTCGAGGATCACGGCCTGATCTTCATCGGCCCGCGGGCCGAGCACATCCGCATCATGGGCGACAAGATCACCGCGAAGGAGACCGCCAAGTCGCTGGGCATCCCCGTGGTGCCGGGCTCGGACGGCGGCGTCGCCACGCTGGAGGAGGCGCGCACGGCCGGCAAGGCGATCGGCTATCCGGTCATCATCAAGGCGACCGCCGGCGGCGGCGGGCGCGGCATGAAGCTCGCCCGGACCGAGGCCGAGCTCGAGACCGCGTTCCGCACCGCGCGGTCCGAGGCGAAGGCGGCGTTCGGCAACGACGAGGTCTATATCGAGAAGTATCTCGGGCATCCGCGGCACATCGAGATCCAGGTGTTCGGCGACGGCCGCGGCCGGGCGGTGCATCTGGGAGAGCGCGACTGCTCGCTGCAGCGCCGCCACCAGAAGGTTCTGGAAGAGGCGCCCGGCCCGGCCATCACCTCAGCGATGCGGGCCGAGATCGGCGGCATCTGTGCCGATGCGATGGCCAAGCTCGGCTATGCCGGCGCCGGCACGGTCGAGTTCCTGTTCGAGGACGGCAAATTCTACTTCATCGAGATGAACACCCGCCTGCAGGTGGAGCATCCGGTGACCGAGGCGGTCTACGGCGTCGATCTGGTGCGCGAGCAGGTGCGCGTCGCGGCCGGCCTGCCGATGGAGTTCCAGCAGGAGGACCTGAAGCCGAACGGCCATTCGATCGAGGTCCGGATCAACGCCGAGAAGCTGCCGAACTTCGCCCCCTCGCCCGGCCGGGTGACGCAGTATCATGCACCGGGCGGCCTCGGCGTGCGGATGGACAGCGCGCTCTACGACGGCTACCGGATCCCGCCCTACTACGACAGCCTGATCGGCAAGCTAATCGTCCATGGCCGCGATCGGCCCGAAGCGCTGGCGCGGCTCGGGCGGGCGCTCGGCGAGATCATCGTCGACGGGGTCGACACCACGATCCCGCTGTTCCGCCAGCTTCTCGACCAACCCGAGATCATCGCCGGCGACTACACGATCCACTGGCTGGAGAAGTGGCTCGCCGAGAACATGGGCTGAGCGGGGGCGGCATGGTGGCGCCGCCGCTGACCCCCGAGGTGCTGCTGCGGGGCTATGCCGCCGGCATCTTCCCGATGGCCGAGTCGGGCGGCCGGCGCGAGGTCTTCTGGGTCGACCCGCAGCACCGTGGGGTCCTGCCGCTCGACGGCTTCCACATCTCGCGCTCGCTGCGCCGGCGGCTGCTGACCTGGCCGCACCGGATCAGCACCGACGCCGATTTCGCGGGCGTCGTCGCCGGCTGCGCCGCGCGGGCCGAAACCTGGATCAGCCCGCCGATCTTCGACGCCTATCTCGCGCTTCATCGCGCGGGGTTCGCGCATTCGCTCGAAGTCTGGGACGGCGCCGAGCTCGCCGGCGGCGTCTACGGGGTGACGATCGGCGCGGCGTTCTTCGGCGAGAGCATGTTCTCGCGGCGCACCGACGCGTCGAAGATCGCGCTGGCCTACCTCGTCGACAGGCTGCGCCTGGGCGGCTTCACGCTGTTTGACACGCAGTTCCTGACACCGCACCTCGCCAGCCTCGGCGCGGTGGAGATCAGCCGCGGCGAATACCAGCGGCGGCTGTCCGAGGCGCTCGGCCACGAGGCCGACTTCGACCGCGCCGGCGCGCCGCCTCAGCCGCCGGGGATGTTGCAGCGGATGAGCCAGACGTCGTAGCGCGGATGGTCGAGCGCGCTCAGCGCCGGTGCGGCGGCGATCATCCAGCCCGCGAAGACCGGCGCCTCGGCCGCCGGGTCGTCGACGGTCACCCAGGCATAGCCGTTCGAGGCCGGATCGGCGGCCGGGTAGCGGCATTCGCCGAGCGTCACCGTGATGAGGCCGAGGCGCACCGCCTCGCCCTCGGCAAGTTCGAGGTCGCGGCTCTGCCCGGTCACCTTGTCGAGGCCGCGCAGCACGGCGCCGGATGCGTTCAGCGTCTCCGGCCCCTCGGGCAGTGCCGGCGGCGCAGGCGGCGCCTCCTGCGCGCCCGCGGGCAGGGCGAGGCCGAGGCACAGGGCGAGGACGGCCGCCCTCATGGCGCGACCGGCGGCGCCTCCGCCTCCTCGCCGGTGAAGGCGCGAAGGAGGAGCGTGATGAGGCTGACCGAGCCCTGCGCGTCGAGCACCTGGCCGCCCGGCTCGATGTCGAACGGCGAGCCGCCGGGCTGGATCTCGACGAAGCTGCCGCCAAGCAGCCCCTCCTGGGCGATCAGCACGGCACTGTCGTCGGGGACGGCGATCGAACGCTCGACGGTGAAGGTGGTGTCGGCGAAGAACGTCTCGGGGTTGAGTTCGAGCGCCGTGACGGTGCCGACCTTGACCCCGGCGAGGCGGACATCGGTGCCCACGGCGACGCCCTCGGCCGAGCGGAAGCTGGCGCGAAGCTCGTAGGCGCCGCCGTCGCGCGAGAAGCCGGCGACCTGCCCGGCATAGACGACGAAGCCGAGCGCGGCGGCAAGGACCGCGCCGCCGACCAGCACCTCTGCCGCGTTCTCTGCCATCACGCCCGCCTCATTCGGGCGTCCAGGCCTCGTAGTCGCGCCGCTCGACCGGGTCGGGGCGGCGGATCGAGCCGGGCGGCGCATAGGCGGCGGCGGTGCCGGTGAGGTTCGGCACATGCGGCTTTTCCCACGCCTTCCGCCGGATCGGCGCCGCGGTCGGCGGCTCGTCCCAGGTGTGATGCAGCCAGCCGTGCCAGTCGGGGCTGACGCGGCTCGCCTCGGCCTCGCCGTTGAAGATGACCCAGCGGCGCACGCCGTCGCGGCTCTGGTAGAAGAGGTTGCCCTGCGCGTCCTCACCCACCCTGACGCCGTTGCGCCAGGTGAAAAGCTGGGTGCCGATCGTCTGGCTGTTCCACCAGGTCACGGCGCGCAGCAGCGTGTTCAGGATGCCCATCCGGTGCCTCCGGCTCTCGTTGCCTCCCCATATGGCCGAAGGCGGCGCGAAGGTCTAGGGGCGCGGGCGTCAGGGCGCGGCGTCAGGGCGCCCAGCGGCGCTGGCGGGCAAGGTCGGACAGCCGCGCGGTGGCCTCGATCTCGATCCGCATCTCGGGGGCCTGGAGCCCCGCGACCAGCATCGTCGCGGCCGGCCGGGCCTGCGCGAACGCGGCCGACACGATCGGCCAGCAGGGCGGCCAGTCGGCGGCGGCGGGCAGGATGTAGCGAACGCGCACCACGTCGTCGAGATTGGCGCCGACCTCGTGCAGCGCCCGCTCGATCGTGCCGAGCGCGTTCCGGCACTGGTCCTCGACCCCCTCCGGCATGGTCATCGTTGCGTAGTCGTAGCCCGTGGTGCCCGACACGAACACCCAGCCGTCCGTGACGACCGCACGGGAATAGCCGATCTCGGCCTCGAACGGCGATCCGGTGGAGATGTGGCGGCGGGTCATGCGGGCCTCCGGCAGCGCTGCGTCGGCCCACCCTCGCCCGCCGCGGGCCGGCGATCAAGCGGCATCGCCGGCAACCGATCGTTCCGCCCGGATGCAGAACGGCCCCGCATCGGCGGGGCCGCGACAGGGCGCCATGGCGCGCCTGCCGCCGGCGGGGATCACCCCGCCGTCGCCGGCTCCTTCTTCGAGCCCTCGGCGTAGATCATCAGCGGCTTGACGCCGGCGTTCACCGCCTCCTCGTTGACCACGACCTCCTCCACCCCGCGCAGCGAGGGCATTTCGAACATCGTCTCGAGGAGGATGTCCTCCATGATCGAGCGCAGGCCGCGGGCGCCGGTCTTGCGCGCGATCGCGCGCTTGGCGATCGCCTTCAGCGCGTCGTCGGTGAAGGTCAGGTCCACGCCCTCGATCTCGAAGAGCCGCTGGTACTGCTTGACCAGCGCGTTCTTCGGCTCGGTCAGGATCGACACCAGCGCCCCCTCGTCGAGATCCTCGAGCGTCGCGATCACCGGCAGACGGCCGACGAATTCGGGGATGAGCCCGAACTTCAGCAGGTCCTCCGGCTCGAGCGTCTTGAACGTCTCGCCCACGCCGCGGGACTCGGGGTCCTTCACCTCGGCGCCGAAGCCGATGGCCGAGCCCTTGCCGCGCTGCGCGATGATCTTCTCCAGCCCGGCGAAGGCGCCGCCGCAGATGAAGAGGATGTTCGTCGTGTCGACCTGGAGGAATTCCTGCTGCGGGTGCTTGCGCCCGCCCTGCGGCGGCACGCTCGCCACCGTGCCCTCCATGATCTTCAGGAGCGCCTGCTGCACGCCCTCGCCCGACACGTCGCGGGTGATCGAGGGGTTGTCGG
>CAZYBG010000158.1:0-5631 GCA_964645155.1 uncultured Rhodobacterales bacterium | reverse complement strand
CGGCGCGAGGCAGTTCGTCGTGCAGGAGGCGTTCGAGACGACGATGTCGGCGCCGGTCAGCACGTCGTGGTTCACGCCGTAGACGACCGTCTTGTCGGCCCCCTCGCCGGGGGCCGAGATCAGCACCCGCTTCGAGCCGTTCTCGAGATGCGGCTGCGCCTTCTCCTTCGAGGTGAAGATGCCGGTGCATTCCAGCACGATGTCGACATCGGTCCAGGGCAGGTCGGCGGGGTTCTTCATCGCCGTCACCGTCATCCGGCCGCGGCCCACGTCGATCCAGTCCTCGCCCGTCGTCACCTCGGCCGGGAAGCGGCCGTGCACGCTGTCGTAGCGCAGCAGATGCGCATTCGTCTCGACCGGTCCGAGGTCGTTGATCGCCACCACCTCGATGTCGGTGCGCCCCGACTCGATGACGGCGCGCAGCACGTTGCGCCCGATCCGACCGAACCCGTTGATCGCCACCTTCACGGCCATCCCAAGCACTCCTCTCTCGGCCCCCGCGCGGGGGCGGATTGACGTTGCGCCAGCGTTACCGCCGCGCCGCGGGGGCCGCAACCCTGGGGCGGCTCACAGCTGCTCGACGGTGGCGCGGTCGGGGTAGAAGGCGAGGTGCCCGCGGATGCGCGCGACATCGTCCTTCGGCGCCTCGTAGGACCAGGCCGCATCGCGGATCGTCGCGCCGTTGGCGACGACGGAATAGTAGCTCGCCGCGCCCTTCCAGGGGCAGGTCGTCGCCGTCGGCGTCCGCTCGAGAAACGCCATCGCGATGGCCTCGCGCGGGAAATAGATCACCGGCGGATAGCTGCCTTCGGTCAGTTCCAGCGCCTCGGTCGTCTCGCCGATGACGGCGCCGCCGGCGCGCACCACCCAGGTGCCGGGGGCCTTGCGGATCGTGATGTGGTCGGCCATGTGCTCTCTCCCGTTGCCGCTGTACCTAGCCCGCCCCGTGCGACAGGTCCATGTCAGAGCGGGCGCGTCGCCGCGTCGAGCCAGGCGCGGCCGCCCTCGGAGAGGCGCGGCGCCAGTTTCGCCCGCACCTCGGCGTGGTAGGCGTCGAGCCATCCTGCCTCGGCCGGCGCAAGCTCTGCGCGCAGGATCAGCCGCCGGTCGATCGGCACGAAGGTCAGGGTGCGAAACGCCAGCATCTCGCGTGCATCCGCGCCGGCAAGGGGTGGCGCCGGCTCGACCACGACGAGGTTCTCGATCCGGATGCCGAAGGCGCCCTCGCGGTAGTAGCCGGGCTCGTTCGAGAGGATCATGCCGGGCTCCAGCGGCACGTCCGAGACACGCGCGATCCGCGCCGGCCCCTCGTGCACCGACAGGTAGACGCCGACGCCATGGCCGGTGCCGTGGTCGTAGTCCTGCCCGGCAAGCCAGAGCGGGTAGCGGGCGAGCGCGTCGAGATGCATCCCGGCAAGGCCGGTCGGCCAGCGCAGGCGGCTGACCGCGATCATGCCCTGCAGGACGCGGGTGAAGCACTCCTTCTCCTCACGGCCGACCTCGCCCACCGCGACGGTGCGGGTGATGTCGGTCGTGCCGTCGATGTACTGCCCGCCCGAATCCACCAGCAGCAGTTCGCCCGGCCGGATCGGGCGGTTCGTCCCGGTCGTCACGCGGTAGTGCACGATCGCGCCGTTCGGGCCGGCGCCGCAGATCGTCTCGAAGCTGATCTCGCGCAGCGCGTTTGTGGCCCGGCGGAAGCCTTCCAGCCTTCTGACCACGTCGATCTCGGTCAGGCCGCCCTTCGGCGCCTCGGCGTCGAGCCAGGCGAGGAACTCGACCATCGCGGCCCCGTCGCGCAGATGCGCCTCGGTCGTCGCGGCGATCTCGGCCGGGGTCTTGCGGGCCTTGGGCAGGACCGTCGGGTCGCGCTCCCAGACCACCTCGGCGCCCGCTTCCGCGACGATCGACGAGGCGGCGACCGGCGCCGATGCCCTGTCGATCCGGACCTTGCCCCGGAGCCGGCCGAGATGCGCCTCGAACGCATCGGGGGCGGCGACCGTCACCTCGGGGCCGAGATGGGCGCGTACCGCGGCGTCGAGCTTCGCGGCGTGGATGAACAGCGCCAGGCGGCCATCCTGGTGCAGGATCGCGTTCGCCTGCGCGATCGGGTTACGCGGGATGTCGGCGCCGCGGATGTTCAGAAGCCAGTTGATCCCGTCGGGCAGGGTCAGCACCGCCGCCGACTGGCCGGCGGTCTTAAGCGCCTCGGCCGCCGCGGCGCGCTTGGCGGCGGCGGACAGGCCCGCGATCGCCTCGGGGAAGATCTCGACGGGCTCCCGCGGCGGGGCCGGCCGGTCGTCCCAGATCGCGTCGACGAAGTTCGCCGTGGCGGCGAGGGTCACGCCGCTTCCCGCCAGCGCCTTCTCGATCGTCGCGATCTCCTCGGCGGTGTGGAGCCAGGGGTCGTAGCCGACCCGGCCGCCGGCGGGCAGCCCGGCGCGCAGCCACTCGCCCGGCTTCGTCTCGGGCCAGTTGACCGGCGTGAAGACGGCGGTATCGACCTGCGCCTTGACCTGCACGCGGTAGCGGCCGTCGACGAAGATCGCCGCCCGGTCGGCGAGGACGGCGCAGAGGCCGGCCGAGCCGGTGAAGCCGGTCAGCCAGGACAGCCGCTCGTCGGCCGGCGCCACGTATTCGCCCTGGTGCGCATCCGCGCGCGGCACGAGGAAGCCGTCATGCCCCGCCCTGCGCAGCGCCTCGCGCAGCTGCGCCAGCCGCGGCGGCCCCTGCTCGGGGCGGGTCGTCGGCTCGAAGCTCTGGAACATGGCGCCTCCTGCGGGCGGGGTCGGTCGGCCGGGCATAGCACCGCGTCGCGCCCGCTCACAATGCCGGGTGGTTCAGGACGGCGCGAGGCGGAGGCCGAGGGTCGCCCGCTGCCGGGTGCCGGGCGCGGCGCGGAACGCCGCCACGTGCAGCTCGAAGGCGCGGCCCGGCCGGCGGACGATGGTGTGAAAGCCCGCCGCGGTCAGCGCGCCGGCAAGCGAGCGTTGGGTGAAGCCGGTGCGGTGGGCGTAGAAGTCCTGTCCGGACCGCTCGATCTGCGGTCCGTAGCCGTAGAACACGTCGCGCAGCCGGACCGGCCCCATCGGCGAGGTATAGAGCGTGTCCTCGATGTCCATCCCGCGCTCGACCCAGATCCGCGCCACCGCCTCGAGGTCCGGCACCCTGATCTCTGCGAAGCCGTCCGGCTTCAGCATGTGCAGGAAGCCGGCGAGCACCTGCGCCACCTCGTGCGCATGGTAGTGCTCCAGATTGTGCGAGCAGTAGATCGCGTCGAACCCGCCGCCGGGCAGGATGTCGAGCCGTCGCGCATCGCAGAGGATGTCCGGCCGCGCGGCGGGGTCGATGTCGAGCCGCAGGTGCTCGAAGCCGGCATACCATGGCGGGACCGCGATGCCGGCAGGCCCGCCGCCGACATTGAGAAGGCGGGGCCGGGGCTCCACCGGCCTACCGCGCCGCGACCCTGCCGATGCCGAGGAACCGCGCCCGCGCCCGCGGATCGGCGTCGAACAGGCTGGCCAGCTGCTCGGTCATCGCGCCGGCAAGCTGCTCGACATCGGTGATCGTCACCGCGCGCTGGTAGTAGCGCGTCACGTCGTGGCCGATGCCGATCGCGATCAGCTCCACCGCCTTGCGCTTCTCGACCATGGCGATCACGTCGCGCAGGTGCTTCTCGAGGTAGTTCGCGGGGTTCACGCTGAGCGTGGAATCGTCGACCGGCGCGCCGTCCGAGATCACCATCAGGATCTTGCGCGCCTCGGGGCGGCGGGTCATCCGGCGATGCGCCCATTCCAGCGCCTCGCCGTCGATGTTCTCCTTCAGGAGCCCCTCCTTCATCATCAGGCCCAGATTGTCGCGCACCCGCCGCCAGGGCGCGTCGGCACTCTTGTAGACGATGTGGCGCAGGTCGTTCAGCCGCCCGGGCGTCAGCGGCCGCCCGGCCTGCAGCCAGGCCTCGCGGCTCTGCCCGCCCTTCCAGGCGCGCGTGGTGAAGCCGAGGATCTCGACCTTCACGTCGCAGCGCTCGAGCGTGCGCGCCAGCACGTCGGCGCAGATCGCGGCGATCGAGATCGGACGCCCTCGCATCGAGCCCGAGTTGTCGAGGAGAAGCGTCACGATCGTATCGCGGAACTCGGTATCCTTCTCCACCTTGAAGGACAGCGGCGTGGTCGGGTTCGCGACCACGCGGGCAAGCCGGCCGGCATCGAGGATACCTTCCTCGCGGTCGAACTCCCAGCTCCGGCTCTGCTGCGCCTGGAGCCGGCGCTGCAGCTTGTTGGCAAGCCGCCCGACAGCGCCCTTCAGCGGTTCGAGCTGCTGGTCGAGATAGGCGCGCAGCCGCTCCAGCTCGGCCGGCTCGGCGAGGTCCTCGGCCGCGATCTCCTCGTCGAACGCGCTGGCGTAGACCTCGTAGTTCGGGTCGGCATCGGAATGCGGGGCAGGCGGCGGCGGCTCGAGCGGCGCCTCGCCCTCGGGCATCTCGGCGTCCTCGTCGAACTCGACATCGGCCATGTCGTCGACGGTGACCTGCGCCTGGCTCGACTCCTCGCTCTGCTGCGTGTCGTCGGGGTCGGTCTCGGCCTCGTCCTGGTCGGCCTCGTCGTCGCCGGAGCTGTCGGGGCTCTCCTCGTCCTTCTCCTCCTGCTCGTTGTCGCCCTCGCTCTCGTCCTCGGCATCGGGGTCGTCGCCGAGCTGGTCGCCGTAGCCCAGATCCTGGATCACCCGCCGGGCGAGACGGGCGAAGGCGGCCTGGTCGGCCAGGCTGCCCTCGACGCCCTGGAGCGTGCCGGCCGCGGCGCTCTCGATGAAGCCGCGCCAGAGCTCCGCGACATTGGCGGCGGCCCGGGGCAGGTCGCGCCCGGTCGCGATCTGGCGGACAAGATAGCCAGCCGCCTGCGCCAGCGGCGCCTCGGCGCGCTCGCGGATCTGGCCGTAGCCCTTGCGCTCGGCCTCGGCGCCGATCTTGGCGTCGATGTTGCCCGCCGTGCCCGGCATCTCGCGCGCGCCCATTGCCTCGCAGCGCGCCGTCTCCATCGCGTCGTAGAGGTCGCGCGCCATCTGGCCCTGCGGCTCGTAGCGGGCATTGACCTTCGCGTCGTGGAACTTGTGGCGCAGCGCGAAGGCATCCGCAGTTCCGCGCGCGATCAGCACCTCGTCCCGCGTCATCCGGCGCGAGACCTGCGGCAGGCGCACCGAATCCGGGGTCATCCCCGGTGGGTCGACCGAATAGGTCACCGTCAGGTCGGCGTCGTCGGCCATGACCTTGGTGGCCTCGGCCAGCGCCTTCTTGAACGGGTCGGCAGGGTTGTCGGTGGGCTTGGTCATTTAGCGGCGCAACCACCGCTGCACGGCTTGTCCGGCGCTTTCTTCGAGCGCCGCACGCCGTCTGTCTTCTGCGGCCCCGTTTGTGTGCCGATCCCTCACCGCATCGCCTGCGCCGCCGCGCTTTCGGGAAGTTCCTCGTCGAAGCAGCGCTGGTAGAACTCGGCCACCGTCTGCCGCTCGAGCTCGTCGCACTTGTTGAGGAAGGTCAGCCGGAAGGCGTAGCCGAGGTCGCGGAAGATCTCGGCGTTCTGCGCCCAGGCGATGACGGTCCGCGGGCTCATCACGGTGGAGAGGTCGCCGTTC
>CAZYBG010000157.1:0-5631 GCA_964645155.1 uncultured Rhodobacterales bacterium | reverse complement strand
CGCAGCGCCGCGATCAGCGCCGCCTCGCCGCCCTCGGTCAGCGCCTCGGGCGCACAGCCGAGCGCGCGGGCGAGATCGGCGAGACGCTTGCCGCCGATGCGTCGCCGGTTGTGCTCGATCAGGTTCAGGTACGAGGCCGAGATGCCCGCCGCGCGCGCGACATCGCCCTGCCGCAGACCGGCCGCGAGGCGCCGTTCGCGGATGCGGCTGCCGCTGAGCGCAACCCGGGGCATCGCCTTCCTCGCTGCGGCCTCTGCGGCAAGTTTACCAAAAACCGGTTCCGGGGAAAAGGGTTGCCCGCCGCTTTACAGAACTGCTTTACAGAAGCGAGAAAGGCGCGCCCCGATCCGGGCGCCCCCCCTCATCCGTCCCGCAGGTCACTGCGCCAGGGCGGCGTCGGTGATCTCCGCCGTCCAGGCGGTGCCCTCCGGCGCCTTGGTGATCGCCGGGTTCTCCGGCGACACGGCGGCAAGCAGTGCCTCGACCGTGGCGTCGAAGTCGGCGGCGTCGAGCGCGCCGGTCGAGCCGGCGGTCAGCTTGGCGATCTCGCCCATCATGTAGGTCTGGTGCTCGAGCGTCTGCAGGCCCGTCTGGTCGGCGTCGACGACGATCTGCGCCGCTTCCCCGGGGTTCTCCTCGGCGTATTTCCAGCCCTTCATGCTGGCACGCACGAAGCGCACCATCCGTTCGGCGAAGGCCGGGTCGGCCAAGCTCTCCTCGAGGACGTAGAGGCCGTCCTCCATGACCTTCACGCCCTGGTCGGCATAGCTGAAGAAGGTGAGCTGGTCGGCGGTGAGGCCGGCATCGAGCACCTGGCCGTATTCGTTGTAGGTCATCACGCTGATGCAGGCGGCCTCGCCGTTCAGCAGCGCCTCGACGTCGAAGGCCTGCTTCAGCACCGTCACCCCGCCCTCGCTGCCGTCGGTGGCAAGGCCGAGGGCCGCCATCCAGGCGTAGAACGGATATTCGTTGCCGAAGAACCAGACGCCCAGCGTCTTGCCCGGGAAGTCGTCGGTCGACTCGACGCCCATGTCCTTGCGGCAGACGAAGCTCAGGCCCTGGTTCTTGAACGGCTGCGCGATGTTGACGAGCGGCACGCCACGCTCCCGCGCCGCCAGCGCGGCGGGCATCCAGGTGGTGATGACGTCGGCGCCGCCGCCGGCGATCACCTGCTCGGGCGCGATGTCGGGGCCGCCGGGCAAGATCGTCACGTCGAGGTTTTCCTCGTCGTAGAAGCCCTTGGCCTCGGCCACGTAGTAGCCGGCGAACTGCGCCTGCGTCACCCATTTGAGCTGCAGCCGCACGCTGTCCTGCGCCCACGCGCCGGACGCGGCGAGCGCCGCGAGCGCGGCGCCAGCGATGGTCCTTTTCATGGTCTCGTACCTCCTTGTTGTCATCTTTGTCCCCGATCCCGTCCCCTGTGCGACGGATGCCAGAACGTCACACGCAGTTCGATCAGCGTCACGAGGCCGAAGAACACCGTCCCCGCAAGCGCCGCGACGGCAATCTGCGCCCAGACCAGCGGCAGCGCAAGCGAGCCGACGGCGGTCGAGATGCGGAAGCCCATGCCGCGCGTGGGCGAGCCGAAGAACTCGGCGACGATGGCCCCGATCAGCGCCAGCGTGGTCGAAATCTTGAGCCCGTTGAAGATGAAGGGCATGGCCGCCGGCAGGCGCAGGCGAAGCAGCGTCTGCCCGTACGAGGCGCCCCAGGTCCGCATCAGGTCGCGTTGCATCCGCTCGGCCGAGGCGAGGCCGGCGACCGCGTTGACGAGGACCGGGAAGAACACCATCGCGCAGACCACCGCGGCCTTGCTCTCCCAGCCGAAGCCGAACCAGGTGACCATGATCGGCGCGATCCCGACGATGGGAAGTGCCGCGACGAAGTTGCCGACGGGCAGGAGGCCGCGGGTCAGGAACGGCGAGCGGTCGATCAGGATCGCCGTCAGGACCGCCGCGCCGGAACCGAGGAAGAAGCCCGGCACCGCGCCCTTGAGGATGGTCTGCACGAAGTCCGACCATAGCAGGCCGGTGCTGCCGGCGATGGTGCGGCCGATGGTCGAGGGCGGGGGCAGGATGACCTCGGGGACTGCGAAGGCGCGCACCACGCCTTCCCAGAGCACGAGGACGGCGAGGCCGAAGAGCACCGGGATGAGCGCGCGGACCGGCGGCTCCGGCCGCCGCGCGAGGATCACGTTCAGCGCCCAGAGCGCGAGCCAGCCGGCGACGGCGGCAAGCAGCCAGCCCTGCTGCGGCCCCGCCCCACTCATGCCCTCGCCCCCATGCGCCGCGCCACCGCCCGCTCCAGCGCGCCGACGCCGAGGATGAGGAGCCCCGCGACCAGCGCCGCCGCGAACAGCGCGGCCCACATCAGGAGCGGCTGGCCGAACTGGCTCGCCACCAGCATCCGCGCGCCGAGGCCCTCGACCGCGCCGGTGGGGAGTTCCCCCACGATGGCGCCGACCAGCGCCGCCGCGATCGCCACCTTGAGCGAGGCGAAGAGGTAGGGGACCGAGGCCGGCAGGCGCAGCTTGAGGAAGCTCTGCAGCCCCCTCGCGCCATAGGTCGACAGCAGGTCGAGCTGCATCGCGTCGGGGCTCCTCAGGCCCTTCACCATGCCGACGAGGACCGGGAAGAAGCTGAGATAGGCGGCGATCAGCGTCTTGGAGACCAGCCGGTTCTCGACCCCCAGCCGCTCGCCGAGGCCGAGCGAGTTCGACAGCACCACGATCATCGGCGCCAGTGCCACGATGGGGATGGTCTGCGAGATCACCGCCCAGGGCATCAGCGACAGGTCGATGACGCGGAAGTAGACGATCCCGACCGCCATCAGCACGCCCACCGCGATGCCGAGGAGAAAGCCCGAGAGCGTCGCCTCGACCGTCACCCAGGAATGGTAGACGAGGCTGCGCTTGGAGGTGACGGGCTCGGCCGCGACCCCCTCCCACAGCGCGGCGGCCACCTGGTGCGGCGGCGGCAGCATCGGCCGGCGCTGGCTCATCGCGTCGCGCGCGATCTCTGCGAAGGTCACCTCCTGCCCGGCGCGGGCCGCCTGGTCGATGGTCCACTGCGCGTTGAGAAGGACGCTGCCGACGTACCAGAGCACCAGAATGGCGCCGAGGACGGCGAGGATGGGGACAAGGCGGGTCACGGGCGGGTACGGGCGGGTCACGGGCGCCACCGGTGCCGCGGTGTACAGGCGGTGTACACGATGTGTACGGCCTGTGCCGGCTCACTCGTCATAGGCATGCCCCGCCCTCAGCCCCTCGCGGACCCGGTGGGCAAGCTGCAGGAACTCCCGGCTGTCGCGGATGTCGAGCGGGCGCTCCCGCGGCAGCGGGCTCTCGATCACGTCGGTGATCCGCCCCGGCCGCGGGCTCATCACGACGATGCGGGTGGACAGGTAGACAGCCTCGGGAATCGAGTGGGTGACGAAGAGGATGGTCTTGCCGGTCGCATTCCAGAGCCTGAGCAGCTCCTCGTTCAGCCGGTCGCGCACGATCTCGTCCAGCGCGCCGAACGGCTCGTCCATCAGCAGGATGTCGGCATCGAAGGCCAGCGCCCGGGCGATGCTGGCCCGCTGCTGCATGCCGCCGGAAAGCTGCCAGGGGAACTTGTTGCCGAAGCCGCCCAGCTCGACCAGCTCCAGCACTTTCGCGACACGGCTCTCCTGCTCGGCTTTCGAATAGCCCATTATCTCCAGCGGAAGTTTCACATTTCCCGCAATCGTCCGCCACGGGTAGAGGCCGGCCGCCTGGAACACGTAGCCGTAGGCTCGCGCCCTGCGGGCCTCGTCGGGAGACATGCCGTTGACGGTGAGCGTTCCTTCCGTCGGCTCCTCCAGCGCCGCGACGCAGCGCAGGAAGGTCGTCTTGCCGCAGCCCGAGGGGCCGATGAAGCTGACGAACTCGCCGCGCGCGACGGTCAGGCTCACGTCCTGCAGGGCCTGCACCGGCCCGTCCGCCGTCTGGAACACCAGGTGCAGGCCCTCCGCCGCGATCACCGGGGCGGCAGGAGTCGGTGTCTGCTTCATGCCTTCACCGGTGTGCGGGACCGTCTCGAACCTGCCCGCGACTCGTGGTAGAGCCGCCGCATTGTCTTTTCCGAAAGGAGCATTCCATGTCCATCTGCTGCAAATTGCGCCCGACCGACACCTTCGACGGCAAACAGGGTTTTACCTACAACGCCGGCATCGCCGCCGAGACGGTCGGCAGCACCGGGATCTGCATGCACCTGCTCACCATCCCGCCCGGAGGCCGCGCCCGCGCCCACAAGCATGCGACGCACGAGACGGCGATCTACATGCTGGAGGGCGTCACGGTGATGTACTGGGGCGACGCCCTCGAACACCGCATGGAGGTCGCGGCCGGCGATCTGCTCTACATCCCTGCCGACACGCCCCACCTGCCGTTCAATCCCGGGCCGGGCCCCGCCACCGCGGTGATCAGCCGCACCGACCCGAGCGAGCAGGAAAGCGTGGTGCTGCTGCCGGAACTGGACGGGTTGGTCCCCGCCTGACATCACACCCCGCTCGCCGGAATGCCGCCGCGCTCGACCTTGCGCGGCGCGGTCAGCTCCTTCCAGGTCGACAGTGCCCGGTTCACCGCGCCCATCGGCTCGCGCGCCACGAACTGGCCGTGGCCCTCCTCGGTCCGCACCTCGCCGCCATGGATGGCGACCTTGCCGCGGGTCAGGGTGAAGCGCGGCAGGCCCTTCACCTGCTTGCCTTCGAACACGTTGTAGTCGATCGCCGACTGCTGCGTCGCGGCGCTGATCGTCTTCTCCTTCGCCGGGTCCCAGACCACGAGATCGGCATCGGCCCCGACCAGCACCGCCCCCTTTTTCGGGTATATGTTCAATATCTTGGCGATGTTCGTTGATGTGACGGCGACAAACTCGTTCATCGTGATCCGCCCAGTGTTCACGCCGTGCGTCCAGAGCATCGGCATCCGGTCCTCGAGGCCCCCCGTTCCGTTCGGGATTCTGGTGAAGTCGCCGATGCCATGGCGCTTCTGCACGGTGGTGAAGGCGCAGTGGTCGGTGGCGACGACGCTGAGAGACCCGCTCGCCAGCCCCGCCCAGAGTGAATCCTGGTGCTTGCGGTTCCGGAACGGCGGGCTCATCACCCTGCGCGCCGCGTGGTCCCAGTCCTTGTTCATGTACTCGCCCTCGTCCAGCGTCAGGTGCTGGATCAAGGGCTCGCCCCAGACGCGCTTCCCCAGCATCCGCGCGCGGCGGATCGCCTCGTGGGCCTCCTCGCAAGAGGTGTGCACGATGTAGACCGGCACGCCCGCCATGTCGGCGATCATGATGGCGCGGTTCGTCGCCTCGCCCTCGACCTCGGGCGGGCGGGAATAGGCATGCGCCTCGGGGCCGGTATTGCCCTCCTCGATCAGGCGGCGCTGCAGTTCGGCCACCACGTCGCCGTTCTCGGCATGGACCAGCGGGATGGCGCCCAGTTCGGCGCAGCGGCGAAACGAGGCGAACATCTCGTCGTCGTTCACCATCAGCGCGCCCTTGTAGGCCATGAAATGCTTGAAGGTGTTGATGCCGGCGGCGGTGATCTTCGGCATGTCGTCGAAAACCCGCTCCCCCCACCAGGTGATCGCCATGTGGAAGGAGAAGTCGCAAT
>CAZYBG010000156.1:0-5687 GCA_964645155.1 uncultured Rhodobacterales bacterium | reverse complement strand
GCGACCCCCGGCGTGACAGGCCGGTACTCTAACCGACTGAGCTACAACCGCGCATCTGCCCGCCCGGGCGGCCTTGCCCGAACGCCCTGCGGTAATAAGCACCCGCCCCGCCCCCGTCAAGCGCCCCCCGCCCCCGTCAAGCGCCCCCCGGCCGCGTTTCGGCCGATGGCCGCCTTACTTTCGCCGCCCGCGTGTTGCGTCCTTCGCGCCGTCACACCTATAGTGGCGCCGGCGCGCCGGCCGCCGCCGCGCATGGGCCCGGAACATGGGCCCGGCGCATGGGCCGGGCAGCGGAAGTCAGGGAGCGGAAGCGATGGCGGGCGAGGCGCCGGACGACGACGAAGGTCGCGACGAGACGGAGTTCGACGGGGCGGGGTCCGACGCGGCGGACGAGACCGCCGCCGGCAGCACCGTGCGCCGGTCGAAATCCGGCACCGGCCACCTGCAGTTCCAGACCACGACGCGCCACTCGCGCGAGTTCCGCACCTGGTTCCGGGGCGAGCACACCAACTTCAACCCGACGCTCGCGCAGCTGTTCGAGCCCGAGGCGATGCAGAAGTTCGTCCTGAAGGGCTGGGTACCCGAGCGGCCGGTCATCCGGCCGGACACCCAGGTGACCGCCTTCGGCTCGTGTTTCGCGGCCAACATCTCGGAATGGCTGTCCTCGCGGCACTACCGGGTGCTCAACAAGGCCGAGGACGCCAAGCGCGCCTATGTCGTCGCCTGCGGCGAGGGCATGGTGAACTCGTTCGTCATCCGCCAGCAGTTCGAATGGGCGTGGGAGGGGCGGCGCTTCGACCAGCCGCTCTGGCACGGCTACAACGCCGAGGACTACGGCTACGACCCTGCCGTGCAGGCCGAGACCCGGCGGATCTTCGACGCCACCGACTTTTTCATCCTGACCTTCGGCCTTTCCGAGGTGTGGTACGACGAGCCGACCGGCGAGGTGTTCTGGCGCACCATCCCCAAGGACGTCTACGACCCCGCGCGGCACCGCTTCCGCGTGAGCACGGTCGAGGAGAACCGCGACAACCTGCGCGCCATCTACGAGCTGATCCGCAAGCACCGGCCGGACGCGAAGGTCCTGTTCACGCTCTCGCCGATCCCGCTGATCGCGACGTTCCGCGGCAATTCCTGCATCACCTCGAACGCGGTGTCGAAGGCGGTTCTGCGGGTCGCCATCGACGAGGTGGTGCGCGAGGTCGCGCATGAGGGCGTGCTGACCTACTGGCCGTCCTACGAGCTGGTCACCGATGTCTTCCGCTCGCCCTACAAGCCGGACCGGCGGCACCCCGAGAAGGCGGTGCTCGACTACATCATGACGCTCTTCGAGCATGCCTGGTGCGAGGAGAACGACCGCCCGCACCCCTCGCTCACGCTCGCCTGGGGCGCTGCCTGCGCCGCTGCCGGGCTGCTGCCGCCGGCCCTCGCCCAGGCGGTCCTCGAGCGCAAGGCGCGGCGGATCCGCCTCGTCTGCGCCGGCACGCTGTCGGACGATCCGCGCCTCGACGCGGCCCTGAAGGCGTTCGGGATGCGGTTCCACAACGCGCTCCAGGCACCGGCAGGCGCGCCGGCCGACGCCCCGGCCAGCGCGGCGGAATAGCCGCTAGCGCTCCGGCAAGGGAATGAACTTCCGGTCGTCGCCGGGCGGCAGGCGGAAGCGGCCTTGCGACCAGTCGCCGCCGCGCCAGGCCTCCTTCGCCGCCTCGATCCGCTCGCGCGACGAGGCGACGAAGTTCCACCAGATGTAGCGCGGCCCCTCCAGCGTCGCGCCGCCGAGGAGCATCAGCCGCGCGCCCTGCGGCCCGGCCCGGAGGCTGACCCCGTCGCCCGGGCGGAACACCATCATGCGGCCGGCCTCGAAGCGCTCGCCCGCGACCGACACCTCGCCCTCGACGACATAGGCGCCGCGGTCCTCGTGGTCGTCCGGCAGCGGGATCGCGGCGCCGGGGGCAAGGACGGCATCGGCGTAGAACGTCTCGGAGGCGACGCTGACCGGCGCCCGGGCGCCCCAGGCGGCCCCGAGGATCAGGCGGACCTGCTTGCCCTCGCCCTCGAGCACCGGCAGCGCATCGGCGGCGGCGTGCTCGAACGCCGCGGCGCCGTCCTCGGCGCCGGCGGGCAGCGCCACCCAGGTCTGGATGCCGAAGAGGCTCATCGGCGCGGCCCGCGCCGCGCCGTCGGTCCGCTCGGAATGGGTGATGCCGTGACCCGCCACCATCCAGTTCACCGCGCCGGGCTCGATCCACTGGTCGGTGCCCAGGCTGTCGCGGTGATGCATCCGCCCGCGGTAGAGATAGGTGACGGTGGCAAGCCCGATATGGGGGTGCGGGCGCACGTCGATCCCCTGCCCGGTCACGAACTCGGCCGGGCCCATCTGGTCGAAGAAGATGAACGGCCCGACCATCTGCCGCTTCGGCGCCGGAAGCGCGCGGCGCACCTCGAACCCGCCGAGGTCGCGCGCCCGCGGGACGATGACCGTCTCGATGGCGTCAACTGCGTCGCCGGTCGGGCAGTCCGGGTCGAGTGCAGGGTTCCAGCTCATGGCACGTTCCTTCCGCCGCATGTTTCGCGGACGGCAGATAAGGTGCCCCTTCCCCCGGTGCGAGGGCCGCACAGCGGCTGTGCCGTCATGCGGGAGCGTGCTGCGCGGGCCCGGACCCAGACCCGCCCGGGACCCGCCGGGCTCAGTCGAGGCCGTGGCGCGACAGCGGCCGTGCGAGTTCCAGAAGCGTCGCGCCGGCGGTCGGCCCGCTCCGCGCATGCCGGTCGAGCTCGGCCGCGATCTCGATCAGGCGCGAGATGAAGACCGGCGATTCACGGCCGGCGAGGTCGTAGGCGGCGCCCTCGACGATCTCGGCGGCGCGGCGCAGCCCCAGATGGGCGGGCGGACGCGGCGCGGCGGAAGCGGGAGTACCGCCGACCTCCGCCGGCGTCATCGCGACCGGCACGAGGCCGGGCCGCGGCTTGGAGACATTCGCCATCACGTTCCCTTCGTCGTGATGCGCGGGGCCCCCCGGGCCCATGCGCAACTGTCGTGCCCCCAGGCGCCAGAAACTACAGCGGGCAGCGGCAATGTAAAGCCGCAAGAACGGCGGCGGGTGCAGGTGGTGGGTGATGACGGGCTCGAACCGCCGACATTCTCGGTGTAAGCGAGACGCTCTACCAGCTGAGCTAATCACCCGTGCGCCGCTGGTTACCTCGCGCCCGGCCGCTCTGCAATCCTGCCGCGGCGTCTCGCGTTCGCGCCAGGTCAACAGTCCTGCGCGTCGGTGGTGGATTGGGCCACAGTCTGGCCGCATTCGTCGTTAGGCTGGGCGATCGTGGCCATCTGTGGGCCCCCCCGGACGGAACGCCCGATGACTGCCAGCGCCGATCCCCTCTCGCGCCGCGCCACCGCCCTCGCCCCGGCGGTGTTCACGCTGACGATCTTCAGCAGCGCGGCGCTGCTGTTCTTCGTGCAGCCGCTCTTCACCCGAATCGTCCTGCCGCAGATCGGCGGCGCGCCGGCGGTCTGGACGACGGCGATGCTGTTCTTCCAGTCGGTGCTGCTGGCGGGCTATCTCTATGCCCACCTGCTCGTCCGCCTGCCGAGCGTGGCGGCGCAGGCGGGCATTCACCTCGCGCTCTGGGCGGCGGCGCTGCTGTTCCTGCCGCTCGGCATCCCCGAGGGCTGGCGCTACGACGCGACCGGCTCGACCGTCGCGCAGACGCTGGCGCTCTACGCGCTCGGCGTCGGGCTGCCCTTCGCCGTGCTGTCGGCGAACGCCCCGCTCCTGCAGGCCTGGTACCGGCGCAGCGGCGGGGCATCGGCGGAGGACCCCTACTTCCTCTACGGGGCGAGCAACCTCGGCTCGCTGCTCGCGCTCCTCGCCTTCCCGCTGGCGGCCGAGCCGCTGTTCGGCATGCGGCAGATCGGCGCCGGATGGGCGGCGGGCTTCGTTGCGCTCGGTGGCCTGCTTGCGGCCTGCGCCGTCATTGCGGCACCGCGCCGGGCGCGCGCCGCCGGGCCCGAGGCGCCGGCAGCGGCGCCCGTACCGGTGCGCGCCGGGCGGATCGCGCAATGGCTGGTCCTCGCCTTCGTGCCGTCCTCGCTGCTCCTCGGCGTGACCGCCAAGATCAGCACCGACCTCGGCTCGTTCCCGCTCGTCTGGGTCGTGCCGCTCGCGCTCTACCTTCTCACCTTCGTGCTCGCCTTCACCAACCGGCCGCCCTACGGCGACCGCGCCCTGCGGCTCGGCTTCTGCCTCGGCCTGGCCGCGCTGGTGACGATCGCCAGCCGGCTGGGCGCGCCGACGCTGTCCTGGACCAGCTGCGCGATCCTGCTCGTCGCGTTCTTCGTCGTCGCGCTGGCGGGCCACCGGGCGCTCTACGCGCTCCGCCCCGGGCCGGGGCAGCTGACGCTCTTCTACGTGGTCATGTCGGTGGGCGGCGCCCTCGGCGGGGTCTTCAACTCGATCCTGGCGCCGGTCGTCTTCGACGATTTCCACGAGCTGCGGATCACCGTGGCGCTGGCCGCGCTGCTCCTCGTCCCCGCCGGGGTGCGGATCGCGCCGCGCGACATCGCGCTCGGCATCGCGCTCGCGGCGCTGGCACCGGCGTTCCTGACCCTGGGCGCGCTGATCGAGCCCGCGGTTCCGTTCGGCCTCACCGTCGTCGCGGCCGGCGCCGCGCTCGCGGCCGGGCTCTGGGCGCTGCGGGCGCGCGGGCTCGCGGCGGCGGTGGGCGCCGTGGGCTTTCTCGGCATCGCCGCGCATTTCGAACGCAACGACGCGATCCTGCGCGACCGCAGCTTCTTCGGCGCGCACAGCGTGATCGAGCGCGACGGCCTGCGCTACTACATGAACGGCACCACCGTGCACGGCGCACAGCGGCTGGCCGACCTGGCCGGCGGCACGCCGCGCCCGCTGCCGCAGCCGCTTCTCTACTACCACCCCGACGGGCCCCTGGGCGAGGTGCTGGCCTCGCCGCGCGGGCGGGCGGCGCGGGCGGTGGGCGTCGTCGGCCTCGGGGTCGGGGCGCTCGCCTGCTACCGCCGACCGGGGCAGGACTGGCACTTCTACGAGATCGACGCGAAGGTCGATGCGATCGCCCGCGACCCCGCGCTCTTCACGTTCGTCCCGACCTGCGCGCCCGACGCGCCGACCCATCTCGGCGACGCGCGGATCGTGCTCGACCGGCAGGACGGCCCGAGGTTCGACGTGCTGGTGATCGACGCCTTCAGCTCGGATTCGATCCCGGTCCACCTGACCACGACCGAGGCGATGGAGCTTTACCTCCGCCGGCTCGCGCCGGGGGGGCTTCTCGTCTACCACGCCTCGAACCGCTACTTCGACGTGCCCCGCCCGATCGCGCGCAGCGCGGCCCTCCTCGGCCTCGAGGCGCGGGTGCGGGCGCACGGGCTGAACGGCGAGGCGCTGGCCGACGGCGACCGGCCAACCCTCGCCATCGTCCTGTCGGCCGATCCGGCGGCGCTCGCCCCGTTCTCGCCGGCGGCCGGCTGGCACGGGCTTGAAAGCGACGGCCGCCGCCCCTGGACCGACGACTATGCCAACGTGCTGGAGATCCTGAAGCGCTGAGGCCGCGGCGTCGAGTGGCGCGCCCGGCAGTCGGCGTCACCAGGGCGGGTGGTGGGCGATGACGGATTCGAACCGCCGACATCTTCGATGTGAACGAAGCGCTCTACC
>CAZYBG010000155.1:0-5726 GCA_964645155.1 uncultured Rhodobacterales bacterium | reverse complement strand
CTTTCAAGAGGTCAACGTGGCCCTCGGCGGCACGCTTCACCCGGAAATCCGCGATCTGCCGGGGCGGATGAACCACCGGATGCCGCCGGACGGCACGCTGGAGGAGAAGTTCGCGCTGCGTCACCCGGTGCGCTTCGCCCGCGGCGGGGTGTTCCACCGCCTGTTCGGCGCCGAGGAGGTGATGACGAACACGCTGCACGGTCAGGGCATCAAATGCCCCGGCAAGCGCGTCGTGGTCGAGGGCTGGGCGCCCGACGGCACGCCCGAAGCGATCTTCGTCGAGGGCGCGGCGGGCTTCACGCTGTCGGTGCAGTGGCACCCGGAGTGGAACGCAGCGAACGACCCGGTGTCGCGGCCGCTGTTCGAGGCGTTCGGGCACGCGGTCGCCGACTGGGCCGAGGGCCGGCGGCCGAAGCGGCTGAGCGCCTGAGCCCGCGGCCGCGGGGCGCGGAGCCTGACGCGAGCGGGCCGGCCTCGCGCGGCGACGGCAGAGGACAAAGGGGGGACTGCAGATGGCGATCCAGGTGGTGAAGGGCCGCGAGGTCACGGTGACGTTCGACAGCCGTCGCTGCATCCATGCGCGGCGCTGCGTGCTCGGGCGGCCGGACGTGTTCGTGCCGGGCGTCAGCGGCGAGTGGATCCACCCCGATGCCGCGCCGGCCGGGGCGGTGCTGCATATCGGCCGGATCTGCCCCTCGGGCGCGATCCGGGTGGTGCGCAACGACGGCAGCGAGGACGCGCAGGGCGCACCCCTGGTCAACACCCTCCGCGTGCTGGAGAACGGGCCGCTGGCGATCGAGGCCGAGCTTACGCTGCAGGGCGCGCCGCAGCCGGGCCCGCGCGCGGTGCTCTGCCGCTGCGGCGCCTCGAAGGCCAAGCCCTGGTGCGACGGCAGCCACGCCGCGGCGGGCTTCGCCGCGACGGGCGAGCCGGAGGCGCGCGAGAGCCAGCCGCTCGAGATCCGCAACGGGCCCGTCGACCTCGTGCCGCAGGAGAACGGGCCGCTGCTTGCGGCCGGCAGTCTCGAGATCGTCAGCGGCACCGGGCGGACGGTGAACCGGGTCAGGAAGGTGTTCCTCTGCCGCTGCGGGCAGTCGGCCAACAAGCCCTACTGCGACGGCAGCCACAAGGCCGCCGGCTTCACCGCACCGGGCTGAGCGCCTCGGCCAGTTCCGTATCCACCCGCGCCCCGGCCTCGAGCGTGCGGTGGACCGGGCACTTGCCGGCGATCTCGACGAGCTTCAGGCGCTGCTCGGCCGACAGCGATCCCTCGAGCGTGATGCGCCGGAGGAACCGGTCGACGGTGCCGCCCGCCTCGGCGTCCTGGGCGTGCATCTTGTCATGCGTGACATCGACCCGGACATGGGCCAGCGGCCAGCCCTTGCGCCGGGCATACATCCGGATCGTCATCGAGGTGCAGGCGCCGAGGCCCGCGGCGAGGAAGCCGTAGGGCGTCATGCCGCGGTTCGAGCCGCCGTAGGACAGCGGTTCGTCGGCAAGTGCGTGGTGCCAGGGCCCGGCATGGACATCCTGCAGGAACCCCGCCGGATCGGCCTCGGAAACCCGGATCACCCCCTCGGGCGCGCCCGGCGGCGGCGCCGGCGGCCTGAGGTCCAGGTAGCGGCCGCACCAGGCGGCGATGACCTCGGCGGCGTAATCGGCATCGGCCGCGCGGCTGACCAGGTGGTCGGCGTCGTCGAGGGTCACGAAGCTCTTCGGGTGCCGCGCCGCCATGAAGATGCGCGCCGCGTTGTCGATGCCGACGGTGGCGTCGCGCGGCGCGTGCAGGACGAGGAGCGCGCGGCCGAGCCCGGTGATGGCGGGCCCGAGGGACGCGCCGCGGATGTCGTCGAGAAACGCCCGCCCGACCCGGAAGCTGCGCCCGGCCAGCGTGACCTCGGCGCTGCCGTCGGCCTCGATCCGCGGCACGGCGTCGCCGAAATGGTGGGTGACGTGGCCGGGCTCGAACGGTGCGCCGATCGTGGCGACCGCCTTCGACGACGGAATCTGCGCCGCCGCCTTCAGGATCGCGGCCCCGCCCAGCGAGTGGCCGATCAGGAGGGCGGGCGCCATGCCGCGGCCCTCGAGCCACGCCGCGGCGGCGACGAGGTCGGCCACGTTCGAGGCGAAGGTGGTGTTGGCGAACTCGCCCCCCGAATGGCCGAGCCCGGTGAAGTCGAACCGCAGCACGGCGATGCCCATGTGGGCCAGCCGGCCGGCGATGCGGCGTGCCGCGGCGATGTCCTTGCCGCAGGTGAAGCAGTGCGCGAAGAGCGCGGTGGCGAGGTGCGGGCCCTCGGGCAGGTCGAGCCGCGCGGCCAGCGGCACGCCGGAGGCGCCGTCGAACGTGATCTTCTCCGTCGGCATCCCGCGACCTCCGCCCTCGTCCCCCTCCGGGACATGAGCGGGCCGGGACGGCGGCCGCAACCCCTGTGTCAGGCGGATCGCGCCAAGGTGACCGGCCGTGGCCGCCGCACGGTCAGCGCGAGGTCTCGGTCAGGCGCCGCCGGACATAGCCGTCGACCTCGGCGATCAGGGTCTCCATGTGCGGGTCCTCGAAGAAGTGCCCCGCGCCCTCGACCACCTTGTGCGAGATGATGATGCCCTTCTGCTCGTGCAGCTTGTCGACGAGGCCCTTCACGTCCTTCGGCGGCGCCACCCGGTCGGCGGTGCCGTTGATGATGAGACCCGAGGCCGGGCAGGGGGCGAGGAAGGAGAAATCGTACATGTTGGCCGGCGGCGCGACCGAGACGAAGCCCGAGATCTCGGGCCGGCGCATCAGGAGCTGCATGCCGATCCAGGCGCCGAACGAGAAGCCCGCGACCCAGCAGTGCTTGGCGTTCTGGTTCAGCGACTGCAGGTAGTCGAGCGCCGAGGCGGCGTCCGACAGCTCGCCGATGCCCTGGTCGTACTCGCCCTGGCTGCGGCCGACGCCGCGGAAGTTGAACCGCAGGACGGTGAAGCCCATGCTGTAGAAGGCGTAGTGCAGGTTGTAGACGACGCGGTTGTTCATCGTGCCGCCGAACTGCGGATGCGGGTGGAGCACGATGGCGATCGGGGCGTCGCGGTCTTTCTGCGGGTGGTAGCGTCCTTCGAGCCGCCCTTCCGGGCCGGGGAAGATCACCTCGGGCATGTCGCCTCTTTCCGGTTCGCCGCCCGCGTTTCTTGACGAATTCGCTCGGGCAACTTAGAAGTGTTCTAAGGAGCGCCGGCGGGTCCGCCGGGTGGACTGGGAAGTAATTGGCCGGTCAACGGCAGTCAACGGCAGTCAGCGCATTTGGCGGGGGCAGGGCATGAAACTCAGCACGAAGGGCCGCTACGCCATGGTGGCGCTTGCCGACCTGGCCGACCAGCAGGGCGACACGCTGGTTTCGCTGGCCGAAATCTCCAAGCGGCAGGACATCTCGCTGCCGTATCTGGAGCAGCTGTTCGTCAAGCTGCGCCGCGCCGGGCTGGTGGACTCGGTGCGCGGCCCGGGCGGCGGCTACCGGCTGTCGCGCGTGCCGGCGGAGATCCGGATCAGCGAGATCATGGAGGCGGTCGACGAGACGGTCAGCGCGCTGCACGAGGGCGCGGGCGCGACCGGCGCGCATTCCGGGACGCGGGCGCAGAGCATGACCAACCGGCTCTGGGAGAGTCTCAGCGCGCATGTCTACGTGTTCCTGCACCAGACCCGGCTGAGCGACGTGGTCGGCAACGACCTGACGCCCTGTCCGGCGGTGCCGGTGCTGTTCACCGTGGTGGACGAGGCGTGAGCGTGGGCGTGGGCGTGGGCGCCCGGGCCGCACCGGGCAAGCGGGGGGCTGTCTGCCCCCCGTCCGGGCTGCGCCCGGCCGCCCCCCGAGGATACTTGCGAGACGGGGAAGCAGGGTGAGCGGGCGGGTTTATCTTGACTGGAACGCGACTGCGCCGCTGCGGCCCGAGGCGCGGGCGGCGATGCTCGACGCGCTCGACCGCGTCGGCAACCCCTCGTCGGTCCATGCCGAGGGGCGGGCGGCGCGGGCGCTGGTCGAGCGCGCCCGCGAACAGGTCGCGGCGGCGGTCGGCTGCCAGCCGGCCGAGGTGGTCTTCACCAGCGGCGCGACCGAGGCGGCGGCAGTGCTGTCGCGGTGGCCCGCGGGCGTCGTGGTCGAGGCGACCGCGCATGACGCGCTCTGGGCGCATCACGATCCCGGCCCGGCCGGGGCCGCTCCGGAGGCGGCGGGTCACGTGCTGGCGATGGGGCTCGCCAACGGCGAGACCGGGATCGTGACCCCGCCGCCGGCGCGGGTCGACGGGCGCTGGCCGCATGGCGCGGCGCGGTGCGACCGGCTGCTGCTCGACGTGACGCAGGCGGTCGGCCGCATCCCCTTCGCCTTCGGCTGGAGCGGGGCCGACCTTGCCGTGCTTTCGGCGCACAAGCTCGGCGGGCCGAGGGGCGCGGGTGCGCTGATCGTCCGCGACGGCCTCGACATCGCGCCCCTGTCGCGTGGCGGCGGGCAGGAGATGGGCCGCCGCTCGGGCACCGAGAACGTCGCCGCGATCGCCGGGTTCGGCGCGGCCGCCGCCGCCGCGATCCGCGATCTCGAGGCCGGGGTCTGGGCCCGGGTCGGAAAACTTAGAGATATTCTAGAAAGCGCTCTGGAAGCGCCGGCAAGAGAGACTATTTTTGTCGGGAAAGGCGCGGACCGCCTGCCCAACACCACGTGCTTCGCCGCGCCGGGCTGGAAGGGCGAGACGCAGGTGATGCAGATGGACCTCGCGGGATTCGCGATCTCTGCGGGATCGGCCTGCTCGTCGGGCAAGGTGCGCGAAAGCCGGGTGCTGCGCGCGATGGGCTTCGACGCCGAGGTGGCGCGGTCGGCGGTGCGCGTCTCGCTCGGGCCGGCGACGACCGAGGACGAGATCGCGCGCTTTGCCGAGGCGTGGGGTGCGGCATGGCGGAAACGGCAGACGGCCGCGGCATGAACTTGGTGCCGCAACCGGCTGACAGAACAGAAAAGGTTTGAACGATGACTGCTCTGGACACCGATATCCGCGACGGCGTCGACCGCGAGACGGTCCGCACCGTCGAGTCGATGGGCAAGTACAAGTACGGCTGGGAGACGGAGATCGAGATGGAGTTCGCCCCGAAGGGCGTCTCCGAGGACATCGTGCGCCTGATCTCCGAGAAGAACGGCGAGCCGGACTGGATGACCGAATGGCGCCTCGGCGCCTATCGCCGCTGGGTGCAGATGGACGAGCCGAGCTGGGCGATGGTCAACTACCCGGTCATCGACTACCAGGACCAGTACTACTACGCCAAGCCGAAGAGCATGACCGGCAAGCCGAAGTCGCTGGACGAGGTCGACCCCAAGCTGCTCGCCACCTACGAGAAGCTCGGCATCCCGCTGAAGGAGCAGATGATCCTGGCCGGGGTCGACGGCGCCGGGGACGCGCCCGCCGAGGGCCGCCGGGTGGCCGTCGACGCGGTGTTCGACAGCGTCAGCGTCGGCACCACCTTCAAGGCCGAGCTGGCGAAGGCCGGCGTGATCTTCTGCTCGATCTCCGAAGCCGTGCGCGAGCATCCCGACCTGGTCAGGAAGTATCTCGGCAGCGTGGTGCCGCAGTCGGACAACTTCTTCGCCACGCTGAACAGCGCGGTCTTCTCCGACGGCTCGTTCGTCTACGTGCCGCCGGGGGTGCGCTGCCCGATGGAGCTGTCGACCTACTTCCGGATCAACGCCGAGAATACCGGCCAGTTCGAG